>DATLOQ010000073.1:0-30903 GCA_035536235.1 Mycobacteriales bacterium
ACACTGTCGGAGACCGCCCTCAACGCGGCGCGCAGTCAGGCTCGGGAGCTCTACGGCCCGGACTACGTGCCGGACTCGCCGCGGCGGTACGAGAAGAAGGTCAAGAACGCGCAGGAAGCGCACGAGGCGATCCGGCCGTCCGGGGACTCCTTCCGCACCCCGGACCAGATGAGGGGCTCGATCGGCGGTGACGAGCTGCGGCTCTACGAGCTGATCTGGATGCGCACGGTGGCGTCGCAGATGGCCGACGCGCGCGGGCAGAGCGTGCAGGTCCGCCTCGGCGCGGTCTCCAGCGACGGAGAGGACGTGGAGTACGCCGCGAGCGGCAAGAGCATCACCTTCCCCGGCTTCCTCCGCGCCTATGTCGAGGGGGCGGACGACCCGGAGGCCGAGCTCGAGGACCGCGAGGTGCTGCTCCCGCCGCTGGCGCAGGGTGACTCGGTGACGGTTGCCGGTCTCGAGCCCACCGGGCACTCGACGTCGCCGCCGGCTCGGTACACCGAGGCGTCGCTGGTCAAAGCGCTTGAGGAGATGGGGGTGGGCCGCCCGTCGACGTACGCCTCGATCATCGGCACGATCCAGGACCGCGGCTATGTCTGGAAGAAGAGCTCCGCCCTGGTGCCGACATTCACCGCGTTCGCGGTCATCAGCCTGCTGGAGCAGCACTTCCCGAAGCTGGTCGACTACCGCTTCACCGCCTCGATGGAGGACGACCTCGACGACATCGCCGGCGGGCGGGCAGAGATGGTGCCGTGGCTGACCAGCTTCTACTTCGGCCTGGCGGCCGAGCCCGACTCCTCGCCCGGTCTCAAGGCGATGGTGAGCGAGAACCTCGGGGAGATCGACGCCCGGGAGATCAACAGCATCCCGATCGGGGTGATGGCGGACGGCGAGCCGCTTGTCGTGCGCGTCGGCCGCTACGGGCCCTACATCCAGGTCGGGGATCGCACTGCCTCTGTGCCCGACGACGTTGCCCCGGACGAGCTCACCCTCGACCGCGTCATGGAGATGCTCGACCAGCCGAGTGGCGAGCGAGAGCTGGGCACCGATCCGGTGAGCGGGCATCCCGTCCTCGCGAAGGCGGGGCGCTATGGGCCCTACGTCACGACGGTGCCGCCCGAGGGCTCCAAGGACCCAGCGCGGACGGCGTCTCTGTTCAAGGACATGGACCTCAACGCGATCTCGCTCGACGACGCGCTGCGCCTGCTCACGCTGCCCCGGGTCGTCGGCGTCGACCCCGCCGACGGCGTGGAGATCACCGCGCAGAACGGCCGGTACGGCCCGTACGTCAAGAAGGGGTCGGACTCGCGCACGATCTCGTCCGAGGAGCAGCTGCTCACCATCACCCTCGAGGAGGCCCTCGCCGTCTTCGCCCAGCCCAAGGCCCGCGGCCGAGCCGCCGCAGCCCCGCCGTTGAAGGAGCTAGGCCCGGACCCGGTCAGTGGGGGTCCGGTAGTGGTCCGGGAGGGCCGTTTCGGCCCCTACGTCACCGACGGGGAGACCAACGCCTCCCTGCGCAAGGACGACGACGTGGAGTCGATCACGATCGACCGCGCGGCGGAGCTGCTGGCCGACCGACGCGCCCGCGGTCCGGTGCCGAAGAAGCGCCAGACCCGCAAGGCACCGGCCAAGAAGGCAACTGCGAAGAAGGCAGTGGCGAAGAAGGCGCCTGCGAAGAAGGCGGCCAAGAAGGCCTGATGCCCCCAGCCCGGGGTAGGAAGCCCGCAGTTACAGTGGGAGGCAATCGCTCTTCCGCCTCCCGACCTGTCCTGGAGCACGCCATCGCCTCGGCCAAGACACCGGAAAGCGCGGCTCTGCCAGGACTCGCCGAAGGTGGCGCGGATCCCAACGCGGTGCGCAGCGTCCTGAGCTACCCGGCCTTTCGCAAGCTCTGGCTGGCCCTGTCGGTGTCCAGCTTCGGCGACTGGCTCGGCCTCCTCGCCACCACCGCGATCGCTGCAGAGCTGACCGGCGACCAGGTCACCAAGTCATCCTTCGCCATCGGCGGCGTGTTGATCTTCCGGCTGCTCCCCGCGCTGATCCTGGGGCCCTTCGCCGGCGTGGTGGCAGACCGGTTCGACCGCCGCCGGCTGATGGTCTTCTGTGACCTGAGCCGCTTCGCTCTCTTCGCCTCGATTCCGTTCGTGCCCCGGGTGTCCTACCTCTTCTTCGCGTCTTTCGTGATCGAGTCGTTCAGCCTCTTCTGGATCCCGGCCAAGGAGGCGTCGGTCCCCAACCTGCTGCCCGCGGCGCGGCTCGAGAGCGCCAACCAGCTCAGCCTCATCACCACCTACGGCACGGCGCCGATCGCGTCCGCGGTCTTCGCCGGGCTCGCCGTGATCAGCCGCGCGCTCGGCTCGGTGGTGCCGTTCTTCGCGTCCAACCCGACCGACCTCGCCCTTTACTTCAACGCGTCGACGTTCCTCTTCTCCGCCTTCACGGTGTGGCGGCTGCGCGAGATTCGCGGCGCACAGCGGACGACTGGCGAGGGTGGCCGGCGCCCCAGCTTTCTCGACGACCTCCGCGAGGGGGGCCGCTTCCTCACCAGCACCCCGCTGGTTCGTGGGCTGGTGATCGGCATCCTCGGCGCCTGCGCAGCCGCCGGTGCGGTGGTGGGCCTCGGCCGGGTGTTCGCCCGCATCCAAGGTGGCGGCGACGCGGCGTACGGCATCCTCTTCGGCACCGTGATCGGCGGCCTCGCCCTCGGCATGGGCCTGGGTCCGAGACTCCTGCGCGGCTTCTCCCGGCGCCGGATGTTCGGGCTGTCCATCGTGGCCGCCGGCGTCTCGCTCTGCGTCATGGCGCTGACCCCGAACCTCATCCTTGCTCTCATCGCCACCCTGGGCGTCGGCGGTTTCGCCGGCGTCGCCTGGGTGATCGGTTACACCCTGCTCGGGGCCGAGGTCGAGGACGAGGTGCGGGGTCGTACCTTCGCCGCGGTGCAGTCCCTGATGCGCATCGACCTGCTGCTCTCCTTGGCCATCGCCCCCTTCGTCGCCGGCGCGATCGGGGAGAACTCCGTCCTCATCGGCGACGTGCGCTTCCGGCTCGACGGGGTGACGATCGTCCTCTTCGGCGCGGGAATCATCGCCGCCGCCGTCGGGGTGTTCTCCTTCCGTCAGATGGACGAAGGCACCATCCCGCTGCGGCAGGAGCTGCTCGACGCCGTACGCCGACGCACCGGCCTGCTGCCGGCGACGGCACCGGGAATCTTCGTCGTCTTCGAGGGCGGCGAGGGCGTCGGCAAGTCGACCCAGATGGAGCTGCTCGCAGCGCGGCTGCGCAGCGACGGATGCGACGTCGTCGCGACGTTCGAGCCGGGCGCCACTCCACTGGGCGCTCGCGTCCGCAAGCTGCTGCTCGACCGCAAGACCGAGGGATTGTCGGCGCGGGCGGAGGCCCTGCTCTACGCCGCAGACCGCGCGCAGCACGTGGACGGTGTGGTGCGACCGGCCCTCGAGCGAGGCGCAGTGGTGCTCTCTGACCGCTACGTCGACTCGTCGCTGGCCTACCAAGGTGGCGGCCGCTCCTTGGAGACCGACGAGGTGGCCCAGCTGTCCAGCTGGGCGACCAGAGGTCTGGTTCCCGACCTCACGGTTGTCCTGGATGTATCACCGGAGGTGGGGCTGTCCCGGCTCCGCGGCACCCCGGACCGAATGGAACGGGAGTCGGTGGAGTTTCACGAGCGGGTGCGCCAGGCGTTCCTCGCCCTCGCCGGCGCCAGCCCGACTCGCTACGTCGTCGTCGATGCGACGAGCGAGCCGGACGAAGTGCACCTGGCGATCGTCGAGGCCGTTCGCGCCCGGCTGGACGAGCGGCTGGTCGCGACTGCCGAGCGATCGACCGACGAGCCTGCGGCCAGCGCGGCAGCTGCCGGGTGAGCGTCTTCGACGTTCTCGTCGGTCAGGAGGTGGCGACGAGCCGGCTGCGCGCAGCGGTGGCGGGCGATGGCATGACGCACGCGTGGCTGTTCACCGGCCCGCCGGGATCGGGGCGGTCCGTGGCGGCGCGAGCGTTCGCCGCCGCACTGCAGTGCCCGGCCGGCGGCTGCGGGAGCTGCGACTCCTGTCGCCAGGTGGCCGCTCGATCGGCACCCGACGTCACGCTCATCCGGCCCGAGGGAGTGGCGATCCTCAAGGGGGACGCGGAGCTCATCATCGGCCGGATGGCCCGCCGACCGCAGTCCTCGCCATGGACGGTTGTCGTGGTCGAAGACGCTGACCGGCTCACCGACATCGCGGCCAACATGCTGCTGAAGACTCTGGAGGAGCCGCCGCCGCAGGCGGTCTTGCTGCTGTGCGCTCCGAGCACCGAGGACATCCTCGCCACCATCCGCAGTCGCTGCCGCTCGGTGGTGCTGGCCCTGCCCAGCACGGCTGACATCACGGCGGTGCTCACCGCGGAGGGCGTGCCGGAGGATCGGGCGCGGTGGGCCGCAGGCGCGGCGCAGGGGCACGTGGGGCGAGCGCGTGCGCTTGCCACCGACGAGTCGGCCCGCGAGCAGCGGCAGCGGGCACTGGCGATCGCCGGTCGGCTATCCAGCGTCGGCGAGTGCCTGGAGGCGTCCGCCGACCTCGTCACCGCTGCCACCGCTGAAGCCAAGGTGCGCACCGCGGCGGCGGTCGAGGAGGCCGACGCATTGCTGGAGGCAGTAGGCAAGGTGCGCGGCAGCGCCGGCCTCCGCAAGGAGGTGGAGAACCGCATCAAGTCGCAGACCAAGCGGTCGCGCCGGGACGCTCTGGACCGCGCTCTGGTCGACCTCGCCGCGTGGTACCGCGACGTCACCGTCACCCAGCTGGGTGGCACCACACTGGTCCACGCCGACCAGGCTGACGCGATCCGATCGGCCGCGGCCACCTCGTCAGCGGAGGTCAACCTGCGTCGCGTCGAGGCGATCCTGGCCTGCCGCGAGGTGCTGACCGAGACCAACGTTGACGAGCTCTTGGCGGTCGAGCGGATGGCCCTGGCGCTGCGTTCCGCCTGAGGCGCTGCCGCGACGACGTAGCATCGTCGTATGGCGATGATCTGCGCCGTCTCGTTCGAGCGATACGGCCGGCTCTACTACCTCGACCCGGGTGCCCACGCGCCGCGGGTCGGGGACAAGGTGCTGGTGCCGACCGATGACGGTCCCGAAATCGCCGAGTGCGTGTGGGCCCCGCAGCACGTCGCCGACGACATCGGCGGGCTGCCCACATTGGCGGGCATTGCGACGGACGCAGACCTCGACCGGGACGAGCGCAACCGGACCCGTCGCGCGGAGGCTCGGGTAGCGACAAAGCGGCTCGTTCGCGAGCACAACCTGACGATGAAGGTCGTGGCGGTCGACTACGTCAGCTCTACCAATCGGTTCACGGTGTACTTCGCGGCAGAGCACCGGGTCGACTTCCGGTCGCTGGTCCGCGACCTGGCGAAGACGCTCGGCGCTCGCGTAGAGCTGCGCCAGGTCGGGGCACGCGATGAGGCGCGGGTGCAGGGCGGCATCGGCCCGTGCGGGCGTGACCTGTGCTGCGCGACGTTCCTCACCGACTTCGAGCCGGTGTCGATCCGAATGGCCAAGGATCAGGACCTGCCGCTCAACCCGCTCAAGATCTCCGGGGCCTGCGGTCGGCTGATGTGCTGCCTGAAGTACGAGCACCCGCTCTACCAGGAGTTCAAGGCGGCTGCCCCCAAGCTGGGCGAGACCGTGGAGTCGCCCGAGGGGCCGGGGACGGTCGTGGGGCACAACGTGCCGGCCGAGTCCGTCGTCGTCCGCGTGCACGAGACCGGGCGTCGGTGCGCCTGCTCGGTTGCCGCGGTCTGCGGATCGCGCACCGCGTTCGACACGGCGTACGGCGACGGCACCGTCGGCTCCGGCACCGCTCCGGGCTGAGCCGTCGCGCGGGTACACTGCCCCGTCGTTGCCCGTCGCCGGGTGACGCGCCGCCTTAGCTCAGTCGGTAGAGCGTCTCACTCGTAATGAGAAGGTCGTCGGTTCGATTCCGACAGGCGGCTCCACCGTCGGAACTCCCGCGCAGCAGGAAGAGGAACGCCGCGTGCGCCGTACGTTAGCCATGGTCTGCGCCCTCCCGCTGATCGCGCTTTCCGCGTGCAGCGGCGGGGCTGAGCCGGCCGGCCGCCGCGACCCGGGGGCGGCCTTGACGGGCTCGATCCGCGTGCAGCTCTCTGGCGGCGACAGCGAGATCAAGGCGGCCCAGGAGCTGGTGGACTCGTTTCAAGCCAGTCATCCGGGCGCGACGGTGACGCTGATCCCGGTGGCGTCGCAGGGCGACCACATCGCCAAGCTGGCGACGGCTTTCGCCGCCGGCAAACCGCCCGACGTCTTCCTCATCAACTATCGCCGCTTCGGCACCTTCGCCCGGCCGGAAGTGATCGACCCGCCCGACCCGGCAGCGGCGGCTGGGCTCTATCCCGCTCCCGTAGCGGCGTTCACGAAAGACGGCAGACTGCTCTGCCTGCCCCAGAACGCGTCCAGCATGGTCGTCTACTTCAACCCCGCGATGTTCGCGAAGGCGGGGGTCGACGTGCCGAAGCAGGGCTGGACCTGGTCGGACATGCTCGCGACGGCCCGGGCACTGCAGGCCAAGGGCGTCGAGGCGGTCGGCTTCGAGACCGAGCTCATCCGGCTGGCGCCTTTCGTCTGGAGCAACGGCAGTGAGATCGTCGACAAGGAGAGCGATCCGTCCAAGGTGACGCTGGACGCTCCGCCGGCGCGCGAGGCGCTGCAGTTCCTCCTCGACCTGCAGAAGACCGGCCTCGATGCCACGCAGCGGGCCGCCCAGGAGCCGGAGGAGGCCTTTCTCGCCGGGCGCACGGCGATGCTCTTCGAGAGCCGGCGCGCGGTGCCGTCGCTGCGCAAAGCGCCGGATCTGGAGTTCGACGTCGTAGGAGTGCCGAGGAAGGTCAGCGCCACCAGCGTGCTGCACTCCGATGGCTACTGCGTGGCGGCGAAGTCGAAGAACAAGGCGCTCGGCCAGGCCTTCGCGGCGTACGCCGTCAGCACCGAGGGGGCCACCGTCCTCGCCAGGACCGGTCGCACCGTGCCGAGCGTGCAGGCTCTTGCGGAGTCGCCGGTCTTCCTCGACCCGACGGTAGAGCCCAAGTCGGCCCAGGTGTTCCTCGACGCGCTGCCGACAGTGCGGGCCATGCCGAGCTCGCCGGGCTGGCACGAGGCGGAGGAGACGGCCGGCGAGATCCTCACCGCGCTCTTCGCCGGCAACCTCAGCCTCGACGCGGCTGTCCGCCGGATCGAGAAGGACACCGCCACGGTGCTGGCGCAGCGGCGGTGACGGGAGCAGAGCGCTCTAGTGGGGCAGTCCGCCGGCGTCGCTCAGGCGCTGCCGGGAAGCCCGGATCTCGGCTTCTGCCTCCTCCCGGCCGACCCAGGTAGCGCCCTCTACCGACTTGCCGGGCTCCAAGTCCTTGTATGTCTCGAAGAAGTGCTGAATCTCCAGCAGCAGGTGCGGCGGTACGTCGTCCAGCTCCGTCGCCACGATGCGCGGATCGTCGGACGGCACCGCGAGGACCTTGTCGTCGCCGCCCTTCTCGTCGGTCATCCGGAACATGCCCAGCGCCCGGCAGTGGATCAGGCAGCCCGGGAACGTCGGCTCGTCGAGCAGCACGAGCACGTCGAGCGGGTCGCTGTCCTCGCCGAGGGTGCCGTCCACGAAGCCGTAGTCCGCCGGATAGCGGGTCGCAGTGAAGAGCATGCGGTCCAGCCGGATGCGGCCGGTCACGTGGTCCATCTCGTACTTGTTGCGCGTGCCCTTGGGGATCTCGATGGTCACGTCGAAGTTCATAGGATGAGTCTGCCGCACGCGAGGTGACCGGCGAGCACCCTCCAGGATGGGACTGATCGGATTGCGACTGGCGCGACCTGCCCTGGCGCGCTCTCGCGGCTCGACGTGGGTCCCATTCGCCGTTGCCGCGGCTGTCGTGGCGGGCGGCGTGGCAGTGGAGCTGCGGCGCACGGGTGCGCCCAGACTCGGGGCGGTCGCGTCGTCGCCAGCCCCGACGCTCACTGCCACCCACGGTGGAAGTGCCGCCGCCGTCCCCACCCCGTCCCCGTTGCCGAGGCTCGGCCAGGCGTTGGACGCCGCCGCCGGTGTGCTGACCCAGGGTGCGGTCGCGGCGGCTGTCAACCCTACTTTGGCAGACTCGCGGCTCGGTCCCCGGGTCAGTGCGGTGGTCGTGGACGGCCCGACGGGCACCGTCCTCTACTCGCGTAACGCGTCCCTGGCGGTGCTGCCCGCATCCACAGCCAAAGTGATGACGGCGGTCGCCGCACTGCATGTGCTCGGCCCGGAGCGGCAGCTGGAGACGACCGTCGTGCCGGTTGGGACCCTGGTCAGCGGCCGCCTCGACGGCCGCCTCCTGCTTGTCGGTGCGGGCGACGCCACCCTCGCCTCGCCAGCAGGCGCGAAGCGCTCGCGCTATCCGCGCCCGGCTCGGCTGGAGGTGCTCGCCGATGCCGTCCGCACGGCAGGGATCACGTCCATCACAGGCGCTGTGGCGGTCGACAGCGGCGCCTTCGGGCCGCCCCGGTCGGGCCCGGCGTGGAAGCCGACCTACTTCACGGAGGGCTCGGTCGCCCCGGTCACCGCGCTGATGGTGGATGGCGGCCGCATCACTCCAGGCAAGTCCGACCGCCACTCCGAGCCGGACCTTGCTGCGGGTCGCGCTCTCCGCGACCTGCTGCGACAGCGCGGCATCACCGTCCCCGACCTCGTCGTACGCGCCACCGCCCCCGTCGGGGTGGCGCCGATCGGCCGGGTGTCCTCCCCTCCGGTAGCGGCGCTCGTGGAGCGCATGCTGGCGGCGAGCGACAACAACCTCGCCGAGTCCCTCGGGCACCTGGTCGCGCGTGAGCGTGGGCTGCCCGCGACGTTCGCGGGAGCGGCCCAGGGAGTCGCGGCCGCTCTGTCTGAGCTCGGCGCGCCCGGCGATGGGAGCGGCTTGGTCGACGGCTCCGGTCTCTCGCCGCGCAATCGCGTCACGACGGCCGGGCTCGCGCGCGTACTGGCGCTCGGGCTCTCTGCGGAGCAGCCCCGGCTGCGGGCGCTGATCAGCGGTCTGCCCGTCGGCGGCTTCGACGGCACCCTCTCGGAGCGCTACGACGAAGCTCCCGCCGCCGCGGGGGCCGGCCGGGTGCGCGCCAAGACCGGCTCGCTCGACAACGTGAGCACGTTGGCCGGCTTCGTGGAGACGGCCGACGGCCGCCAGCTGGTCTTCGCCTTCTCCGCCGACCGGCTGCCCAGCCGGGCCGCGACGACTGGTGCCGAAGTCCTCGACGCCGCCGCCGCCGCCCTGGCCAGCTGCGGATGCTCTCAGTGAGCTGCGCTCGGTGATGCGCCGCCGAGGGTACGATTCCGCCATGGCATCTCGTCCGCGCGCGCTCGCCGCCGCCGTCGTCACTCTGGTGCTGGTCGGGCTCGTCGCGCCCCAGTCGGCGCTGGCGCAGGTCGTCGACATCCCACCACCCCAGAACGACCTGGCTCCCGCGGACAACTGGACCTACAAGCTGATGGGCGCGCTCGCCGCGCTCGCCGCGGTGGTGCTGCTCGCCACTGTCGTCGGCTATGTCGTGAAGGCCCGCGGGTTCAAGGCCAATGCCAAGCGCGGGGGCACGAAGTAGCGGGCATGATCGACTGGGACGTCGCCGTATCCACGGCGCGGCGCCTGGTCCGGCCGGGTCCGCCGACGACGGCCGAAGAAGCACGGGCGACGGGGAATGAGCTCCGGCGCTTGGTGCCTGTCGCCGAGCAGCACGTCGCGAAGATCACCGGTCTCGTCGTACCCGACCTCGACATCCCGGTCGCCGTCGTCGACCGCGTGGGCTGGGTGCAGGCGAACGTCGAGGGCTTCCAGGTCGTGCTGAGCCCGCTCATCGAGAAGATCGCGGCCAAGCGGTTGGATCGCCCGACCGGAGGGCTGCTGGGCGTGGTGGGGCCGAAGATCACGGGGGTCCAGGTCGGCACCCTGATGTCCTACGTCGCCTCGCGGGTGCTCGGCCAGTTCGAGCTCTTCCTCGCGGCCGGCGGTCCGGGCCGGCTGACCCTGGTCGCGCCGAACATCGTGGAGACCGAGCGCCGCCTCGGCGTGGACCCGCACGACTTCCGACTCTGGGTCACGCTGCACGAGGTGACGCACCGCACGCAGTTCACTGCGGTGCCGTGGCTGCGGGAGCACTTCAGCGGTCTCGTCGAGCGCTTCGTCGAGGCGAGTGACCTCGACGCGGCACAGCTGCTCTCGCGGCTGAAGTCCGCCGTCTCTGCCGTGCGAGGTGCCGCATCGAGGGGCAGCGAGCTGAGCCTGATCGAGGCAGTGCAGACCCCCGCGCAGCGCGTGGTGCTCTCCGAGGTCCAGGCGCTCATGAGCCTGCTCGAGGGACACGCCGACGTCGTGATGGACGCGATCGGGCCTGACGTCGTACCGACCATCGCGGAGATCCGCCGTCGCTTCGACGAGCGCCGCAAGGGCAGCGGACCGGTGGACCGCATGATTCGGTCGCTGCTCGGCCTCGACCTGAAGATGCGGCAGTACGCCGAAGGCGCTGCGTTCGTCCGCTACATCGTCGACGCCGAAGGCATGACGCGGTTCAACACGATCTGGACGTCCCCGGACACCCTGCCGACGGAAGCCGAGATCCGCGACCCGCAGGCATGGGTACGCCGCGTGCTCGGCGCGCCGCCTCTGGCCGCCGCCGACGGTGCCTGACCCGCACCCTGCCGTCGCTGCGGTCCGGGTCGCCGTCCGCAGCGCTCTGCACAGCACGGCCGAGGGCGACTTGGTCCTCGCCGGGGTGTCCGGTGGCGCCGACTCGCTCGCCCTGCTCGCCGCCCTCGCTTTCGAGGCGCCCCGGCAGGGCCGACGGCCCGGGGTGGTCCATGTCGACCACGCCATCGTGGCGATGTCCGCGAGACAAGCCGAACGTGTCGAGGCCCAGGCCCGCGCCCTCGGGGTCACCGACGTGCAGGTCATTCGCTCCCCGGTCACGCCGCGCCGGGGCGAGGGACCCGAGGCGGCCGCCCGGCGGTGCCGCTACGACGCCTTCGCATCGGCCGCGGCCAGCAGCGGGGCTCGATCTCTCTACCTGGGGCACAGCCTCGACGACCAGGCGGAGCAGGTGCTGCTCGGGTTAGCCCGCGGCTCGGGTGTGCGATCGCTCGCGGGCATGCCCGCGGCTCGGCGCGACATCAGCCGCCCCCTGCTGCACCTGACGCATGCCACTCTGGTCGAGGCCTGCCGCCACCAGGGACTCGACCCCTGGGAGGACCCGAGCAACTCGGACCTGTCGCTGACCCGCAACAGGGTGCGCCACAGCGTGCTGCCGCTGCTCGAGGCCGAGCTCGGGCCGGGAGTTGCCGCCGCTCTGGCTCGCACTGCCTCCCTCGCCCGGGCTGATGCTGACCTGCTGGACGCACTTGCTGAGCAGGCGTGGCAACGCTGTGCCGGCCCCTCTGCCGGCGACCTGCGGTCCCTGGCGGTGCGAGCGCTGCAGGCTGAGCCCGAAGCCCTCCGGACCCGCGTCGTACGACGGCTGCTGGTCTCCTCAGGGGTGCCCGCGGGGTCCCTCACGCACGGCCACGTGCTGTCGGCCGACGCACTGGTCATGGAGTGGCACGGGCAGGGTGGCGTCTGCCTGCCGGGTGGTTTCGTCGCCGTACGCCGGTGTGACACGCTCGTGGTGGAGAAGTCCTGACCGCTGGTGGTCGAGCGAGCACTGAACCGCGTGGAGGTCCGCCCCGTGCCCGACCAACTCGGCCCCGTCCTGGTCACCGAGGAAGAGATCTCGAGCAAGGTCGCTGAGCTCGCGGCGGCAATCGACGCCGACTACGAAGGCCGCGAGCTGCTGCTCGTCGGGGTGCTCAAGGGCGCTTTCATCATCATGGGTGACCTCGCCCGGGCCCTGAAGACGCCGACCAGCGTGGACTTCATGGCGGTGTCGTCCTACGGCAGCGGCACCTCGACCAGCGGCGTCGTCCGCATCCTCAAAGACCTCGACGGCGACATCAGCGGGAAGCACGTCCTCGTCGTGGAGGACGTCATCGACTCGGGGCGCACCCTCAGCTGGCTGCTCCGCAACCTGCGCACCCGCCAGCCGGCATCGCTGGAGGTCTGCGCACTGCTGCGCAAGCCGGAGGCCGCAGAGGTCGAGGTGAAGGTTCGCTACGTCGGGTTCGACCTGCCCACCGTCTTCGTCGTGGGCTACGGGCTCGACCACGCGGAGCGCTACCGCAACCTGCCCTACCTGGCGACGCTCAACGTGGGCCGGAACGACTGAACCGGAGCGCGCGTTGAGCACGACGTACGCCGAGGCGTGGGCCGCTCGCTCCAATTGAGGGCCCCGCTCACCGGTGTTACCGTGAAGACATCCACGGACCGCACGAAACCGCCGTAACCCGACCCGCGGGCGGCAGGTCGGGGTCTCTTAGGCGGCAGGAGGACGGGGCCCGCACGTTCGGGGACCCGACGACGAGTGAACGTCAGACGTTACGCGCGCGGACCCTTCCCCTTCATCGTGGTCACGCTGCTGCTCGTGCTCGTGTTCATCAGCTTCGCCCGGCCGGACGGCGCCAAGAGTCGGCCGCTGTCGTTCGTTCAGGACAAGATCGCTGCGCGCGAGGTCAAGACCGGCAAGGTCTTCGACAAGGAGCAGCGGGTCGAGATCGAGACGAAGGACGGGGACAAGTTCCGCGCCGACTTCGCCTTCGAGCAGGCCGACGAGCTCCAGCTGGCCATCAAGGAGGCCGGCGCTGAGAGCTCCGGCGTCAAGGTCAGCGGGGACAACGTCCTGGTCAGCCTGCTCTTCAGCCTGCTGCCCATCGCGGTCATCGTCTTCATCTTGTTCTTCGTGATGAACCAGATGCAGGGCGGCGGCTCGCGGGTGATGAACTTCGGCAAGTCCAAAGCCAAGCTGGTCACCAAGGACACACCCAAGACGACGTTCGCCGACGTCGCCGGCGCAGATGAGGCCATCGAGGAGCTCCAGGAGATCAAGGAGTTCCTGGAGAACCCGGCCAAGTTCCAGGCGCTCGGCGCGAAGATCCCCAAGGGCGTGCTGCTCTACGGCCCGCCGGGCACCGGCAAAACCCTGCTGGCCCGCGCCGTCGCCGGCGAGGCCGGGGTGCCCTTCTACTCGATCTCCGGATCCGACTTCGTCGAGATGTTCGTCGGAGTCGGCGCATCACGCGTGCGGGACCTCTTCGAGCAGGCCAAGGCCAACGCGCCGGCCATCATCTTCGTGGACGAGATCGACGCGGTCGGCCGACACCGCGGCGCCGGGCTCGGCGGGGGCCACGACGAGCGCGAGCAGACCCTCAACCAGCTGCTCGTCGAGATGGACGGATTCGACGTCAAGGGCGGCGTGATCCTCATCGCGGCGACCAACCGCCCCGACATCCTCGACCCCGCGCTGCTTCGGCCGGGCCGCTTCGACCGGCAGATCGTCGTCGACCGTCCTGACCTCGAGGGCCGCAAGGGCATCCTCCGCGTCCACTCCAAGGGCAAGCCCTTGGCCAAGGACGTCGACATGGACATCATCGCCCGGCGCACGCCCGGCTTCACTGGCGCTGACCTGGCCAACACGATCAACGAAGCCGCTCTCCTCACTGCCCGGTTGGACAAGAAGGAGATCACCAACGAGATCCTCGAGGAGAGCATCGACCGGGTGATGGCCGGCCCCGAGCGCAAGAGCCGGGTCATGAGCGACAAAGAGCGCAAGATCATCGCCTACCACGAGGCCGGGCACGCTCTCGTCGGCCACGCGCTGCCCAACAGCGACCCGGTGCACAAGGTGACGATCCTGCCGCGGGGTCGAGCGCTCGGCTACACGATGACGCTGCCGACCGAGGACAAGTTCCTCGTCACGCGGTCGGAGATGATCGACCAGCTCGCCATGCTGCTCGGCGGTCGTACGGCGGAGGAGCTCGTCTTCCACGAGCCGACCACCGGCGCGAGCAACGACATCGAGAAGGCCACCTCCATCTGCCGCGCGATGGTCACCGAGTACGGCATGAGCGACAAGCTCGGGGCGCTGAAGTTCGGCCAGAACAACGGCGAGGTCTTCCTCGGCCGGGACATGGGACACCAGCGCGACTACTCCGAAGAGGTCGCTGCGCTCATTGACTCGGAGGTCCGTCACCTCATCGACGAGGCGCACGACGAGGCGTGGGAGGTGCTCGTCAAGTACCGCGACATCCTCGACGAGATGGTCCTCCAGCTCATGGAGAAGGAGACGCTCAACAAGGACGAGGTGCTCGCGCTCTTCGCGCCCGTCCGCAAGCGTCCCAACCGCGGCATCTGGATGGGCAATGGCGGCAAGCGCAAGCCGTCGGACCGGCCACCGGTGCTCACTCCGGCTGAGCGCGCGCTCATCGACTCGTCGCCGGCCAGCGGGTCGCGCGGCCGCCGTACGCCGCCGCCGTCGGGCGTCTCGAAGAACGGCGGCTCGACGACGAAAGCGGGCAGCGGTCGGTCGGTGGCGAGCAACGGCAAGGCGACTGCTGGCAAGGCCACGGCGCGCGCGGTCCGTCGCGCGGGAGCGGCGGCGACGAGCAAGAGCACGAGCACCCGGCGCGCGCCGCGTACGACGGAGCGGTGACCCCAGCGGACAGCCCGCCTCCGTTCGACGAAGCGCGAGCGGCGGCGGCGGTCCGCGAGCTGTTGCTCGCGGTCGGCGAGGATCCCGATCGCCATGGCTTGCGAGACACGCCGCAGCGGGTGGCACGCGCGTATCGCGAGGCGTTCGCGGGCCTCGGTCGCGATGCGAGCGACGTGCTCACGTCGATGTTCGACGAGGGTCACGACGAGATGGTGCTGGTGCGCGACATCGAACTGTGGAGCCACTGCGAGCACCACTTGGTCCCGTGGTTCGGCGTAGCCCACGTCGGCTACATCCCGAATTCGGCGGGCCAGATCACTGGGCTGTCCAAGCTGGCACGCCTCGTCGACCTCTATGCGAAGCGCCCGCAGGTGCAGGAGCGACTCACGACCCAGGTCGCCGATGCGCTCGAGCACGCGCTGGCACCGCGTGGCGTGATCGTCGTCGTCGAGGCCGAGCACCTCTGCATGTCGATGCGGGGCGTGCGCAAGCCCGGGGCCAAGACGATCACGTCCGCGGTGCGCGGTCTCTTCCGTGACCAGGTGTCGACGCGCAACGAGGCGATGAGCCTCATCCTCGCGCGCCGCTAGCTGGCTGACGGTGGCCGAGGGGTCCTGGGCCTACACGATTGGCTCACGCGCGCTGCAGCGGGTGATGCCGGGCGTCGGCGTCAGCCGGGCACAGGTGCCGGTGTACGCCGCGGCGTGGCGCCGGGAGAACGCAACCGCGCTGGACGGCCCTGGCCGGCTCTGGGTAGCCCTGGGCGACAGCGCGGCGCAGGGCATCGGAGCGTCCACCAAGGAGGGCGGCTGGGTCGGCCAGCTCCGCGGGGAGCTGGTGGCGCGTCCCACCGAGCCGCCGTGGCGCCTCGTCAACCTGTCTCGTTCAGGCGCGCGAACACTCGACGTGCTGGACGAGCAGCTCCCCGCCCTCCACGAGCTGACAGATGTCGCACTGGTGACGTGTGCGGTCGGCGGCAACGACCTGCTGCATCGCACGCCGACTGCGCTGCTCGTCGCTCAGGTGAGCCAGCTGATCGAAGCGCTGCCGCCGGGCTCGGTGGTCGCGACGCTGTCCAAGGGGCTGGGGCGTCGTAAGCCTGAAGCGGTCAACGAGGTCATCCGCACGCGGGGGCCCGCCCGCGGACTGCTGGTCGCCGACGTGTGGGCTAGTACCGGCCCGCCCTGGCGGGGGAAGTACGCCCGCGACGGGCTGCACCCCAACGAGGTGGGCTACGCGGAGTGGGCAGGCGCTTTCGCCGAGGCGCTCGGACTGCGATCCGGGGCGTCGTCCGGCGTACGTCGTGGGTAGGGTCGCTGCATGACTGCGCCGCTGCTTGCCGGCGTCACCGGACCACCCGCTGGCCGGTGCCTGGTGATGGGGGTCATCAACGTCACGCCGGACTCCTTCTCGGACGGCGGCTCCTTCGCCACGACTGCAGGCGCGGTAGCACGCGGCCTGCTGCTGCTTCGCGACGGGGCGGACCTGCTCGACGTGGGCGGGGAGTCGACTCGGCCCGGCGCTGCCCGGGTCGATGCGGGCGAGGAGCTGCGTCGGGTCTTGCCGGTGATCCGCGAGCTCGTCGCGGCGGGCGCGGTGGTGTCGGTCGACACCACGCGCGCCGCTGTCGCCGACGCGGCAGTCGCTGCTGGCGCGGCCGTCGTCAACGACGTCTCCGGTGGGCTCGCCGACCCGGCCATGATCAGTGCCGTGGCTGCGATGGGGACGCCGTACGTCGTCATGCACTGGCGTGCGCCGTCGTCCCGGATGGGTGACCACGCTGTGTACGCCGACGTCGTGAAGGAGGTCTGTGCCGAGCTCGGCGCACGGCTGGACGCTGTCGTCGGCGGGGGAGTCGACGTCGACCGGGTCGTCCTCGACCCTGGTCTCGGATTCGCCAAGGCAGGAGGCCACAACCTGGCCCTGCTCTCCCGGCTCGATGCCCTCGTCGGCCTCGGCCGCCCACTCCTCGTCGGGGCGTCCCGGAAGTCCTTCCTCGGCGCGGTGCTCGGCGACCGCCCGGTCGGCGACCGGGACGACGCGACGCAGGCCGTGACCGCGCTCGCGGCAGCCGGCGGGGCGTGGGCGGTCCGCGTGCACGAGGCACGGCCCGCGGCGGACGCTGTGCGCGTCGTCGCCGCGATCGCGGGCGCGGCGCGGTGATCGCGGACGACGCTGCGGTCGAAGCGGCCAACGCGGAGTTCTACGCCGCGTTCGAGGTCGCTGACCTGGACCGGATGCGCGCGGTGTGGGCCGCCGACGATGACGTCTTCTGCGTCCACCCTGGCTGGGACGCCTTGCGCGGGACGAGCCGAGTGATGCGGTCCTGGGCGCTCATCTTCGCGAACACCCCCTACATCCAGTTCTTCCTGAGCGACACCACCGTGGTCATTCACGGCGACCTGGCCGTCGTCAGCTGCGCTGAGAACATCCTGACCGCGCCCGGGGAGCCGGGCGGTGACGCGAAGGTCGTCTCCACCAACGTCTTCCGCCGCATGGGCGACCGCTGGCTGATGACGCTGCACCACGGGTCCCCCGTGATCCGCCAGCTCACCGAGGAGGACCCCGATGGCTGACCACATCACCCTGCGCGGGCTGCGGGTCCGCGGGTTCCACGGCGTGCTCGAGTCCGAGCGCGCAGCCGGCCAGGACTTCGTCGTCGACGTCGTCCTCACCGTCGACACCCGCCAGGCTGGCGTCAGCGACAAGCTCGAGGACACGGTCGACTACGCAGAGCTCTCGGCGCGTCTCGCCTCGGTGGTCTCGGGCGAGCCGGTTCACCTCATCGAGACCCTCGCCAAGCGCCTCGCCGACGTCTGCCTCTCGGAGGCGCTGGTCGAGGGGGCGGAGGTGACGGTGCACAAGCCCCAGGCGCCCGTGTCGGTGCAGCTCGACGACGTCGCCGTGACCGTCGTACGACGGCGCCGCCGATGACGCGTGCCGTGCTATCTCTCGGCGCCAATCTCGGTGACCGGGCCGCTTCGCTCCAATCTGCCGTCGACGCACTGGGGGAACACTCCCGCATTCTGGCGGTGTCGCCGGTCTACCAGACCTCGCCCATGGGCGGTCCGGCTCAGCCAGACTTCCTCAACGCCGTGGTGGTGGTCGAGGCCGATGACTCTGCCGCCGCGCTGCTGGCCTGGTGCCAGGAGATCGAGCTACTCGCCGGACGGGTCCGCGGCGAGCGGTGGGGACCCCGCGTGCTTGACATCGACATCATCACTTTCGGCGACCTCGCGAGCGATGACCCGACCCTGACCCTTCCGCATCCGCGGGCGAGCGAGCGCGCATTCGTGCTGGTGCCCTGGCTCGATGTCGACCCCACCGCCCAGCTCGGGGGGAGCTCGGTGGCTGAGCTCATCCGGGTGGTCGGGACAGCTGGACTCACCCGACGTGACGAGCTGACCCTCGTCGTGCCATCGGGGTGCGGATGAGGCCCACGCGTCTCGTGGACCTGCTCATCAGCGCGGTCGTCGCCGCGCTGGCGACGTGGCTGCTGGTGCGCCGCTTCTACGGCGATCTGCCGCCGCTGCCCTACACCGCAGCGTTGACGACCTTTCTGCTCGCAGTTGCGGAGCTCTTCCTCGCGCCGTCGGTCACCGCGCGGCTCGCCGGCAAGCCGCGGACGAAGCCGATCCTGCCGATGGTCGTGGCGCGGCTCGCCGCCCTCGCCAAGGCCTCGTCGCAGCTCGCCGCGCTGGCCTTCGGCGCATGGGTCGGCACCGGCGTACACCTCCTGCGCAACACCGATCTGCGCCAGGCCCGCGCCGACCTCGTGGTCGCCGGACTGTCGGCGGGGGCGGCGGTGCTGCTCGGCGTGGCGGCATTGCGCCTCGAGCGCGCCTGCCGCATCCCCGACCCTTCGGACCGCCCGGACCGCCTCGACCCCACCGCCCTCGCCTAGCTCCATCTGCCCTGGCTCCGGTCGGCCCAGTTTGTCGCGATCTTCGAACCCCGGGGCACTGCGCTACGCACCAGCTGGGTTCAAAGATCACGCGCCGTGAGCCAGAAGTACGGGCCGTTTGCTGGTGCCCCCGGGCGCTGGTTTGTCGCGATCTTTGAACCCCGGGGCACTGCGCCACGCACCAGCTGGGTTCAAAGATCGCAAGCGGGGGTGTCCACAGATTGGGTGCCGACCCATCATCCGTACGGCGAACGTCGCCACGCTCTGCTGATGGATGCGAGCACGGCGCAGCAGGCGCGCGAGCGCGGTGGCGTATTGCTGCGAGCCGGACTGCGACCGGCCCTGGTGCAGCGCCGGGTGGCCGCGGGGGAGATCGTCGAGACGGGGCGACGCACCCTCGTCGCGTCCAGCACTCCCGAGTCGTGGGATCAGCGCTTGTTCGTGGTGCAGTCGGAGATCGGGGAGCCGATGTGCTTCACCGGTCTCGCCGGCCTGCATGTGTACGGCGTCGCCCCCCGCCTCCGCAGCCGGCTGTCGTCCGCGCGCTGGTGCCGAGCTGGCGGGACCCACTCGACGTTCCCGGCGTGTGCATCGTCCGCGCTGGGCCCGCCGATCTGGTCGGGCTGAGGGAGATTCGCGGCCACCCGGTGGCGTCTCGCGAGGTCGTTCTTCGGCACAGCGCACATGAGCTCGGTCGACAGAAGATCATCACACTCCTGCAGGACGAGCTGCGCCTGCGGCACACGACGGAGCACCGGTTGCTGTCCGCGACCGGGCGGGGCCGAGAGGGATCGGCCGCGCTGCGGCGCGCATTGGCGGTCGCCGGTGATGGCGCGCACTCGCGGCAGGAACGGCGACTGCACCGCGGAATGCGGGCACGCGGCATCGCCGGCTATAGGCGGTTCGCCAACCTGATCACACCGGATGGCTTCAGCTATTGGCTCGACTTCCTTTGGGCGAGCCTGCTGGCCGGGCTTGAGGTCAACGGCCCGCACCACCTCGACCCAGCGCAGGCGGAGTACGACGCCCGCCGGGCGCGGCGGGTGCTGACCCACTTCGGCGTGATGCTGCTGCCCTTGACCACTGCCGAGATCGACGCCGACCTAGACGGGGCCGTCCGGGAGGTCGTGAGCTTCCTCATCTCCCGCGCCCAGCGCCTCGGCGTACCCGCTCCTGTCGTCGATCTTTGAACCCTGGGCTACCGCGCTGCGCACCAGATGGGTTCAAAGATCACGAACAAGGCGGCTCGGGCGGACGGTGCGGCTCGGCGTACTCGCTCCTGTCGTCGATCTTTGAACCCTGGGCTACCGCGCTGGGCACGAGACGGGTTCAAAGATCACGAGCGTGCGGGGGACGGGACGGACGCGCAGCGGCGGGGCGGAACGCGGGCGGAACCGACCTACTTGTCGACGTCGCCGACGACGAAGAACATCGAGCCCATGATCGCGACCAGGTCCGGCAGCAAGGTGCCGGGCAGCAGGTGCGACAGCGCGTGGATGTTGTTGAACGACGCCGAGCGCAGCTTCATCCGCCACGGCGTCTTCTCCCCGCGCGAGACGAGGTAGTAGCCGTTGATGCCGAGGGGGTTCTCGGTCCAGGCGTAGATGTGGCCCTCCGGCGCCTTGACCACCTTGGGCAGCTTGACGTTGACCGGCCCGCCGGGGATCCGGTCGAGGCACTGGTCGGCGATCTCGAGCGACTGGTAGACCTGGTCGATGAGGCACTCGAAGCGGGCGAAGCAGTCGCCGGCGCTGCGGGTGACGACCTCGAACGACAGCTCGCTGTACTTCAGGTAGGGCTCGTCGCGGCGTAGGTCGAAGTCGACGCCGGAGGCGCGCGCGATGGGCCCGGTCACGCCGTAGTCGAGCACTGCGGCGGGGGAGAGCACGCCGACACCCTCGGTGCGCTCGCGGAAGATCTCGTTGCCGCGCAGCAGTCCGTCGATCTGACCCATCCGGCTGCGTACGCCGTGCACGGACTCGCGACACCGGTCTTTCCAGCCAGCCGGCAGGTCCTCCTTGATGCCGCCGACCCGGTTGAACATGTAGTGCAGACGGCCGCCGGAGACCTCCTCCATCACCCGCTGGATCGCCTCGCGCTCGCGGAAGGCGTAGAAGACGGGCGTGATCGCGCCGACTTCGAGCGGATAGGAGCCGAGGAACATCAGGTGGTTCAAGATGCGGTTGAGCTCGGCCATCAGGGTGCGGATCCACAGCGCCCGCTCTGGCGTCTCCAGACCCATCATCCGCTCGACGGCCATCACCACGCCGAGCTCGTTGGAGAACGCGGAGAGCCAGTCGTGCCGGTTTGCCAGCACGATGATCTGGCGGTAGTCGCGGGCCTCGAAGAGCTTCTCCGCGCCGCGGTGCATGTAGCCGATGATCGGCTCGGCCGAGATGATCTTCTCGCCGTCGATGGTGAGGGCGAGGCGCAGCACGCCGTGGGTCGAAGGGTGCTGCGGGCCGATGTTGAGCACCATGTCCGCCGTGGCCAGCTCGCCCGCGCCGATGCCCATGCCGATCTCGGTCGTCGTCAGGGGTCGCACGGTGCTCGGCAGGGTGGTGTCGACCATCGGTCCCTCGTGTCTCGCTGGCGTCGTACGGCGGTCCGGCGCATCGTCCCACGACAGCCGTCGGCCAGGCGAAACCGCCACTGCGATGGCACCTCGCGCCGAGCGGCGGGGACCGGCCTACGGCTGCGGCGAGTCGAGCACTGAGGGAATCGCCACGCCGACCCCCTGCACCAGCCAGGCGAAGTCGCCGAGCCCGCCCGGGGCGACCAGCTCGGCCTGCTGGCCCGCCTGGGCCAGCAGGAGCAGGTAAGCCTGGGGATCGGTGCGGGCGAGCTCGACCTCGGGTCGACCCCCGCGTACGCCGAGAGCCCGCAGCGCGCTGCGCTGGTCCGTCAGCAGCGTGGCGGTGGCACCGCCCAGCTGGCCGGCGGCGGCGACCGCGTCGATCGCGACGTGAGCGGTGAGGTCGCAGCTCCCGTCCGGCACGGGCGGCGCCTGGCGGCCGGCCCGATATCCGGTCAGGGTGCCGCCGGACCAAAGCCCGGCTTCGCGCTCGGGCAGGGTGTGGGCGTAGTCGATGCACACCGCCAGCCCGCGGTCGAGGTGTGCGACAGCCCGCAGCCACGCGCCGTCGCGGGCGCTGCCGATCTCCGCCCGCTCGCCGTCGTCGCACAGCGGCCACCACTCGTCGAGCCAGCGCTGCTGGTCACCGTCGACCGGGTCGCCGGTCCGCTCAGCGCCGTCGTCGCGGACCTCGACCTCGGCCGCACCATGGGGGGTCTGCTCGACGACGTCGACGACGACGTTGTCCAGCCACTCGTTGGCCACCAGCAGACCGACCGGCCGGGGCAGCACGTCCTCGACACGGGCGACCCACCCGATCCGCTGGTCCAGCGACGGCGGACGGCAGGCCAGCTCGACGCCCACGAGCTGCAGCCGGAGTGCGAGCTGCGGGGCCTCTTCGGCGACGAGCGCCTGCATCGCTGTCAGCAGTGCGCCACGGGCCGCGGCCACCTCGACGACGGTGAAGGGATCCGGGAAGTCCAGTGCTGCGTCGACATGCGCCGCGAGGCGGAGCAGCGCCCTGGCGAAATGCATCGATGCGGTCGACGACGTGCGGAAATGATGGCCGGGGCCACCTTCGACCCGGTGGTAGAAGCCGCGTTCGCCGTAGAGCGCGCGGTCCATCGCCGTACGCCACGGCAGCCACTCCTGGTGCTCCAAGGCCATCAGCGCAGCCTACGGCGGCGTTGCAGATATCCTGACCCGCACTGGCGCCACACACACGTCCGGTACCCCGGTGGACCGGAACGGAAAGGCCCCGCCCGTCATGGGTGCTTCGCTCGCCGCTGCCCGCCCTGGTCGCCTTGCCGTGGGCGTCGTCGGGCTGGGCCGGGTCGGCTCGGCACTCGCGATCGGGCTGCAGCGAGCGGGTCATTCCGTGGTCGCGGTGTCCGGCGTCACCGAGCCGTCGCGGCGGCGCGCCGAGCGGCTCCTGCCCGGGGTGGACGTCCTGCCCGCGGAGGACGTCGTACGCCGGGCCGAGGCAGTTCTGCTCACCGTGCCCGACGACGCGCTCGCCACCTTGGTCACCACGCTGGCAGCGCAGGACTGCTTCCGCCCGGGCCAGCTGGTCTTGCACACGAGTGGACGGCACGGCATCGGGGTGTTCGAGCCGGCGACGCGGGCCGGCGCCATCGCGCTGGCCCTGCATCCCGTCATGGCGTTCACCGGTGCACCGGAGGACCCCGATCGGCTGCTGGGAGCATCGTGGGGCATCACGACGACAGAGGCGTGGCGGCCGGCCGCCGAGCTGCTCGTCGTCGAGCTCGGCGGGGAGCCGGTGTGGGTGCCGGAGGAGGCCCGGTCGGTCTACCACGCGGCGCTGGCGTGGGGGGCCAGCTACATCGTCAGCCTGACCGCGGTAGCCGCTGACCTGCTGCGCGGCGCGGGTATCGAGGCTCCCGAGCGGATCCTCGCCCCGCTGCTCGGTGCCAGCCTCGACAACGCCCTGCGGCACGGCGACGCGGGGCTCACCGGTCCGGTGGCGCGCGGCGACGCCGGCACCGTCGAAACCCACCTGCGGGCGCTGCGCACTGCCGCGCCGGACGTGCTACCTGCCTACGTCGCTCTCGCCCGGCTGACGGCTGACCGGGCACTGCAAGCGGGCCTGCTGGACCCGACGGCAGCCAGCGCACTGCTCGAGGTGCTGGCCACTCCCTCCGGGCCGGGCCGGTGACCGTGATGGCGGCGCTGCCCGCTATCGCCAGCACTGTGGAGCAACTCGATGACGCCATCGACGTGCACCGCGCCCGCGGTGCCAGCATCGCTGTGGTCATGACGATGGGTGCGCTTCATTCCGGCCACGCCGAGCTCATCAAGGTGGCCAGGGGGGCGGCAGACGTCGTCGTGGTGACCATCTTCGTCAACCCACTGCAGTTCGGCCCCGACGAAGATCTCGACCGCTACCCGCGCCAGCTCGCCCGCGATGTCGACGTTTGCGCGCGAGAGGGCGCCTCGATCGTCTTCGCCCCTGCCCCCGAGGTCGTCTACCCCGCGACGCCCCTGGTGACCGTGACCGCCGGCCGCTTGGGGGATCGGCTCTGCGGCCGATCGAGGCCCGGGCACTTCGACGGGGTGCTCACGGTCGTGGCGAAGCTCCTGCACCTCGTCGGGCCCGACGTCGCGGTGTTCGGCGAGAAGGATGCGCAGCAGCTCGTACTGATCAGACGCATGGTGGCCGACCTGGACTTCCGGGTCGAGGTGGTCGGGGTGCCCACGATCCGGGAGCCCGACGGTCTCGCGATGTCCAGCCGCAACGCGTTGCTCACCCCCGACGATCGCGTGCATGCGCTGGCACTCCATCGCGCCCTGCAGGCCGGGGAAGCAGCCGCCGATGCCGGACCCGACGCCGTACGCCGGGCCGTGAGGAGTGTTTTCGACGAAGTCGGGGCGAACGTCCGGCTCGACTATGCCGAGCTCGTGGACCCCCGTACGCTCGGTCGGCTCGACCAGGCCGGCGAGGGCTTGCTCGCGGTTGCGGCCTGGGTCGGGAGTACTCGCCTCATCGACAACGTTGTACTCAACGTCGGCGAATCCGCCGGCAAGGCACGTACTCACAAGGAGCCGTGACCGTTATGCACCGCACCATGCTCAAGTCGAAGATCCACCGAGCCACCATCACCCAAGCCGACCTGCACTACGTCGGCTCGGTCACCGTCGACGCCGACCTCCTCGACGCTGCTGACCTGCTGCCCGGGGAGAAGGTCTCCATCGTCGACGTCACCAACGGCGCGCGGTTGGAGACCTACACGATCGCCGGCCCACGGGGGAGCGGCGTCATCGGCATCAACGGCGCGGCGGCGCGGCTGGTGCACGCGGGCGACCTCGTGATCCTCATCAGCTACTGCCAGGTCAGCGACGCCGAGGCGCGCACCCTCGTGCCGCGAGTGGTCTTCGTCGACTCGGCCAACCGGATTGCCGGCGTCAGCCAGGACCCGGCCGACGCTCTGCCTGCCGACCTTGACGACCTGCGCGAGGTGCCCGACCGCGCGATGGTTCGCGGGGATCTGCTGCACGGAGTCCACCTGCACGGAGTCGACGCGGCCCAGTGAGGCTGTCGCTGCTGTGCCTCTCCCGCCTGGCTCGGCAGCCGTGAGCCTCGCGCCGCAGATCCCGACGCGGCTGGCTGCACCGGCGCCGGGGTGGGTCCGCACAGCCGACGTGGTCGTCGTCGGATCGGGCATCGCCGGTCTGACGGCAGCTCTCGCTGCCCGCCGGGCAGGTCGGGTGCTGCTCGTCACCAAGGCGCTGGTCAATCACGGGGCTACCGCCTGGGCGCAGGGTGGCATCGCCGCAGCGCTGTCACCGCTCGACTCCCCGCGCGAGCACCTCGAGGACACCCTTGTCGCGGGCGTAGGGCTCTGTGACCCCGTCGCGGTCGAGGTGCTGGTCACCGAGGGCCCGGGTCGGGTGCGCGAGCTCATCGCGCTTGGTGCGAACTTCGACATGCACGAGGGCGAGCTGGCGATGACGCGCGAGGGAGGCCACCACAGGTCGCGGGTGATCCACGCGGCCGACGCGACGGGGGCCGAGATCGAGCGCGCGCTCGTCGATGCCGTGCGCGCCGCGCCCGAGATCGAGCTTATCGAGCATGCCCTCGTTCTCGACCTGCTGCGCAGCGCCGACGGGGCCGCGGCCGGCTTGACCCTGCACGTGCTCGGCGAGGGCAGTCAGGACGGTGTCGGCGCGGCTCACGCGCGTGCTGTGGTGCTGGCCACCGGCGGCATGGGTCAGGTGTATGCCTCGACGACCAACCCCCCGGTGTCGACCGGCGACGGCCTGGCCCTCGCGATGCGCGCCGGTGCCGTGGTGAAGGACCTGGAGTTCGTGCAGTTCCACCCCACGGCGTTGCACCTCGATGACGCAGTGGGAGGTCAGCAGCCGCTGATCAGCGAGGCCATGCGCGGTGAGGGTGCCTTCCTGGTCGATGCCGGTGGCGATCGGGTGATGACCGGCCTGCACCCGCTCGGCGACCTCGCTCCGCGCGACATCGTGGCGAAGGCCACCAGCCACCGCATGGCCCAGCTCGGCGTCGATCACCTCTTCCTGGATGCCCGCGGCCTCGGCGAGGAGATGCTGCTCCGCCACTTCCCGACGATCGTCGCTCGATGCCGGGAGGCCGGCATCGATCCCGTGCAGGACCTCATCCCTGTATCCCCTGCAGCGCACTACGCCAGCGGCGGAATTCGCACCGACCTCGACGGACGTACGTCGATCCCGGGCCTCTACGCCTGCGGGGAGGTGGCCTGCACCGGGGTGCACGGCGCGAATCGTCTGGCCAGCAACAGCCTGCTCGAGGGCCTGGTCTTCGCTGAGCGGATCGGCGAGTCGCTGCAGCGGGATCTGCCCGGCACCGTCGCACCGGTGGAAGATCTGCGGGCCCCCGGACTCGTCGACGCAGCAAGTCGGAGTGAGATCGCCCGGACCATGACCCTGGGTGCGGGCGTGCTGCGCAGCGCCGACTCCCTCGCCGCGACGGCGAAGGTGCTGGCAGCGGTCGAGGATGCAGCGGTCGACGTGGCTGTCGGCCCGGCATCGTGGGAGGCCACCAACCTGCTGACCGTGGCGACGGCGCTCGTGCACGCGGCGCAGCTGCGTGAAGAGACACGCGGCGGGCACTGGCGCGAGGACTTCCCCGAGCCTCGGCCGGAGTGGCTCGGCCACATCACGATGAGGGCGGCTGGCGACGGGACGCTGCTGACGAAGTTCGATCCACTGGCGGAGGTGGCGCGATGACGCTGCCCTCATGGCTGGTGGAGACCATCACCGCCGCCGGGCTCGGCCCGGCCTACGTCGAGCGGTTCGCCCAGGCGACGCTGGAAGAGGATCTGCTCGGCGGCGTCGACATCACGAGTGTCGCGACTGTGCCCAGCGATCACTACGGGGTGGCCGACATCGTCGCGCGCGCCTCGGGCGTCATCGCCGGGCTGCCCATTGCGGCCGCCGTGTTCGTAGCCGCTGACGCCGACGTCGAGATCGTGATGCACGCCTTCGACGGCGATCCGCTCAGTGTCGGCGACGTCGCGATGACGGTGTCCGGCCGCACGCGCGCACTGCTCACCGGAGAGCGCAGCGCGCTCAACATCGCCTGCCACCTCTCGGGCGTCGCGTCGCAGACCCGGCGGTGGGTGGACGCGCTGGCGGGCACCAAAGCGCGGGTGCTCGACACCCGCAAGACCACGCCCGGTCTGCGCGTCCTGGAGAAGTACGCCGTGCGCTGCGGCGGCGGCACGGGCTTCCGGATGGGCCTGTCCGACGCCGCGATGGTGAA
Organism: Mycobacteriales bacterium; assembly: GCA_035536235.1. GTDB lineage: Bacteria > Actinomycetota > Actinomycetes > BP-191 > BP-191 > DATLNF01. Next base: position 26,849 of record DATLOQ010000073.1, read on the forward strand.
GGACAACCACGTGCTGGCGGCGGGTGGGGTCGTGGCGGCGTATCGCGCCGTGCGCGAGCAGTTTCCGGATGTTCGCGTCGAAGTCGAGTGCGACCGGGTCGCCCAGGTAGCTGAGGTGATCGCGGCCGGCGCCGACCTGATCCTGCTCGACAACATGAGCCTCGAGGAGTTGCGAGAAGCGGTGCGGATCACCGCTGGCCGGGCAGAGCTGGAGGCGAGCGGCGGGCTGACGCTGGAGCGCGCTCGCGCCGTTGCGGAGACCGGAGTCGACTTCCTCTCCGTGGGTGCGTTGACGCACTCGGCACCGGTGCTCGACCTCGCCTTCGACCTGCGCCCAGCAGCGTCGAGCCGCACCGGGAGCGACTAATGCTGCTGACCGTTGACGTGGGCAACACGCAGACCGTCATCGGAGTGTTCCGGGGCGAGGAGCTGGTCGACCACTGGCGGATCGGCACCGACGCCCGGCGAACGGCGGACGAGCTGGCCTTGACCCTTCAAGGCTTCCTCGCGCTGCAGGGGCTGACCTTCGAGCGCGAGATCACCGGCGTCGTTGTCGCCTCCGTCGTACCCGCGCTGACCCACACCTTCCGCGAGATGACCGAGCGCTACTTCCGCTTCGCGCCGATCATCGTCGAGCCGGGCGTGCGCACCGGCGTGCCGATCCTCACCGACAACCCCAAGGAGGTCGGTGCCGACCGGATCGCCAACGCGCTGGCCGCCTTCCACCTCTACGGCGGGCCGGCCATCGTCGTCGACTTCGGCACCTCGACGAACTTCGACGTCGTCAGCGAGCGTGGCGAGTTCCTCGGCGGGGCAATCGCCCCCGGCGTGGAGATCAGCATCGACGCGCTCGGCCTGCGCGGTGCCCAGCTGCGCAAGGTCGAGATCGTGCGGCCGAGATCGGTCATCGGCAAGAACACCGTGGAGTGCCTGCAGTCCGGCATCCTCTACGGCTTCGCCGGTCAGATCGACGGCATCCTCGCTCGGATGGTTGCTGAACTTGGCGGGGGAGTGCCCGGCGGCGGCCCGGTGAAGGTCGTCGCGACCGGCGGTCTCGCGCCGCTGATCATCGCGGAGTCGAGCCTCGTCGACGTACACGAGCCGTGGCTGACCCTGATCGGTCTGCGCCTCGTCTACGAGAAGAACGCCGACCCCACCCCCAAGTGATCGGTTGGTGAGGGGTGGGGCAAAGGGAATTGCGGGCGCCGGTAGATTGCCGGCGTGAGCGACGAGCCAGACCAGGCCAACACCGACCAGGCCGGCACCGACGAGACCGACCTGCCGGAGCAGATGCGCGTACGGCGGGAGAAGCGCGACCGGCTCACGGCCGCGGGGCTCGACTGCTACCCCGTCGGCTATCCCCGCACCACCTCGGTGGCCGACCTGCGCGACGCGTACCCCGACCTCGCTGTTGACACCTTCACGGGCACTCGCGTCGGCATCACCGGCCGGGTGGTGTCCCGTCGCGGCCACGGCAAGCTCAGCTTCGCCGTGGTGCGCGACGGCGCGGCCGAAGTGCAGGTGATGCTCTCGCTCGACCGCCTTGGTCAGGACTCGCTCGACCAGTGGCAGCACGACGTGGACCTCGGTGACCTCGTCGGCTGCACGGGAGAGGTGATCTCGAGTCGCCGCGGCGAGCTCTCCGTCCTGGCCGAGTCGTGGGCGATCACCAGCAAGGCGCTGCGACCGCTGCCGAGCCGCTGGCACGGCATGGACACCGAGTCGCGGGTCCGCCAGCGCTACGTCGACCTCGCCATCAACCCTGACTCGCGCCGGGTGCTTGCCACTCGCAGCGCGGTGGTGCGCAGCATCCGCGACTCGTTGACGCGCCGCGCCTACCTCGAGGTCGAGACACCGATGCTCCAAGTGGTGCACGGGGGGGCTGCGGCCCGGCCTTTTCGCACCCATATGAATGCGCTCGGCCTCGATCTCTACCTGCGCATTGCGCCAGAGCTCTATCTCAAGCGCCTGCTGGTGGGCGGGGTGGAGAGGGTGTTCGAGATCAACCGGAACTTCCGCAATGAAGGTGCCGACTCCACGCATAACCCGGAATTCACAATGCTGGAGGCATATCAGGCCTACGGCGACTACAACACGATGGCGACACTGACCCGCGAGCTGGTGCAAGAAGCAGCCGAGGTGGCGACCGGAGGTCACGTGGTGACCCTGCCGGACGGCACCGAGCTCGACCTGTCCGGCGACTGGCGCTCGGTCACGCTGCATGGCGCGGTCGCCGAAGCGCTGGGAGAGGACGTCACGGTCGACACCCCGCGCCACCTCCTGGCGGCTCACGCCGACCGCACCGAGGTCGCGGTCGAGCCGGCCGCCTCCGCCGGGGCGATCGTCCTCGAGCTGTTCGAAAAGCTCGTGGAGCACACGCTTCGGGCCCCGACATTCGTGCGGGACTACCCGGTCGAGGTGCGTCCGCTGACGCGCCAGCACCGGGACGAGCCGCGCCTGACGGAGTCATGGGATCTCATCATCAACGGCCGCGAGATCGGTACGGCGTACTCCGAGCTGGTCGACCCGGTTGAGCAGCGCCGGCGTCTCGTCGAGCAAGCGCAGCTGGGCGCCCAGGGCGATGCCGAGGCGATGGCGCTCGACGAGGACTTCCTCCGCGCGCTCGAGTACGGCATGCCGCCATCCGGCGGGATGGGGATGGGCGTCGACCGGCTGGTGATGCTGGTGGCCGGAGTGGCCAGCATTCGCGACGTGATCCTGTTTCCACTCGTACGGCCCGAGTAAGCGCATTCACCATCGGCGGAATTGCGCCCGAGAATTCCGGCGCCTATGTTTATCTGCACCGAGACTTCTGGAATTCGAGAAAGGCACCGGCATGGCGCAGAAGATCAATGTGACGCTCGTTGACGACATCGATGGCGGCGCTGCTGACGAGACCGTCGAATTCGCCCTGGACGGCGCGTCGTACGAAATCGACCTCTCCACGGCCAACGCCGCGAGGCTGCGCGACGCGTTCGCGACCTACGTCGGGTCGGCCCGGCGGGCTGGACGCGGCGGCGGCGCCTCGACGGGGCGCAAGTCGGGCGGCCGTCGCAGTCCCGGCGCCTCGATGGACAAGTCACAGGTGCAGCACGTGCGCCAGTGGGCCCGCGACAACGGACTCCAGGTCAGCGAGCGCGGCCGCATCTCCGCCGAGATCCAGGCGAAGTACCAGGCCGCCCACTGACGCAGTGGGGAACACTGCTTCCCGCCCGCTAGTTGGAGTGGTGGCCAGACCAAACTGCTACGTCTACACCCAAAAGCCAACCACTCTCCCGGGTACGCCGAATGCTTCAGTGCGGCGTCCGTCGCGGGGATAGCATGCGGGAGACCGGGAGCCACCACGGCTCCCGCGTCACGTCCCGTGAGGGAGCGATCAAATGTTCGAGAGATTCACGGACCGCGCGAGGCGCGTCGTCGTCCTGGCCCAAGAAGAAGCCAGGATGCTCAACCACAACTACATCGGGACCGAGCACATCCTGCTCGGCCTGATCCACGAGGGCGAAGGCGTCGCCGCCAAGGCACTCGAGTCCCTCGGCATCTCGCTCGAGGGTGTGCGCCAGCAGGTCGAGGAGATCATCGGCCAGGGCCAGCAGGCGCCGTCCGGGCACATCCCCTTCACCCCCCGGGCGAAGAAGGTGCTTGAGCTGTCGCTGCGAGAGGCCCTCCAGCTCGGCCACAACTACATCGGCACCGAGCACATCCTGCTCGGCCTGATCCGCGAGGGCGAAGGCGTCGCCGCGCAGGTCCTGGTCAAGCTCGGCGCTGACCTCAACCGCGTCCGCCAGCAGGTCATCCAGCTGCTGTCCGGCTACCAGGGCGGCAAGGGCGAGGCCGCGACCGGTCCCGCAGAGGGCACCCCTTCGACGTCGCTGGTCCTCGACCAGTTCGGCCGCAACCTCACCCAGGCGGCGCGCGAGTCCAAGCTCGACCCGGTCATCGGGCGCGAGAAGGAGATCGAGCGGGTCATGCAGGTGCTGTCCCGGCGTACCAAGAACAACCCGGTCCTCATCGGCGAGCCCGGCGTCGGCAAGACCGCCGTCGTCGAGGGGCTG
>DATLOQ010000074.1:0-8057 GCA_035536235.1 Mycobacteriales bacterium
ATGCCGCTGCACGCGACCGCGCTGGCCGTGCTCACCGAGATGGGCCCGCTCGCGGTCAGCAGCGCCAACCGCAGCGGGCTGCCCCCGGCCACCGATGCGGCCGAGGCCGAGGAACAGCTCGGGGAGTCGGTGTCGGTCTACCTCGACGCCGGCCCTGTCGGCGACCCGGTGCCGAGCTCCATCGTCGACCTCACCGGCGAGCACCCGCGGCTGCTCCGCGAAGGCGCCCTCAGCCATGCCGACCTGCTCGCCCTGCTGCCCGACCTGGAGGTCGCTCCGTGACCGCCGACCCCAGGGACGCCGGCACGCCCGGCGGCGAGCGCTTCCGTGTTCTCCATGTCTGCACAGGCAACATCTGCCGCTCGCCAATGGCGGAGCGGTTGATGCGTGCCGGGCTGCTGGCCCGGCTGGGGGAGGGAGCCGCGGCCTTCGTCGTGGAGTCTGCGGGCACGTGGGGCCACACCGGCTCCCCGATGGAGCCAGGGGCGCTGAGCACCCTGACGTCGTACGACCTCGACGGCGCCGACTTCCGGGCGCGCGAGCTGCTGGCGGAGCACGTGGCAGGCGCCGACCTCGTCCTGACGGCGACCCGCGAGCACCGCAGCGCCGCAGTCGTGCTGCACCCGCGGGCCTCGGCCTACACCTTCACCCTGCGCGAGTTCGCCCGGCTGACCGCGTTGGTGGACATCGCTGCACTGCCCACCGGTGACCCCGTTGCCAGAGCGCGGGCGGCTGTCACGGCCACCGCCGCGTCCCGCGGGCTGCGCCCCCCGGCATCGCCGAGCGAGGACGACGTGGGCGACCCCTATCAGGCGCCGCCGAGCGTGTTCGCGGCCTGCGCGGAGCTCGTCGACACGGCAGTGCAGCGCGCTCTCGATGTCCTGGCGGGTCGCCCGCCCTCCTCGTCCGGCGCCCGTACAGTGGCCGCACCGCCTTCTGCACGGGGAGCAACGAGTGACGTTCTGGGGTCCTGACTTCGATGCGCTGCAGGCCGAGGATCCCGAGATCGCCTCGGTCGTACTCGATGAGCTGACCCGCTTGCGCGGGGGACTGCAGCTCATCGCCAGCGAGAACTTCACCTCGCCGGCCGTCCTCGCAGCACTGGGCTCCACGCTCAGCAACAAGTACGCCGAGGGCTATCCAGGCAAGCGCTACTACGGCGGCTGCGAAGTGGTGGACCGGGCCGAGGAGATCGGCATCGCCAGAGCGAAGGAGCTCTTCGGCGCCGAGCACGCCAACCTGCAGCCGCACTCCGGCGCCCAGGCCAACTTCGCCGCCTATGCCGCGCTGCTGAAACCGGGCGACACCGTCCTGGCCATGTCGCTGCCGCACGGCGGCCACCTCACCCATGGCTCCAAGGTGAACTTCTCCGGCTCCTGGTTCTCCGTCGTGGGCTACGGCGTCGACGCCGAGACCGAGCTGATCGACTACGACGAGGTGGAGCGGCTGGCACACGAGCACCGGCCCAAGATGATCATCGCCGGGGCGACCGCCTATCCGCGACTGATCGACTTCGCCCGGTTCCGGGAGATCGCCGACGCGGTCGGGGCCTACTTCCTCGTCGACGCGGCCCACTTCATCGGCCTCGTTGCCGGCGGGGCGATCCCCTCGCCGGTGCCGCACGCCGACGTCGTCACCTTCACCACCCACAAGGTGCTGCGCGGCCCCCGCGGCGGCATGGTCGTCTGTCGCGAGGAGCTCGCTGCCAAGATCGACAAGGCGGTGTTCCCCTTCAGCCAGGGCGGACCACAGATGCACTCGGTGGCGGCCAAGGCCGTTGCTCTGCGCGAGTGCTTGCAGCCCGCGTACCAGGACTATGCGCGCCAGGTCATCGCCAACGCGCAGGCGCTGGCGGATGGCCTTGCGGCCGAGGGCATGCGCCCGACGTCGGGCGGGACGGACACCCACCTAGCCCTGATCGACCTGCAAGGCGTGGGCGTCACCGGTCGAGAAGCCGAGGAGCGCACCGGCCGAGCCGGCATCGTCCTGAACAAGAACGCGATCCCCAACGACCCACAACCCCCTGCCGTCGCCTCGGGCATCCGGGTCGGCACGCCCAGCGTGACCACCCAGGGCATGGGTGAGGGCGACATGAAGGAGGTCGCCTCCCTCATCGCCCGCGCCGTCCGCGACGAGGACGGCTCGGCCGCCGATGAGGTGCGCCGGGGCGTCGATGCTCTGGTGACGGCCCACCCCGCCTACGCGCGTTAGCGTCTCCCGCTGTGCGTGAATACGCGCTCGTCCTGATCGTGGCCGCGGCGGTCACCTACCTGCTGACCCCGCTTGCCCGGCGCCTGGCGATTCGCGTGGGTGCAATGGCGCAGCCCCGCGACCGCGACGTGCACGCCATCGCCACGCCCCGCCTCGGCGGGCTCGCGATGTACGCCGGGGTGGCCGCCGCGTTCCTGGTGGCCGAGTCCCTTCCGGCGCTGTCCTCGGTGTTCCGCTACTCCGACGTACAGGCCGTTCTGCTGGCCGGCGGCATCATCGTCGTCCTGGGTTTCGCCGATGACGTGTGGGGGCTCGACGCCCTCACCAAGCTCGCGGGTCAGGTGCTCGCCGCCGGCGTCATGGAGCTCCGCGGGCTCCAGCTCCTGACTTTGACCCTGCCCGGAGTGGGCGCTCTGTCCCTCGGCCCCGAGGGCGTGCCGATGACCGTGCTGCTCGCGCTGCTCACGATCAACGCGATCAACTTCGTCGACGGTCTCGACGGCCTCGCCGCCGGCGTGGGGGCGATCGCGGCGCTCGCTTTCTTCGCCTTCTCCTACTCCCTGTCCAGCGGCGCGATCACGGGGAACGTGGCTCAGGAGCGCATCTCCTCACCGACCCTGATCGCGATCGTGGTCGCCGGGGCGTGCCTGGGCTTCCTGCCGCACAACTTCAACCCCGCCCGGGTGTTCATGGGGGACTCCGGCTCGATGCTGATCGGGCTGATGCTGGCCGGCGCCGTGACCAGCCTGACCGGCCAGTTCAACTACGCCAACCTGCCCTCCGGCTCGTCCTTCCCCGCATTGCTCCCACTGCTGCTGCCCGCGGCGGTGCTGGCGGTGCCGTTCGTCGACCTGTTGCTGGCCGTCGTACGACGCACTCGAGCCGGTCGCTCGCCGTTCTCGCCGGACAAGGCGCACCTGCACCACCGGCTGCTGGAGATCGGCCACAGCCACACCCGAGCCGTGTTGATCATGTATTTCTGGACCGCACTGCTCGCGTTCGGCGGCGTGGCCGCCTCGGTGGGGCTGGGCGCGCTGCCGGTGCTCGGGGTGATGGGGCTCGTCGCTGTCGTGGCCCTGGTCGCCGGCCGACTGCCCCGCCTGCGCAGCATCCGCTCGTGACGTCTCCGCTCGGAACGGGGCCCGACCGGCCCTGGCAGATCGTGCTCTTTCAAGCCTCTCTGTGGCCCACCCTGGCCGTCGGCGCAGGGGCCTGCGCGGTGGCGGGTGTGCTCCGGGGACCGGATGGGGCCTTCGGGGCGGTGCTGGGCACCGTGCTCGTCGTCCTGAGCTTCGGTCTCGCGCTCTACGTCGCGCGGCGCACCGAGCACCTGCACCCGCTGGTCACCATGTCGGCGGCCCTGTCGTCGTACCTGTTCACGATCACGGCGCTGCTGCTCGTGCTCGTCGTCGTACGCAAGACCGGGGCGGTGGACCGGGTCAGCGTCGGCCTGACCGTCCTGGCCTGCATGCTCGTCTGGCTCGCCGCCCAGATCCGGGCCTTTCTGGGCCTGCGGTTGCTGTCCGTCGACCCCGAAGCACACTGACCCGGCTGCCGCCCGGACCGGCGTCGCTGCTAGCGTGGGCCCGCGATGAGCCACGAGTCTTCGGGGCGGGATGCCAACCCGGGCGACGCGTGGACGGTGATCGCCTACCTGCTGTCCGGACTGCTCCTGTGGGGCGGCGCCGGGATGCTCCTGGACAGGTGGCTGGAGACGAGCTTCTTCGTCCTGGTCGGCATGCTCCTGGGCGGGGTGTCGGCGATCTACCTGGTCTACATCCGTTACGGCCGATCATGAAGGAGGGGAGTTGACAGTCTTGGGCAAGGCGGGCGAGGAGTTCACGCCGCCGAGCAGCCGTGACTTCGAGCTCCCCGAGATCTTCGGCGACGGCACGATCCTCACCAAGCCCATGCTGCTGGTGCTGCTGTCCACCGTGATCATCGCGGTGTTCTTCTACGCCGCCGCGCGCCGGGCCGCGATCGTCCCCGGCAAGCTGCAGTTCGCCGGGGAGGGTGTCTACGGCTTCGTCCGCGACGGCGTGGCGCGGGACGTGATCGGGCCGGACTTCCTGAAGTTCGTCCCCTACCTCGTCACGCTGTTCAGCTTCATCGTGGTGAACAACGTCTTCGGCATCATCCCGGTGATCCAGTTTCCGCCGATGTCGCGGATCGCCTTCCCAGCCGTGCTCGCCATTATCTCGTGGTTGGTCTTCAACTACATCGGCGTACGGCGGAAGGGCGCCTTCCGCTACTTCAAGGACATGATGTTCCCGCCCGGCGTGCCCAAGCCGGTCTATCTCCTGCTGGCGCCGATCGAGTTCGTCTCCACCGTCGTCGTACGCCCGCTCACGCTGGCCCTGCGTCTGTTCGCCAATATGTTCGCCGGTCACCTGCTGCTGCTGGTCTTCATCCTGGGCGGCGAGCACCTGCTGGTCTCCGGGGGCCTGCTGGCCGCGGTCAGCATCCCGGCGTTCCTGCTCGGTATCGTCTTGACGTTCTTCGAGCTGCTGGTCCAGGTCCTGCAGGCTTACATCTTCACGCTGCTCACCGCCCTCTACATCGCCGGCGCGCTGGCAGACGAGCACTGAGGCGCCGGAACTCCGGCGTTTCTCCTCTTGGAAAGGACAGCAATGGAAGGCACGCTCAACCTCGTCGGCTACGGCCTCTCGGCCATCGGCCCGGGCATCGGTGTCGGGCTGATCTTCGCCGCCTACATCAACGGTGTCGCCCGCCAGCCGGAGGCACGTGGCCTGCTGCAGCCGATCGCCTTCCTGGGCTTCGCCCTGGCTGAGGCGCTGGCACTGTTCGGCCTCGTCCTCGCGTTCGTCCTCTAGCGGTCGGACATGCTCTCGTCGTCTTTGGTGGACGCCGCTCTGATCGAGGCCGCACTCTTCGCGGCTGAGGAGGAGCACGCTCCCAACCCGCTGGTCCCGCACACCGCGGAGATCATCGTCGGGCTGGTGGCCTTTGCGCTGCTCTACTTCTTCCTCAAGAAGAAGGCCTTCCCGATGTTCGAGAAGGCCTTCGCCGAGCGGACCGCCGCGATCCAGGGCGGGCTGGAGAAGGCCGAGAAGGCGCAGGCAGAGGCGACCGCTGCGCTGCAGCGCTACCAGGAGCAGCTCGCCGACGCGCGCGAGGAGGCTGGGCGCATCCGCACGGAGGCCCAGTCGCACCGCGCACAGATCGTCGAGGAGGCCCGGGCCGAAGCCCGTGCGGAGGCCGGCCGCATCACCGAGGCCGCCGCCGCGCAGATCGCCAGCGAGCGGGCCCAGGCCATGGCCGAGCTGCGCCGCGAGGTCGGTGGCCTGGCCGTCGAGCTCGCCGGTCGCATCGTCGGGGAGTCCCTCGAAGACGAGGCTCGCCAGCGTCGTACGGTCGAGCGCTTCCTCACCGAGCTCGAGGAGACCGCAGCGACGACCCCCAGCGGGGCCGGTAGCTGATGCGAGGCGCCAGTCGCGACGCGCTCGCCGCCGCTCTCACCCGGTTCGAGGCCGACATCGCCTCGCTGCCGGAGGGGGCGGGCTCCCGTGAGGTGAGCGACGGTCTCTACGCCGTTGCCACCCTGCTGGACCGCGAGCCTGCGCTGCGTCGCGCCTTTGCTGACCCGGCCTCCTCTCCGGAGAGCCGGCGCGCTCTGGTCGACGCCTTGCTGGGCGAGCAGCTCTCCGCCCTGCCTCTCGGCGTTCTTGGCGACCTGGTGGCCCAGCGCTGGGCCGACCCGGCGGACCTGCGCGCCGCCGTGGAAGAGCTCGCGGCTACGGCGGCCCTGTCCGCCGCGGAGGGTGCGGGCGCACTGGACGAGGTCGAGGACGAGCTCTTCCGGCTCGGCCGCCTGCTCGAGCGGGAGCCCGCACTGCGGGCCGCGCTGACCGACGCCGGGCTGCCTGCGGAGCGCAAGAGCGGGCTGCTCCACGAGCTGCTCGACAGCCGGGCCCACGACGTCACCGTGCGGCTGGTCGAGGTCGCCCTCACGCGCCCGCACGGGTCACTGGAGACTCGGCTCGAAGACCTGTCCCGACTGGCCGCCAAGCGCCGCCAGCGCCTGGTAGCCGATGTCCGCACCGCCGTCGCGCTGGACGCGAGCGAGCAGGAGCGCCTGGCCACCGTGCTCGAGCGGGTCTACGGCCGGCCGGTCGCTCTGCAGGTCGAGGTCGACCCCACCACCCTCGGCGGCGCCCAGATCACGGTCGGCGACGAGCTCATCGACGGCACCGTGCGCAGGCGGCTTGATGCCGCCCGGCGCCGGCTAGCTAGCTAGCACAACCCCCGTACGAACGACCAGGCACCACCGCCCAGATCCACCCGAGCACCACGAGCAGGGAGTCAGCAGACGATGACGGAGCTCAGCATCCGGCCCGAGGACGTCCGGTCGGCGATCGAGCAGTACGTCACCTCCTACACCGCGGAGACCACCCGCGAAGAGGTGGGCGTGGTGACGGAGGTCGGTGACGGCATCGCTCGCGTCGAGGGCCTCTACTCCACGATGGCCAACGAGCTGCTGGAGTTCGAGGGCGGCGTCTTGGGCCTCGCCCTCAACCTCGACGTGCGCGAGGTCGGCTGCGTCATCCTCGGTGACCCGAGCAAGATCGAAGAGGGTCAGCAGGTACGCCGTACCGGCGACATCCTCTCCGTCCCGGTCGGCGACGGCTTCCTCGGCCGGGTCGTCGACCCGCTGGGTGAGCCGCTCGATGGCAAGGGGCCGATCCAGGCCGAGACCCGCCGCATCCTCGAGCTGCAGGCCCCCACCGTGGTGCAGCGCCAGCCGGTGACCGAGCCGCTGCAGACCGGCATCAAGGCTGTCGACGCCATGACCGCCATCGGCCGCGGCCAGCGCCAGCTCATCATCGGCGACCGCCAGACGGGCAAGACCGCCGTCGCCCTGGACGCGATCATCAACCAGCGCGACAACTGGAAGAGCGGCGACCCGCAGCGCCAGGTGAAGTGCATCTACGTCGCGATCGGCCAGAAGGGCTCCACCATCGCCGAGATCGTCCGGCGGCTGGAGGAGACCGGCGCGCTGGAGTACACGACGGTGGTCGCCGCCCCCGCGTCGCAGCCGGCCGGCATCAAGTACCTCGCGCCCTACACCGGGTCCAGCATCGGCCAGCACTGGATGTACGCCGGCCAGCACGTCCTGATCGTCTTCGACGACCTGAGCAAGCAGGCCGACGCCTACCGCGCGATCTCGCTGCTCTTGCGCCGCCCGCCGGGTCGCGAGGCCTACCCCGGCGACGTCTTCTACTTGCACTCCCGGCTGTTGGAGCGATGCGCCAAGCTCTCCGCCGAGCTCGGTGGTGGGTCGATGACCGGCCTGCCGCTGATCGAGACCAAGGGCAACGACGTGTCGGCCTTCATTCCCACCAACGTCATCTCGATCACCGACGGTCAGATCTTCCTCGAGACCGACCTGTTCAACTCCGGCGTACGTCCAGCCATCAACGTCGGCATCTCGGTCTCGCGCGTCGGTGGTGCGGCTCAGGTCAAGGCCATGAAGGCGGTCTCGGGACGGCTCCGCCTGGACCTCGCCCAGTACCGCGAGCTGGAGGCGTTCGCCGCCTTCGGCTCCGACCTCGACAAAGCCTCCAAGGCCCAGCTCGAGCGCGGGGCGCGCCTGGTCGAGCTGCTCAAGCAGCCCCAGTTCGCGCCCTTCCCGGTCGAGCACCAGGTGGTCTCGATCTGGGCCGGCACAAACGGCTACCTCGACGACATCCCCGTTGGCGACGTACGCCGCTTCGAGAACGAGTTCCTCGACTTCGTCGGCCGCTCCTACAAGGCCATCTACGACGCGATCGTCACCACCGGCAAGCTCGGCGACGACATCGTCGGCCAGCTGGAGAAGGCGGTCG
>DATLOQ010000075.1:0-8398 GCA_035536235.1 Mycobacteriales bacterium
TGTAGGTCTTCACCGTCGCCTCGCCGTCGATCATCGCGGCGACGATGTCACCGTTGTCGGCGTTGGGCTGCTGGCGCACGACCACCCAGTCGCCGTCGGCGATCGCCGCGTCGATCATCGAGTCGCCGACGACGCGCAGCATGAACAGCGTGCCGTCGCCGACCAGCTCGCGCGGGAGCGGGAAGACGCCCTCGACGACCTGCTCAGCCAGGATCGGACCACCGGCGGCGATCCGCCCGACTATCGGCACGTAGGTCGGAGTCGGTCGCGCCGCGCGGGTCTCCTCGGAGTCCTCGACCTCCGCTGCCGCGAAGACCTCCATCGCGCGGGGCCGGTTGGCGTCGCGACGCAGGTAGCCCTTCTTCTGCAGGGTCTCCAGCTGGTGGTGGACGCTCGAGGTCGAGGTCAGCCCGACTGCGTCGCCGATCTCCCGCACGCTCGGCGGGTAGCCGCGCCGCTCGACGGCGTCGCGAATCACCTCGAGCACCCGGCGCTGCCGTGGGGTCAGCCCGCTCTCGTCCGGCGGGCCGTCGGGGAGCTCCTTGACCGTGCCGGCCGGGATGTCCTTCTTGGTCATGAGATGGCCTCCTGCGAAGCGTGCTGGTGTCTGCGACGAAGTTAACGGGGCCTGCTGGCGAAATCAAACACCTGTTCGAAAATATTTACTGCGAGTCTGGATTTTGCGCGCGGGGGCGGGTATACATCGCACAGACGTTCGATCGAACACCCATTCGTTTTGTCACACCCGGGAGTCAGCATGAGCGCCATGACCTACTCGACGCCCCGCACCCCTGCTGCCACCCGTGCCCCCCAGCTCGCGTACCGCGCTAGCCCCCGCGGCCGGCGCGCCACGACGGCACCGCCGGTCAGGCTCACCCTGCCGGCCTCGCCGACTCGGCTCACCCGGCGCGGCCGCGTCGTCGTGGTGCTGGTGCTGGCCGCGCTCACGCTGCTCGCCTTCTCCCTTGGTCGGTCCACGACCTCAGACGCGAGTCGGGGCAAGGCGAGCACTCCGCGGCCGACGACCGTCGTACAGCCCGGCGACACGCTGTGGTCCATCGCCCGCCGGGTCTCCCCCGACGGGGACCCCCGGGTGACGGTGAGCCGACTGAGCTCGCTCAACGACCTCGGCGGCCGCCCGATCCAGGCCGGCCAGCGCCTGACCCTGCCGTACCCAGGCTGACCCCGGCCGGAAGCGGCTCACGCAAAGTTATCCAGCCGCAACAGCGATTCCCCTGGCAGTCTGAGGTCATGCGACGGGACGAGGCTCGCGCCCTGACGGAGGTCGCCGCGCACGGGGTGACCGCGTTGGTCGACGCGGTCGCGGGTGTCCAGCTCGCGGTGACGAAGCGGGCGTACGACGCGATCGGTCCGGTCGCCGTCGTCCCTCGGGTCGCCCAGCACGCAGTGACCAGTGGCGTGTACGCCGCCGTGCGAGGCGCCACGACGGCCGCCGCGAGAGTGGCCGGCCTGGCGGCCCAGGCGAAGTGCGCCGACGACGACGTGGCGAGGCCGCTCGACGAGTCTCGACGGGCCCGGTGGCTCGCCGCGCTGAGCGGCGCGTTCGGCGATGCTCTCGCCGAGGCGCACAGCCCGTTGGCCGGGCAGATGTCGATCCGCGCCGACTGGCGGGCGGTTCCGGTGACGAGTGCCGGGCTGGCTGCCGCCTTCCCCAGCGCCCACGGCCGGGTCGTCGTCTTCGTGCACGGTCTGGCCGGGATCGAGACCGTGTGGGGTGCGCCGTCGTACGGCGACCGCCTCGAAGCCGATGTCGACGACGTGACGGCCGTGCATCTGCGCTACAACACCGGTCGGCACATCAGCGACAACGGCCACGACCTCGATGCGCTGCTCGACGAGCTCGTCATCCACTGGCCGACGACGGTCACCCAGCTGGTCCTCGTCGGCCACTCCATGGGGGGTCTGGTCATCCGCAGCGCGTGCCACTACGCCGACCAGAGCGACCACACCTGGCCCAAGCTGGTCACCGACGCGTTCAGCCTGGGCAGCCCGCACCGGGGCGCACCGCTGGAGCGCGCCGTCAACGTCATCACCGCCGCGCTCGGCCGGGTGCCCGAGGTCGCGCCGCTGGCTCAGCTGGTGGACCGGCGCAGCGCCGGGGTCAAGGACCTGCGCTACGGCTACCTGCTCGACGACGACTGGGGTGGCTACGACGCCGACGAGGTCCGCGTCGACCGCGGCACCGACGTCGCGCTCCTCCCCAACGTGCGCCAGCACTTCATCGCCGCGACGCTCACTCCCACCACCGACGGACGCCTGGGCGCGCTGGTGGGGGACCTGCTGGTGCTGCCGGCCAGCGCGCACGGCCAGGCGTACGGCGAGCGCCGTACTCGCTTCCCGATCGAGCGCACGGCCCACGTCGGTGGCGCTCACCACCTCGCCCTGCTGCAGCACGAGCAGGTGTACGCGCTGCTGCGCGACGCGCTCACCGACTCTGCCTAACAGCTGCTGCCGAAGAAGTTTGAACGGATCGCGGCTGCCAGCCATCTCAGCCTTCGGCAACACTGCGACTGACGGCGGAGGACGTGGATGGTCGAGCTGGCGGGGGTGGCGATGGCGGGCACGATGCGTGGCGCCCCTCGCCTGGCCGGGATGACTGCCGCCCGCACGTCGGCGTACGTCGACTGCTTCGACACTCACTTTTCTCGCCTGGCCGGCTACTGCGCGACGATGACCGGCGACCGCCACGTAGGCGCAGAGATCGCGCAGGAGGCCTTCGCGCGGCTGTTCGCCAAGTGGGTCGGCGTGCGCGACCCGAAGGCCTACGTCTACCTCGTCGCCACCAACCTGGCCCGAGAGCGGTGGCGGCGGACGGCGAAGGAGCGCACGGCGTACGCCGACGTCGCGCGCGTCGACCGCGCGCAGACCGTCTCGCCGCCCGACGTCGACCTGCGCGACCTCGTCGAGCGGCTGCCGTCGCGGCAGCGTGATGCGGTGCTGCTGCGCTACTACGCCGACCTGCCCGTGCTCGACGTCGCGGCCTTGATGTCGCTGCCCGAGGGCACCGTGAAACGACTGCTGCACGAGGCGCGTCACGCCCTCGGGCTCGCCCTAGGAGACGACCGATGAGCATTCCTCAGCTGCCCGACCCGATCCGCTCGGTGTGGGCCGAGCCAGGCACCCTCGGCACTGTGCTGGCGGCCGCGCGCCGCCGTCGCGCCCGCCGGCTGCAGGCGTTCGGCGGGGCTGGCGCCGTGGTGCTGCTCGTGTCGGCGCTGGTCGTGTCGTTCGGTGGCGGCGACGGCAGTCAGAGCATCGGCATCACCGACGGCACGGTGCCGCTCACCACGTCGGAGCCGCCGGATCCGAATGCGTCTGAGCAGGCGCGGCCCTGCGACAACCGTGCCTCGTCGACGGACGAGGGTGTCGTGGTGCACGAGACGGTGTGCGTCACGGGGGAGTCGGCGGAGCCCGGCGAGGACCAGGACTCGGCGCCGCCGACCAGCGGCACCGAACCCACGCCGGGGGAGTCCGCGGAAGTCGATCCGTCCGGCGAGCCGACGGCGGAGCCGACCGCTGAACCCACCGCTGAACCCACCGCCGAGCCAACAGCGGGCCCCACGCCGACGAAGTCGGCGCCGCCCCGGCCGACGCCCTCACCGCGCCCGACCAGCAAGCCGACCAGCCGGCCGACGCCGACGCCGTCGCCCTCGCCGCCCAGTGGGGACCCGAGCCCAGAGGCGCGCAGCGGGATGCGGCGTGCCCACCAGCCCGGCGCGGGAGGCATCTGCTCGCCGGCGGCGCCGTGGTGTGGCAGCGGGCGGCTGAGCGGCAATCGGCCGGTCGAGCTCTTCGTGCAGATCTGTCGCTCCGCGGACGCCGGACCGGGCACCATGAGCATGTCCGCTGCGCCGGCTGACTTCATCGTCTCGCAGAGCGGGCAGCAGCTGTGGCGGTGGTCGTCAGGTCAGGCGTTCCCCGCGGTGCAGGGCACCCTGGAGTTCGGCGCGGGCGACTGCTACGAGTGGTCGACGACCTGGCGCGGCGTCGACGACGCCAACCGCACCCTGCCCGCCGGGCGGTACGACGTACAGGCGACGTTCCGGTCGGAGGAGCTGCAGCCGACGTACGAGCTCGCCGTCGACCTGCGCTGAGTGGGTTGGAGCGCCAGCGCACCATCTAGACAACACCGGCGCTCCGACTCACCACTCGAACCGGCGGTGCGAACCCTGCCCTCTCACGTGTCATAGATGACACGTGAGAGCGCAGGCCCGCCGTCACGACCTAGGCGACGCTCCCAGCCCGCTCGAAGCGCTGCGCCTACTTCACCTGGAACGCAGGCGTGAACATCCCCTTGGTGATGTGGGGTTTGGTGCCACGTTGGATCCCCCCCGGGTTGGTCCGTGCTCGCAGACGATATCGGCTCAACCGGCGTCCTTTAATGCTGGGTTGGAGCGCGGGCGCACCATCTAGCCGACGCCGACGCTCCAACCCAGCCGGCGTTCGGGCCCCGCCCGGCTAGTCTCGCGGTCATGCGCTGCCCGTTCTGCCGCCACCCTGACTCGCGCGTGGTCGACAGCCGCGAGGTCGACGAGGGTACGGCGATCCGTCGCCGCCGCTCCTGCCCGGAGTGCGAGTCGCGCTTCACGACGCTGGAGACCGCGAGCCTCCTGGTCGTGAAGCGCAACGGGACCAAGGAATCATTCAGCCGGGGCAAGGTCGTCACCGGAGTACGCCGCGCCTGCAAGGGCCGCCCGGTCGACGACGACCAGCTCGCGACGCTGGCCGAGCAGGTCGAGGACGCGATCCGCGCGAAGGGCCAGGTTGAGGTGCCCAGCGGCGACGTCGGTCTCGCCATCCTCGGTCCGCTGCGCGAGCTCGACGAGGTCGCGTACCTGCGCTTCGCCAGCGTCTACCGGGCCTTCGAGGAAGTCGGCGACTTCGAGCGCGAGATCGCCGGCCTCAAATCCGGCAAGACAGCGCTCGCGCCCGACGCCTGAGCCGCTCGGGGCGGCGGCCGCTAGCGCAGGGCGATCAGGCGGCGGCGGCGCAGCGCGATGTACGCCGCCAGGCCGACTGCGATGGTGCCCCACCAGAAGCTCTCGCTGCGGGCCAGGGGCCACTGCGGGTCGAGCAGGCGTACGACGCCGATCGCGACCAGGCAGGTCAGTGCCTCATGCCGACCGCGTCGTCGTACGAGGATCAGGGGCATGGCGAGGATGGCCAGTCCTATGAGATCGCCGACGACACCACGAGCGAGGTAGTCGTGGCCTTCGCGCAGGTAGAGACCGGTCGAGACGACGACGGCGGCGACGGTCGTCGCGACCTCGACCGGATCGAGTGACGTGCGGAACGTGGTGGCGTGGACGAGGGCTTTGATCACGACACCTTTCATACCCGAGGAACCCGCGGCCGCGTCGAACCAGCTACGGCCAGGCGATCGTCTCGGTCAGCTCGTGCGCACTCACTCCGAGCAGGGCACTGCTGGGGATCTCGTCGTACTCCCCAGTCGGCTTGCGTTGCCAGAGCGTGACGGTCCGCGCTTCGGGATCGGCGATGACGATCTCGTCGACGCCATGTGCGGCGTAGAACCCGAACTTCTCCCAGCTGCGGTCATCCGGGGAGACGATCTCGACGACGATCGCCGCCGCCGGGACGTAGGTGCCCGTCGGCACGCCTCGGTGGTAGCCGTGATCAGGCACCCGGTAGTCCTCGGGCTCGCCCAAATTGAAGATGCCGGTGCCGGTGAGCCCGGCAGCGATGGCGTGTGGGCGGAGCGCAGCAGCGAGCTCGTCATCGACGATCGCATGCGGAGTCCCGCGACCGGGCGCCACCCAGTAGACCCCCTCCCAGACTTCGTCGTGGAGGTCCTGGCCGAGCTCGCGACGGCGCTCGAGCTCGTCAGTCAGCTCAGGCACGACAGCACCTCTCTTCACGACGTCATTCTCGGCGCTCGCCCCAGGGTACGTCGGCAGTTGTCCACATGGTGGAGATCAGCGGGTGACGGTGCCTCGGACGGCCCAGGCGCGTGCGGTCAACGGAATAGCGCCGGTGCTGTCGGCTGGCAGCCGACTTCGAATCAGCTCGCGCAGCTCGGCCCGTGCGTCCTCACTCAACGACATCGCGTACGACGCAGCAGGACCCTGGCCACCGAGGAACGGCGTCCAGAAGTCGTCGAAGTCGGCGAACACGGTCGGCACCACGATCGCGTCCGTCACGATGCCAGTGAGCCCCGCAGCGGCGAAGAGCGCAGCCAACGGCTCCGGCTGGCAGAGCGGGAAGCGGGTGCCCTCTTCGGCGTGAGCGGCGGCAGCATCGTGGTCGACGGCGGCGTCCCAGAAGTGACGCACCATCTCCATGCCGCGGCCGTAGTCCCACACGTACGCTGCGACGGTCGCACCGGCTCTCGCGACGCGCTGCATCTCGGTCAGACCCGCCGCGGGGTCGGGCACGAAGTTGAGCACCAGTCCCGACACCACCGCGTCGAACTCGCCGTCGTCGCGACCCAGCGCCAGCGCGTCGCCGACCCCGAACTCAGCCCGCGGATCGGTGACGACAGAGCGGACGTGGTCGACGTAGGCCGCTGACGGGTCGACGCCGACGACACTCCCCGGGTCGGCGAGAGCCAGGATCGCAGACGTCAGTGCGCCGGTGCCGCAGCCGACGTCAAGCCACCTCGACTGCGGCGCCGCGGCCACCCAGGGCACGAACTTCCGCGCCACCTTCCGGCTCCATCGTCCGACGTACCCTTCGTACGCCGTGCCGCTGCTCCACCTGTCCGCCATGCCGCACCCCCTAGAGCGTGATGGTGACACGTCCGACTCGAGCGGTCTTGCGGCGCAGCATGCCCGGGCCGCCCGAGGGCCCCCACCTCCCCAGCGGATCGGCTCGCTGTTCGCGCGACGACGGCGAGAGGTAGAGGATTCGCGCGACGGCAACGATCGACACGAGGAGGGGACATGGCGCTCAACCTGAACACCGTGATGATCAACACCGAGGACACGGCGCGGCTGGCGGCGTTCTACCGGAAGGCATTGGGGGAGCCCGGATTCGAAGACCACGGTTACACCGGCTGGAAGGCCGGAGCGGCCTATCTCATGGTGGGCCCTCACTCCGACGTCAAGGGCAGCAACGAGATGCCCGGCCGGATCATGGCCAACTTCGAGACCGACGACGTACCGGGTGAGTTCGAGCGGCTGAAGGGGATCGGCGCGCGCGTGATCGCGGAGCCGTACCAGCCGGGTGCGGGCGACGGCATGTGGCTGGCCACGCTGGCCGACCCCGACGGCAACTACTTCCAGCTCGCCTCGCCGATGCCGGAGAGCATGTAGCTGTCCCCCGGCCCCTACCGGTCGGCGTCGCTGACGAAACGCCGACCGGTCGGGAAGGCGGGCTACTTCACGTCGTAGCGGTCGAGCATCATCACCTTGTCCCACGCGTCGACGAAGTCGCGGACGAGCTTCTCCTTCGCGTCGTCGGCCGAGTAGACCTCGGCGATGCCGCGCAGGATCGAGTTGGAGCCGAAGACCAGGTCGGCGGCGGTGGCCGTGCGTACGACGTTGCCGGACGAGTCGACGCCGTCGTACACGCCCTCGTCATTCGCTGAGCTCCGCCAGGTGATGCCGAGGTCGAGCAGGCTGCGGAAGAAGTCCTGCGACAGCACGCCGACCGAGTCGGTGAAGACGCCATGCTTCACGCCGCCAGTGTTGGCGCCCAGCACCCGCAGGCCGCCGACCAACACGGTCATCTCCTTCGGCGTCAGCGAGAGCATGTAGGCACGGTCGACCAGCAGGGTCTCGGGCGAAAGCTTGAGGCCGGGCTTGATCCAGCTGCGGAAGCCGTCGGCGCGCGGCTCGAGCCAGCGGAACGTGTCCGGGTCGGTCTGCTCCTGCGACGCGTCGGTGCGCCCCGGCGTGAAGGGCACCGTGACGGTGACGCCGGCGTCGGCGGCCGCCTTCTCCACTGCCGCACAGCCGGCGAGGACGATCAGGTCAGCCAGGGACACGGGCTTGGCGAACGCTGTGCGGATCGTCTCGAGCTTGGCGATCACCTCGGCGGTGCCGGCGTTGACGGCCCAGTCCTTCTGCGGCGCGAGGCGCAGCCGCGCACCGTTCGCGCCGCCGCGACGGTCAGTGCTGCGGTACGACGCGGCCGCCGACCACGCCGTGTGCACCAGCTGTGACACGGTGAGCCCGGAGCCGAGCACCTCCTGCTTCAAGGCTGCGATGTCTGCGTCACCGACCAGCTCGTGGTCGACCGCCGGCACCGGGTCCTGCCACAGCTGCGGCTCCTGCGGCACCCAGGGTCCGACGTACCGTGACAGCGGGCCCATGTCGCGGTGCAGCAGCTTGAACCACGCCTTCGCGTAGGTCGCCGCGAACTCCTCCGGGTTGTCGCGGAAGCGCTCCGCGATCACGCGGTACGCCGGGTCGGTGAT
>DATLOQ010000076.1:0-17644 GCA_035536235.1 Mycobacteriales bacterium
GCCGCCGCAGAGGCCAGCGCCCTCTTCGACGAGCTGAGCCGCAAGGACGTCTACACCCGCGGCACCTACTCGGTCGCCGGCTACCGCGCGGACGCCGACCTGCTCGTCTGGTGGACCTGTCCGGACCCCGACGCGCTGCAGTCGGCGTACAACCGGTTCCGGCAGACCCGGCTCGGCCGATCGATGGAGCCGGTCTGGTCGGTGGTCGGCCTGCACCGCCCGGCGGAGTTCAACAAGAGCCACGTCCCGGCGTTCGTGAAGCGGGAGGACCCTAAGCGCTACGTGTGTGTCTACCCGTTCGTGCGCTCGCTCGACTGGTACCTCCTGCCCGCCGACGAGCGACGCGACATGCTCGCCGAGCACGGCAAGATGGCCCGCGAGTTCCCCGACGTGCGATCGAACACCGTCGCCTGCTTCGCGCTCAACGACTACGAGTGGCTGCTCGCCTTCGAGGCCGACGAGCTGCACCGCATCGTCGACCTGATGCGCCACCTGCGCGGCGCGGAGGCGCGGCGGCACACGCGGGAAGAGGTGCCGTTCTACACCGGCGTGCGCCGTCCGCTGGGAGAGATCGTCGCCGACCTCCCGTGAGTGATTCGCCGGATGCCGACGCTGCAGAGCGGACGTACGCCGGCTGGAAGGCCGGCCTGCTGATCATCGGAGCGCTTCTCGTCGTCGGGCTGCTCGTCAACTACGCCGGCGAGCGCGCCGCACCGCGGCCGACTGACCGCCCGCCGCCGGTGGTCGTCACCATCACGCCGTCCGGGTAGCGTTTCGCGGCATGGCCAGCCCCTTCATCGAGATCGACGTCGACACCCCGACCGGGCTGCGCACGGTCAAGGTCACCAACCCGGACAAGGTCTACTTCTCCGCCCTCGGCACCGAGGGCGGGACCAAGCGGCACCTCGTCGAGTACTACCTGTCAGTCGCCGACGGCATCGTCCGCGCGCTCTTCGAACGGCCCACGGTCCTCAAGCGACACCCCGACGGCGCTGAAGGCGAGGCGATCTACCAGAAGCGGGTGCCGGAGAAGCGGCCCGAGTGGGTGCAGTCGGCGCTGGTGGAGTTCCCCAGCGGGCGGCACGCCTATGAGCTGTGCCCGGTCGACGCCGCCCACGTCGCCTGGGCGGCCAACCTCGGCACGCTGGACTTCCACCCGTGGCCGTCCAGGCGCGAGGACACGGAGCATCCGGACGAGCTGCGGATCGACCTCGACCCCCAGCCGGGCACCGGGTACGACGACGTGCGCGCGGTGTCCGCGTGCGTGCGCGAAGTCTTCGACGAGCTCGGCTACACGTCGTACCCGAAGACATCCGGGTCGAAGGGGCTGCACGTCTACCTGCGCATAGCCCCCCGCTACACGTTCCTGCAGTGCCGCCGCGCCGCATTGGCGGTCGCCCGTGAGGTCGAGCAGCGGATGCCCGACCTGGCCACGAGCGCATGGTGGAAGGAGGAGCGCGGTGAGCGGGTCTTCCTCGACTACAACCGGATGGCCCGGGACCAGACGATCGCGTCGGCGTACAGCGTGCGGGCCCGCAAGGAGGCGACGGTGTCCGCACCGCTGACGTGGGAAGAGGTGCCGGGCGCCGAGATCGCCGACTTCACCATCGCCACGATGCCGGCACGCTTCGCCGAGCTCGGCGACGTGCACGGGGCGATCGACGACGTCGCGCAGGATCTCGAGCCGCTGCTGGAGCTGGTCGAGCGGCACGAGCGCGACCTCGGCCTGGCGGACGCGGCCTACCCGCCGCAGTTCCCGAAGATGGCGGGCGAGCCGAAGCGGGTGCAGCCCAGCCGGGCCCGCAAGGACACCTGAGTGCCTGCCATCCGCGACGACGTCATCCCCACCGAGCGGCTGATGCTGCGGCCCTGGCGCCACGACGACCTGGACGCCTACTTCGACATCTACTCGCGGCCGGAGGTGATGCACTGGCTGGGCACGGCCCGGCAGCCGTTGGCGTCACGGGAGGAGGCCGTCGAGCGGCTGGCGGGGCGCGCCGCACCTGACCCCGAGGGTGCGCCGTACGGCGTCTGGGCGGTGTGCGAGGCAGGGACTGACCTCCCGCTCGGCTCGGTGCTGCTGAGGCTGCTGCCCTGGTCCGCGACGCTCAGGCCCGTGCCCGGCGCGCAGGACCCCGAGATCGGCTGGCACCTGCACCCCGACGTGTGGGGCCGGGGGTACGCCACCGAGGCGGCCGGTGCCATCCTCGACCGCGCCTGGGCACACGGACTTACCGAGGTGCACGCAGTCACCTACCCCGACAACGTCCGCTCTCAGGCAGTGTGCCGCCGGCTGGGGATGACCCACCTCGGTCGCACCGACCGCTACTACGACGCCGAGCTCGAGCTCTTCCGGCTGGCTCAGAGGCCGAAGAGGTCGGCGAGCTCGGCAGCCGGAGCGACCTCGAGCTGGTCATAGCGGCACTCAGGCGGGGTCTTGTCGGGACGCCACCGTCGCCACTGCGCGACGTGGCGGAAGCGCGCGCCGGCCTCGAGCTGGTCGTAGGCCACCTCGACGACGCGCTCAGGTCGAAGCGGCTCCCAGGACAGGTCCTTCTTGGCGTTCCAGCGAGAGGGCGCTCCACCGGGCATCCGGCCGTCACTGCTGGTGGCCGCGGCCCAGGAAGCCCAGGGGTGGTTGTCCAGCGCGCCCTCCCGCAACGGCGTGATCTCCTCGAGCAGCTCGGCTCTACGGGCCATCGAGAAAGCCGCTACCACCCCGACGTGGTGCAGCACCCCTTCGTCGTCGTGCAGACCGAGCAGCAAGGAGCCGACGATCGGCCCGCTCTTGTGGAAGCGGAAGCCGGCTACGACGCAGTCGGCCGTGCGCTCCGGCTTGACCTTGGCCATCACCCGCTGGTCCTCGCGGTAGGGCAGGTGCAGCGGCTTGGCCATCACCCCGTCGAGGCCCGCCCCTTCGAACCGGGCGAACCAGTCCTGCGCGACGGCCGGGTCCGTGGTGGCCGGGGTGAGGTGCACGGGCGGCTGGGCTCCGGAGAGCGCAGCCTCCAGCAGCGCCCGGCGCTCGCTGAGCGGAGCGATTCGCAGGTCCCGGTCGGCAAGGGCCAGCAGGTCGAAAGCGACGTACGACGCCGGCGTCTCGGCGGCGAGTCGTCGTACCCGGGATTCGGCCGGGTGGACCCGCTGCTGCAGGGCCTCGAAGTCCAGGCCCGATGCGGACGGCACGACGATCTCGCCATCGACGACACACCGTGGCGGCAGCTGCTCCAGAGCAGCGCCCACGACGTCGGGAAAATAGCGAGTGAGTGGCCGCTCGTTGCGCGAGCCGAGCTCCACCGAGTCGCCGTCCCGGAAGACGATGCAGCGGAACCCGTCCCACTTCGGCTCGTACAGGTAGTCGCCGACCGGCACGGCTGCCACCGACTTGGCCAGCATCGGCTTGACCGGGGGCATGACAGGCAGGTTCATGACGCCTATCTTGCCCGGGCTGGTCAGCGATGGCGGGGGAGACCGGCGATCCGCCCGACGACGGCTTCCCCGAGGGACTCACAGAAGAGGTCGACGTCGCACCCGTCGGAGAAGACCGCCCACGGCGTGCCGTCCGGGCCGAGCTGCACGTCGTCGAAGTCGTACTGCTGCTGGCAGCGGAACGGCCCGCACTCGCCGATCGTCAACGGATCGGCTTCGTCGTTGATGCTGACGCTCGTGAAGGTGGGGCGGGCACGCAGCGGATCGTCGGTGACGGTGATGTAGCCGTTCCACGTGGTGTCGAGATAGTCGCTCGTGGTGCTGCGACAGCTGGTGTCGCCGGTGAAGAGCTCGCACGTGCTGTCGTTCGGGAACGGTGCGCCGGGGGACGTCTTGGATCCCATGTAGGAGATCGCGACGCGCCCGCCCGGGCTCACGGCGAGCGCAGGGATGTTCGTCTCGTTGACCCCAGGAGCGCCGACCATGAGGGGGCGGGACCAGGTGCGCCCACCGTCCCGCGAGGTCACCAGGTAGGGCAGCCGATCCCGGCCGATCCAGGTGTAGTAGACGATGCCCTTCGCGTCGACCCCTACTGCCGACTCGTGATCGGGGCGCCCATACCGATCGGTGTTGACGCCGACCTTGGTCGGGATGGCGATCGTCTGCCACGTCAGGCCTTCGTCTCGACTCACCAGCAGCAGCGGCTCACTGCAGGTCTTCGGCACGTAGACAGTCCCATCAGGGCCGACGGTTCCGTGGCCGATCAGCCCCGTGCAGTACGTGTTGAGCTTTCCCTCGTCGTTGTACTGCAGCCGCGGCGTGAAGGCGAGACTGCCCGTCGGCACGAACGTCGTACCGCCATCCACGCTCTTGTCGCACCCAGCGCTCGTGCCGGTGTTCAGCGCGGGGAGCGTGACCGCGCAGTAGTACAGGACATGCGGGTAGCCGGTCGGCCGACTCGTCACCGGCGGGCCGCCGAAGAGGTTCTGGTGGTCGGTGAGATGAGAGCAGAGCGGCGGGAAGGTCGTCCAGCTCGCGCCGCCGTCGTCCGAGCGGCTGGTCAGCCCGCACCCGACGAAGTCGTTGGTGAAGACCCGACCGGTGCGCGGCTCGGCGTAGAGGTACGGGTCCTGTGTGGAGGCGTGGACATACCGGCCACCGACCTTCGGGCTCACGTCGGTGAAGGTCCGCCCGCCATCGCGCGTGCGCAGCACCACGGACCTGAGGGCGGGATCGCGGGTCACGCCCTGCACGAACACGCTGCCGTCCCCGAGCACGCCCAGCGTCGGCTCGACGCCGAGGGTGCCGGTGCGGTGCAGCAGGGCGTACGCCGAGCCCTGCCGGATGCGCCGCCCCCCCGCGTGGTGCACGACCACCCGGCCGCCTGCACCACGTCGCCCGCTCGGATCGCGAGACTCGGCGCGGGCAGCAATCCGATCCTGAGCGTTTCGGATGTCCTGCCAGTCGCCTACTCCACCTATCAGAGCCTGCCCGTGGTGATCGAGCGAGACCGCCGGCGGCGGGGCAACGCGCTGGCCAGACTGCGACGCGAGTGCGACCGCCGCGAGATCGACGCCAAGCGTGACGGCGGCGGCTCCGGCGACCAGCCTGCGAATTCGGGTGGGCGACATGAGCCGCATGACGCGCCTCCGGTGACCGAGAAACGGTGCTGGCAATCCTCCTCAGGCACTCTTCCGCAGGCAATCTTCAATCTCTTGCGGCGCCTGTCGGCTTTCCGACACTGGGCGTGCTGAAGAGCTGCCGCGCCGGGATGCCGAACGGAGGCATCGCCCGGGTCGAGTCAGGACGAGTGCTGCGCCAAGTAGTCGATGAAGTAAGCCCGGAGCAGCGGCTCGGCATCGCCGAGGTGGTCTCCGCCGAGCTCGCGGAACACCTCGATAATGTCCGACAGGGACGCGCCCGGAGCAGTGAAGCTGTCGTCGGTGGCCGCCCCGGCTGCGGCCGGCACGTGCTTGGCCAGGTCCCAGAAGAAGTGCAGGTCGTGACGATGCTTGGCGACGTCGAAAGCGCGATGGCGCAGCTCTTCGGTGCTCAGCGCATCGAGCTCGTCAACCGTCGCGCCCATGCCGTCTCCCTGCGTGAGCTGAAGTCCGGCGGCGAGGCTATCTCACCGATGCGATTCGGACGGCTAGCCTCCCTTCGGTGATCCAGGTGCTGATCGACGCGGACAACGTCGACGGCGTGCGGATCGGCGCTCTGCTCGACCTGCTGCCGAGTGGAGACGTGCGAATGACGGTCGCGGGTCATCAGGACGCGCTGGAGGAGACGCGGTGGCCGCCGTACGCCGAGGTCGTGGCGGCGGCCGGCTGGCAGCGCGCGGACATGGTGCTGGCCGCTGCCTACGAACCCGACGACGCGCCGCTCGTGCTCGTCTCCGGAGACGGGGACTTCGGCCTGCTCGTGACGCGCCACCGCGGGCCGACGCTGGTCATCTCCCAAGCCGCGTCCTATCACCTCCGCGAGCAGGTCATGGTTGTCGACCCCGTCGTCGACGGCATGGAGCCGCTGCGCCAGTGGCTGGCCGCTGTCCTCTGAGCCGGGGAGCTGTCCACATCGACGGGTCCGGTGCTGGTGCCATTTACGGCAGGCTAAGGGCCGTGTACGACGACGAGGACAAGCCGGCCGCTGTCGCGGCTAGGGCTGCGCTCTATGCGATGCAGGCCGCGCTCGAGGTCGAGGTGGACCAGCTGCGCGGGCCCGGCGCCGAGGTCGGCCGCGACTGCCACGGCGGCGTCCGCCTCACCGCGTCGGCGAAGCGGTGGACGTACGCATTCTCCGACGTGCCTGGCGCGCGCCTGGGTGACGACCTGCCGGTGCGCCTGGTGCTGCCCTTCGGCGGCGGCGAAGCCGACGGCGATGTCGTGTCGCACCGTGACGGGGAGCTCGTCGTCGGGGTGAGCCGGGACCTGGGTGCGGCGATCGAGCACGCCACCCTCATCACCGATGCGTCCTTCCTGCTTGAGCGGCTGGCCGCCCGGCTCGGTCAGGTGCTCGATGACGCCGCCGAGCTCGACCTCGATGTGGTCGCCCGCCTGCTCGGCCTGATGGCGCCGGTGTCTGCTGCGGGGGAGGTGTCCGCGGAGTTGGCGCACACGCTCAATGAAGAGCAGTGCGATGCGGTCGCGCTCGCCCTCGGCAGCAACCTCACCTATGTGTGGGGCCCGCCGGGCACCGGCAAGACGACGACGGTTGCTCACTTGGTCGCCGCGCACTACCGCGCCGGGCGCTCGGTGCTCGTCGTGTCCAATACCAACACCGCCGTCGACACCGCCATCGGCCGAATCGCCGACCTGCTCGTCGATGAGCCTGGGTTCCAGGCCGGGGAGGTGCTGCGCCACCGCGCGATCGTGCAGGACGAGCTGCGCGAGCGCCACGGTGACCGGCTGAGCGCGGAAGACGTGCTTCGCCGTACGGCGGCGCCGCTGGTGACCGAGCGGCTGCGCCTCGACGTCGAGCTCGGTGGGCTCTCCGACTTTGATGGAGACAGCGACACCGACGACGACAAGACTGCGAAGCGCGCGCTGCGCGACCGCATCGAAGAGCTGGACCGACAGCTCGCCACCGGCGAGGAGCAGCTGCTCGAACGAGCCCGGGTGCTGGCCTCGACGGTCTACCAGACCTGGCTCGGTGGCATGCCCGAACGCAGCTTCGACGTCGTCGTCGTCGATGAGGCGTCGATGGTCATGCTGCCGATGGCGGTGTACGTCGGCGGCCTCGCGCAGCACTCGGTGGTGGTGGCCGGGGACTTCCGCCAGCTGTCCTCGATCGTCACCACGCCGGACCGCACGGCTCGGCGATGGCTCGCCACCGACGCCTTCACCGAGGTCGGCATCCCGCGCCAGCTGGCCGAGGGTGATCCACCTGCGCACCTGGCGGCGCTGCGGACGCAGTACCGGATGCGCCGACCCATCGCCGACCTCGTCACTGCGCTCTACTACGACGACAACCCGCTGCGCACCGGGCGGGCCGACCGCGACGTCACGACCGGCCGCTTGCTGCCAACCGAGGCGCCGCTGGTCTACGTGGACACTGGGCTGTTGGGAGCCTGGGCCGGTTACCAGGGCCGCGGGTCCCGTTTCAACCCGCTGCATGCAGTGCTGATCGCCGAGCTCGTGGAGGCTCTCGCGCCCGCTCCCGACGTGCTGGGCTCGGGAGATCGGGCCGACTCGACGCTGGGCGTCGTGACGCCGTACGCCGCGCAGGAGCGGCTGGTGGCCGGGCTTCTCAGTGATCGCCACGGCCGGGTGGCCCGCGGGTGGTCGAGCACCGTGCACCGCTTCCAAGGCAACGAGAAGGACGCCATCGTGCTCGACCTCGCCGACTCGGTGGGGGTGGGACCGGGTCCGGGCGCGCGGGCGCGCGGGCGCGACGACGCCGAGTCGCGGCTGCTCAACGTGGCGGTGAGCCGGGCCCGGGACTGCCTGGTCGTGGTGGCCGACTTCGCCTACCTGCGACGGCGCACGCCACGCGGTGCGGTTGTGCGTCGGCTGCTGGACCTGCTGGAGTCGGAGGGCCAGCCGATGGGGGTTGAGCTCTCCGCCGACGGCCTGGGCCGGCTGCAGTGGCCCGGCGAGCACCTGCGGTCGATGCCGATCCCGCACCTGCTGGCCTTGCACTCTTCCGCGGCGATGGTGCCCGCGTTGACTGCAGACATCGACCGCGCGCTCGACGAAGTCGTCATCTGGACACCGCGGGTGTCGAGCCACGGCATGGCCTCCTGGTCCGCCGCTCTTCGCAGGGCGCTGGCCCGGGGCGTCGCCGTACGCGTGGTCACCCGGACGCCCGACCAGCAGCCGCTGGGAGAGCTGGTCATCCGGCAGATGCGCGACGCAGGGGTCGTGATCGACCTCTGGGAGGGGATGGACGAACGGCTGGCGCTGGTTGACTCGACCTACGTCTGGCACGGAGACGGCGATCTCGGCCTGCCGGTGCCGGACGGCCCGGTCTGGGTCCGTGCCCGCAGCACCGCCCTCGGTACGGCGCTCGTCTCGCTGCTGCGTCCGG
The DNA here is from genome assembly GCA_035536235.1 of Mycobacteriales bacterium. Taxonomy (GTDB): domain Bacteria; phylum Actinomycetota; class Actinomycetes; order BP-191; family BP-191; genus DATLNF01. The sequence goes on from DATLOQ010000076.1 coordinate 8,455, forward strand.
CCACCGGCCCGAGGCGCCGACTCGGTGAGGCGACCAACGCGCCATGCCGGTCCTGCGCTGCACCGTCCGCGCTTCGCCGCACTGCGGGCGCGGAGACTTTCGTGTGCACCGGGAGCTGCCCGAGGGAGTGACCGGGGTAGCGCCCTGCAATAGCCCGATTTGATCATGTGGTGAGTCGACGCGACCGTCGATGGTGAAGCGAGAGCGCTCGTACGCCGCTTGAGAGGAGGTATGACGATGAGCCTGCTTGCCTTCCGTTCCTCCCGCGGAGCGGCCACAGTCGGGCCCCGGCCGGTTGCGGTGGTGCTCTCCGGCGGCGGCAGCGCCGGCGCCGCTCAAGCGGGCATGCTGTCGGCTCTCGTGGAGGTCGGCGTGACGCCGGACTTCGTCGTGGGCTGCTCGGTCGGCGCGCTCAACGGGACGTTCCTGGCGATGAATCCGGCCGGCGACCGCATCGGCGACCTAATCGAGCTCTGGCGGGGGCTGACCGCGCGGGACATCTTCGGCAGCGGCTCGCTGCGCCGCTTGCTCAACCTGGTCCAGCGCCGGGACCACCTCTGCTCTCCTGCCTCGCTGCGCCGTATCGTCCGCGAGTGGCTCCCGCTGGCGGACCTGTCGCAGACCGCGGTGCCGATGCATGTGATCACCACCGACCTGCACACCGGGCGGGCCGCCTGGTGGTCCTCAGGCGACACGGAGACCGTGCTCGCGGCCAGCGCCTGCTTGCCAGGCGTCTTCCCGCCGGTCTCCCTCGGGAACAGTCGCCACGTCGACGGGGGAGTCTCCGACGGCGTGCCGATAGACCGAGCCGTCGCGCTGGGCGCCCGCACGATCTGGGTGCTCGACGTCACGAACGACGATCCGCTGCCGGCCGGTCAGCGAATGAGCGCGTTGGACGTCTTGCTGCGCAGCTTCACGATCAGCCGCGCTCGTCGAGCTGACGGAGGCCTTCTCGACGGCGTCACCGTGCACCACATCCGGGTGCCCGAGACGGCCGGTCTCGACCCCCGCGACTTCTCGCGCAGTGCTGCACTCATCGAGGCGGGCTACGCAGCGGCGCAGAAGTTCGTCGCCGACCTGCCTGCGGTCCAGATCAGCGTGCCGCAGCCACGCGCCCGCCGGCTCCGGCGCGTTCGGCCGGCGCCCGCGGCCTGACCAGCGAGGCTGCCACCGTCATCAGCGCGGTCCCTGCGATCAGCACGACGTACTCCCTCGAGAACCCGTCCCGGGCTGCGAGGGCGGTCAGCCCGCCGGTGAGGCCGGCCGCGCTGAGGCGGGCGACCCAGTCGGCGAAGCGGAGACCCGCGGCGAGCGCCAAGGTGACGAAGATGAAGAAGTCCATGACGACCCAGACCCCTGGCTCGAGGTCGCCGTAGCTGGGCGCACCGGGAACGCTCAGCACTAGGTAGCCCACCACCTGCAGGACGGCATACGCCGCCACGAGCAGGACTCTGGACACGGCGCCATCCTCTCACCCGGCGATTCGATGGAAGTGGGAGGGTGGCATCCCGGCGCGGCAGCCCGCCGCGCGCGCGCAGAGGAGCTCTCGTTGGTCGCGTCGCCGCGCAGCACCCGGCGCAAGCTGGCCGTCGCGACCTGGCGGCCGTCCCGGGACGGCCGGCTCTACGGTCGCGTCGCCATCGACGCCACGGCGCTGCTGAAGTTCGTAGCCGACCTGCGGGAGAGCAGCGGAGTGCGGGTCTCGGTGACGCACGTGGTGGGCAAGGCGGCAGCGCGGGCGATGCGCGAGGTGCCCGAGGCGCATGCGCGGGTGGTGCTCGGCCGCATCGTCGAGTTCCCGCGATGTGACGTCGGGTTCGCCGTCGACATCGCCGGGGAGGACCTCGCCCCGGTCAAGGTCGCCGCGGCCGACACGCTGTCCGTGCCGGAGATAGCGCAGGCACTGGAGGCTGGTGCGCTCGACCTGCGGGCGGGACGGGATCCCGCCTACCTGATGACATCTCGGCTGGCTCGGCTGCTGCCTCCATCCCTGATCCGGGCCGCGCTCAATCTGGCCAGCGTCGTCAACGGCGGACTGGGCCGGGCAGCCTTCGGCCAGCCAGCCTTCCCGCTCGGGTCGGTCTTCGTCAGCAACGTGGGCGCGTTCGGCCTGGACGAGGTGCTGCTTGCGCAGGTGCCGTTCGCGCGGGTGCCGGTCTACGTGTGCGTCGGGCGGATCAGTGACGCAGCCCTCGTCGTCGACGGTCAGGTGATGGTCCGTCCGCAGCTCATCGTCACCTTCACCTCTGACCACCGGATCGTCGACGGGGCCCAGGCGGGCCGCTTCGTGCACGCCGTCAAAGAGGCTCTGCTGAACCCTTCGCTGTTGAGCTCATGACCTCCGTGTAGCGTCGCGTCGTGTCCGATCCGAGCGACACCGCTCCTGATCCGAGCCTTCAACGGCTGCGCGCCGACCTCGACGAAGTCGACGCGGAGCTGGTCGAGGTGATCGCCCGTCGGCTCCGCCTCGTGTCGGAGGTGGCCGACCTCAAGTCCGGCGCGGCCGGGTCTCTTCGTGACGCCGCCCGCGAGCGCGACGTGCTCGATCGAGCCGCTGCCGCGGCGCGTGCCAGCGGGGTGTCCGTCCACCTCGTCCGCCGTCTCTTCGAAGAGCTGCTCCACCACTCCGTGACGCACCAGGCTGCCCGCCTCGCGCAGGGCGAGGGTCAGCTGCTGCGGGTGTCCTACCAAGGCGTGGAGAACGCCTACTCCTACCTAGCCGCACACCAGTACGTCGAGCTTGCCGGCGCCGTGGGGGAGTTCGTCGGCTGTCGCACCTTCCGCGAGGCGGCCGACCTGCTCACCGAGGGCGACGTCGACCTGGCGGTGCTGCCCATCGAGAACACCACGGCGGGCAGCATCAACGGCGTATACGACCTGCTGCGCGCCGGCAGCCTGTCGATAGTCGGTGAGGAGGTGTGGAAGGTTGACCACTGCTTGGCCGGTCCCGCCGAGGTTTCCCTCGAGTCGCTGACCCGGGTGCTGTCACATCCTCAGGCCCTCGAGCAGTGCTCTGACTTTCTGGCCACGCTGGTGCACTGCGAGGCGGTCGCTCATGTCGACACCGCCGCGGCGCTCGCCGCCGTAGCCGTGGCGGGCGACCCCACCGTGGCGGCCATCGGGTCCACCGAGGCCGCGACTGCGCTCGGCCTTGTCGTGCTGCAGCGCGGGGTGAGCAACCAGCAGGAGAACTACACCCGCTTCGTCGTGCTGGCCACCGCTCCGCGGCCGGTCGACCCGCGAGTCCCGTGCAAGACCTCGCTCATCCTCGTCACCCGCCACGAGCAGGGGGCCCTCCTGCGGTGCTTGGAGGTGCTGGCGGCCAGCGGGCTGTCGATGACGAAGCTCGAATCTCGTCCGCGGCCGAGCAGGCCGTTCGAGTACATGTTCTTCCTCGACTTCGAGGGCAGCGTCGACGAGCCGCGCGTGGCGGCAGCGGTCGATGAGCTCCGGATGGCGGCTCTGACGGTGTCGGTGCTGGGCAGCTACCCGTCGAAGACCGTCATCCGGAGCTGATGTCATGGCTGTCATCGAGGTGCGCGGGGCGCACAAGGAGTACCGCCGGTTGCGGCGCCCCCCGCAGCGCGCTCTGGACGGCCTGGACCTCAACGTCGGAGAGGGTGGTGTCTTCGGGTTCCTGGGGCCCAACGGCTCGGGCAAGACGACCACGATCCGGGTCTTGCTCGGGCTGGCGCGGCCGGATGCCGGCGAGGTGCGGGTGCTGGGGCGGCCGATACCAGCGGGGTTGCCCGAGGTCATCCCCTACATCGGTGCGCTGGTGGAGTCGCCGCAGCTCTTCCCGAGCTTCAGCGGGCGACGCAACCTCCGGCTCCTCGCCGGAGTAGCCGGCTTGCCGGACAGCCGCGTCGACGAGGTGCTCGAGCGCGTGGGGCTGACCGACCGCGGGGGAGACCGGGTCAGGGGTTACTCACTCGGCATGCGGCAGCGGCTGGGGATTGCGGCCGCATTGCTGAAGGAGCCCCGGCTGCTGGTGCTTGACGAGCCGAGCAACGGGCTCGACCCGGCGGGCATACGTGAGGTCCGCGAGCTTCTTCGCTCGCTGGGCGCGTCTGGCGTGACCGTGTTCGTCTCGTCCCACCTGCTCGGGGAGGTGGAGCAGATGTGCGACCACGTCGCGATCGTGGCACGCGGACGCCTGCTGATGACGGGGACGGTTCGCGAGGTCATCGCCGCGAACCGTCAGTCGACTGGGGAGCTGCGCGTGGTCGTGGGAGAGCAGGCGGCTGCTGCCGAGCTGCTGCGAAACCGCGGCTTTGCCGTAGAGGAGGACGGGTCACATCTCGTCGTCCGCGGGGCCTCCGAGGCGGCTGAGATTACGCGGACGCTCGCGTCCGAGGAGATGTACGTGAGCGAGCTCACGCCGGTCGAGGCGAGCCTCGAGTCGGTCTTCTTCGAGCTGACCGAAGGCGCGTCATGACTCGGCTCTTCCAAGCCGAGATGCGGCGGCTTGCGGCGCGACGCGCGGTGCGCTGGCTCACTCTCGCGCTCATCGGTGTCCTCTTCCTCATCGGGATCAGCGCGCTTCGCGACGCCGGGAAGTCACCGGGTCCTGGCGACTTCGTGTTTCGCGATCGCGCTCCCGAGGGCGCCAACATCGTCGGTGGCGCTCTGGCGGTCTACGCCTTCCTTGTCGGTGCGACCTATGCCGGAGCGGAGTGGGCGGCCGGCACCGTGCAAGCGCTGCTGCTCTGGGAGCCACGGCGGGTCCGGGTGCTGCTCGTCAAGATCACGGCTCTCTCAGTCTGGGTGCTGGGGGTCGGGGTTCTCGCGCACGCCGTGCTCACGTCGTTCGCCGCCGCCGCGTCGAGGTCGGATGGTTCGTACACCGGGCTCGACGGTCACTTCTGGCGGATGCTGCTGGCCGCTGACGCACGGGCCTTGGTCATGGGCGTCTTCGGCGGCGCATTGGCTTTCGGCATCGCCGGGCTCACCCACAGCACCGGGGCGGCTCTCGGCGCCGGATTCGTTTACTTCGCCATCCTCGAGCAGGTGCTGCGCGGTTTGGTCCGGTGGAGCAACCCCTACCTCGTCGGCAACGCGTTCGTGGCCTGGCTCAATGGAGAGCTCGTGATCCCGTTGAGCAGTACCAAGACGGTGCTGATGACGCGTGCCGACGGCGGTCTTGTGATGCTCGGCTATGCCGTCGTCGTCGTCGGTGTGATGACGCTGCTGTTCGCCCGTCGCGACGTCACCTGAGATGACGTCAGCTGGTCGGGTGACGCCGAAGGCGCCAGGCCGGGGCGCCCAGGCCCAGCGCGAGGGAGACCGCGAGCGCCGCGGCCGCCGCGAGGGCGCTCTGCGTCGACCGATCTAGCGCTGCGGCGGGCGTGGGGTCGTGCTGGCCGCTGGCTCGCGATCCGGCCGGTCCGGTCCCTGCGGAAGCGCTCCGCGGAACGGCGGGCGTGGCGTCGGCGACAGGTGCTGCGCCGCCCGGCGCCGCGGCGACGACGGCGGGCTTGGCGGGCCTGGCGGGAGCGGGCTTTGCGACTGCAGCAGCGGGGGTGGGGCGCTCGGCGCGGGCCGATCCGTCCGCCACCGGAGCAGGCCGCATCCGCACCGGCGGCACGCTTGCTGCCCGCGGCACCGACGGCCGGGCGCCGCCGCGGCGGGCCGAGCCGAAGTCCTGGGTGACCCAGATCCGGCCGTCGGCACTGCGGGCCACCGCGAGCCCGACGAGGACGAACGCGGGGTTGTCGACGTTGACGTGGTGGTAGCGGCTGGCCAGGAAGCCCTCGTGGTTGTCCGCGACCGAGTAGCCGAAGCCGACGTTCTCTCCGAAGGTGCCGATGCCGAGTCGGCGGTGGGACTCCCGGGTGTAGAGGGAATCGTTGTGGTAGAGCCGATCACTGCGCACCATCGCCGCGGTGTGCGCTGCGGCGACCGCGGACAGCGCAGCATCGAGCGCCACCGGCCGGAGTCCATGGGTGGCGCGGTGGGTGTTGATCAGCCCAAGGGCCTCTGCTGTCTCGCGGCCGGTGAGCTCCGGAGTGCGGGGCCGGCTCGCCGGCGCCACGGGTGCGACAGGTGCGGCCGGGGGAGCAGGCACAGCGGGAACGGCTACCGGCGCCGGGGCGGGTACGGGAGCCGGCGCCGGCGGGGCGACGGGCGGCGGCGCGCTGGGCGGGCTGCAGAAGAAGACGAAGAAGCACCGTCCCGACCGGGTGCCGGCGGTCGAGTCCGCCGCACTGGCGCTGCCGAGCGCGCCGGCGTTCACCACCCCGGCCAGCACTGCCGCGACGGCGAGACGGGATGACCAGAGAGTCATGAGAGCGCCCCTGTCGGCTGACGGTGATGCGCCGATCATCGGCTGCGCTCCGCGGCCTCTGGACGCGAATCGGCCGATATGGCCCGGATGTCCGGAGAAATGGCTCGAAGTGACCAGGTTGTACTCGTGGCTTGCCGGAGAGCGGGGTCAGGTGAGGCAAGCGGCCGGCAGCTCGAACCAGCGCAGGGACTCGAAGTCGGGTCGGAGCCCCACCGGCGGCGTGCAGTCCGGCGCCGAGCGGACGGCAGCGAGGGCGGCGGCCTCGTCGAGATACCCGGCCAGCGCCGACTCCGGAGCGCTGCTCCGCGTGCACGGGTAGGTCATCGCCCCGGTAGCCGCGTCGTAGGTGACGTCGTGCAGGCGCAGCGGCGGCTCGACCGGACCGGCCCGGTGTCGCCACCTGCCGCTGCTCTCCTCGAAGGTGTAGTCGGTCAGGAAGCAGTGGCCGTGCTCGGCCACCAGCTCCACCGCGCGGAGGAGGTAGTCGGCGACGGTCTCGCTGATGAAGTAGTTGAAATTCACCCGCACCCAGCCGGGCTTGATGCCCTCGCAGCCACGGGTGATCTCGCTCTCGAAGAGGTGCGACCGCTCGATGTCGATGCCCAGCAGCCGGTGGCCGTACGGCCCGGCGCACGAGCAGCCACCCCGGGCCTGGATGCCGAAGAGGTCGTTGAGCAGCGCCACGACGAAGTTGTGGTGCAGGTAGCGGGTCGTCGGCGCACGGACGACGAAGCTGACGATCGAGAGCCGACGGGCCGTCGGGCTGCCGAGGACCTCGATCTGCGGATGCGCGGACCACCGGTCGATGGCCCGACGGACGAAGGTCTGCTCGCGGTCGCCGATCAGCCCAGGCGCCACCGCCTCCTTGAGCCCGAAGACCAGGCCGGCCCGGATCGACTCGACGATGGCCGGGGTGCCGCCCTCCTCGCGGGCCACCGGATCGTCGAGGTAGACGTGCTCGAGCGGATTGACGTAGGCGACCGTGCCGCCGCCCGGCACCGTCGGGACCCGGTTGGTCAGCAGCGATCGCCGTACGGCCAGGATTCCCGGCGTGCCAGGGCCGCCGATGAACTTGTGCGGCGAGAGGAAGACAGCGTCCTTGTAGCCGTCGGGATGCGCGGGGTCGGACATCGCGATCGTGTCGTACGGCGCCGCTGCGGCGCAGTCCCACAGGGCCAAGGCGCCGGAGGCGTGGAGCAAGGTCGAGATGCCCCAGGTGTCACTGGTGATGCCGGTCACGTTGGAGGCCGCGGAGAAGCTGCCGATCTTCAGGCGCCGGTCGGCGTGGCGGTCGAGCTCGGCCTTGAGGTGCTCGACGTCGATGTGACCGTCCGCGTCTTCAGGGATCACCACCACGTCGGCGATGGACTCGCGCCACGGCAGCTCGTTGGAGTGGTGCTCGAAGGGGCCGATGAAGACCACTGGTCGCTCGGCAGCCGGGATCTGCGCTGTGAACGCGTAGCGGTCGTCGAGATCGGCTGGGATGCGCAGCCCGAAGATCCGGATCAGCTTGTCGATCGCGGCGGTGGATCCGGATCCGCAGAAGAGCACCACCGTCTCGTCATCGCCGCGCAGCGCGGTGCGGATGATCTCGCGGGCGTCCTCCCGAAGCCGCGTGGTCTGCAGACCGGTGCCGCTGGACTCGGTGTGCGTGTTGGCGTAGCGGGGGAGCACCTCGTCGCGGATGAAGTCCTCGAGGAAGCTGAGGGCCCGCCCCGAGGCGGTGTAGTCGGCGTAGGTGATCCGCCGGTCGCCGTAGGGCCCGGCCATCACCTGGTCGTCGCCGATCACGCCGTCGCGGATCCGGTCGAGCAGCGGCGAGCCCTCAGTCGTCACGACCGCATTCTGCTCCACCGCCCGGGGTGTGCCGGCCGGCGACGCGCAGGTGACACCTCAGTCGGGGCAATGGAGCAGGTATGAAGAGGCAATGGAGCAGGTGTGAAGAGTGGGCACGTGGCGACTTGAACGCCAGACCTCTTCCGTGTCAGGGAAGCGCTCTAACCAGCTGAGCTACGCGCCCGAGGCGCAGGCGAGAATCGAACTCGCGTACAGGGCTTTGCAGGCCCTTGCCTAAGCCACTCGGCCACTGCGCCAGCTCGAGACTCACCTACATGAGACCCGGTTCGTGCCACACCCTACCGGCCTGGCTGGCCGAGTGATGCGTGGAGCGGACGACGGGATTCGAACCCGCGACCCTCACCTTGGCAAGGTGATGCTCTACCAGCTGAGCCACGTCCGCATGCGAGGCGCCACTCTAACGGACGCCGGGACCGCGGCTCAAACGAGCCCCGGTCCCGGGCGGATCCTGCTGGGCTCAGCCGTTCGGCACCACGTCCCGGACGGTCTTCACCACTCCCTTGACGGGCTCCGGGGCGGCTCCCTCGACCGTCAGCAGCACGGCATCTACGCGCGGTAGGGCGACGTCTTCGACCACGGCGACCACGCAGCTGACCTCGTGGACCACCTCCGTGCCGAGCGGCACATCGCTCACCTCCGGCTCAAGGCCGTGCAGGATCTCGCTGATCGGACCGTCCTCGGTGACGCCGGGCCTGATGCGGTCACCGGTGGTGTTCTGGGTGAGCAGCCCGCCGCGCTGGCAGGTGCTCGACGCGCCGTTGTTCTCGTCGAGGTCCTGGGCACTTTGGCAGCCGGGGTCTGCGGGGAAGTCGGTGGCACCGTCGCTGTCGTTGTCGATGCCGTCACTGCACTGGGGTGTGCCGCCGCCGCCGCCGCCGCCGGGTGTGTTGCTCTCGCTGGCGTCGTCGGGGCCGGAGCAGCCGGGGTCGGCCGGGTGGTCGGTGGCGCCGTCGCTGTCGTTGTCGAGGCCGTCGCGGCACCGGGGGGGGGCGCCGCCGCCGCCGCCGGAGGGCGTTTTGCTCTCGTCGGCGTCGTCGGGGCCGGAGC
>DATLOQ010000077.1:0-3826 GCA_035536235.1 Mycobacteriales bacterium
CAGCTGGTCGCCCACCTCGACGTGGTCGCCGTCGGTGATCCGCAGCCGCTGCCGTCGGCTGATCTTCTCGTAGACGATCTCCTCGCTGCCGTCGTCCGGCGTGAGGATGATCTTGCGCAGCTTCTCCTCGTCGTCGATGCGGACGCGCCCGCTCGCCTCGGCGATCGGCGCCTTGCCCTTGGGCACCCGCGCCTCGAAGAGCTCCACCACACGCGGCAGACCGTGCGTGATGTCCTCACCCGCGACACCGCCGGTGTGGAAGGTGCGCATCGTCAGCTGGGTGCCGGGCTCGCCGATGGACTGCGCGGCGATGATGCCGACCGCCTCGCCGACGTCCACGAGCTTGCCGGCCGCGAGGGAGCGGCCGTAGCACATCGAGCAGGTGCCGACCTTCGAGTCGCAGGTCAGCACGCTGCGCAGCTTGACCTCGGTGACGCCGGCCTCGATGAGCGTGGTGATGACCGGGTCGCCGAGGTCGGTGCCCGCGGTCGCGACGACCTTCTTGCCGACGACGACGTCCTCGGCGAGCGTGCGCGCGTAGACGCTCGTCTCGACGTGGACATCGCGGACCAGCGTGCCCTCGCGGTTGGCCGCGGCGATCGGCATGAGGAAGCCGCGCTCGGTGCCGCAGTCCTCCTCGCGGATGATCACGTCCTGGCTCACGTCCACCAGCCGACGGGTGAGGTAGCCCGAGTCGGCGGTGCGCAGCGCGGTGTCCGCGAGGCCCTTCCGGGCGCCGTGGGTGGAGATGAAGTACTCCAGCACGGTGAGGCCCTCGCGGAAGTTGGCCTTGATCGGGCGCGGGATGATCTCGCCCTTCGGGTTGGCGACCAGCCCGCGCATGCCAGCGATCTGCCGGACCTGCATCATGTTTCCGCGGGCGCCGGAGTTCACCATCATGAAGACCGGGTTCATCTTCGGGAAGTTGGCCTCCATGGCGCGCGCCACCTCGGCGGTCGCCTTGGTCCAGATCTCGATCAGCTCCTGACGACGCTCGTCATCGGTGATGACGCCGCGCTGGAACTGCTTCTCGACCTTGTCGGCCTCCTTCTCGTGCTTGTCGAGGATCGCGCCCTTCTCCGACGGCGTCACGACGTCGTCGATGGCGATCGTCACGCCCGCGCGGGTGGCCCAGTGGAAGCCGGCCGCCTTGAGGCTGTCGAGCGTTGCGGCGACCTGGACCTTGGGGTAGCGCTCGGCGAGGTCGTTGACGATCGCGGAGAGCTGGCGCTTGGAGATCTCGGCGTCCACGAACGGGTAGTCCGCGGGCAGCGCCTCGTTGAACAGGCACCGACCCAGCGTCGTCTCGAGCCGGATCGGGTCACCTTCCTCGAACCCCTCCGGGGCGACCCAGTCGACCGGCGGTACGACGCCGGCCAGCCGGACCGTGATCTTCGCCTGCAGGTTCAGCTCACGGTTGTCGAGGGCCATGATCGCCTCGCCCGCCGACGAGAACGTGCGGCCCTCTCCCTCGGCGCCCTCCTTGCCGGCGGTGAGGAAGTAGAGCCCGAGCACCATGTCCTGGGTCGGCGAGGTGATCGGCCGCCCGGATGCCGGCGAGAGGATGTTGTTGCTGGACAGCATGAGGATGCGCGCCTCGGCCTGCGCCTCGGCGGACAGCGGCAGGTGCACCGCCATCTGGTCGCCGTCGAAGTCGGCGTTGAACGCGGTGCAGACCAGCGGGTGGATCTGGATGGCCTTGCCCTCGACCAGCTGGGGCTCGAAGGCCTGGATGCCGAGCCGGTGCAGGGTGGGCGCCCGGTTGAGCAGCACGGGGTGCTCGGTGATGACCTCCTCGAGCACGTCCCAGACGACCGGACGGGCCCGCTCGACCATGCGCTTGGCGCTCTTGATGTTCTGCGCGTGGTTGAGGTCGACCAGCCGCTTCATCACGAAGGGCTTGAACAGCTCGAGCGCCATCTGCTTCGGCAGGCCGCACTGGTGGAGCTTCAGCTGCGGGCCGACGACGATGACCGAGCGCCCGGAGTAGTCGACGCGCTTGCCGAGCAGGTTCTGCCGGAAGCGGCCCTGCTTGCCCTTGAGCATGTCGGACAGCGACTTCAGCGGGCGGTTGCCCGGGCCGGTCACCGGCCGGCCGCGGCGGCCGTTGTCGAACAGCGCGTCGACGGCCTCCTGCAGCATGCGCTTCTCGTTGTTGACGATGATCTCGGGCGCGCCGAGGTCGAGGAGCCGCTTGAGCCGGTTGTTGCGGTTGATGACGCGGCGGTAGAGGTCGTTGAGGTCGGAGGTCGCGAAGCGGCCGCCGTCGAGCTGCACCATCGGACGCAGGTCCGGCGGGATGACCGGGACGCAGTCGAGGACCATGCCCATCGGCGAGTTGCGGGTGTTGAGGAACGCCGAGACGACCTTGAGCCGCTTGAGCGCGCGGGCCTTCTTCTGGCCCTTGCCGGAGCGGATGGTCTCGCGGAGCGACTCGGCCTCGGCCTCGAGGTCGAAGCTCTCGAGGAGCCGCTGCAGTGCCTCGGCGCCCATGCCGCCGGTGAAGTACTGCCCGAACCGGTCGCGCAGCTCGCGGTAGAGGATCTCGTCCGCGACGAGCTGCTTGACCTCGAGCTTGCGGAACGTGTCGAGGACCTCGTCCAGCCGCTCGATCTCCCGCTCGGCCCGCGCGCGAACCTGCTTGATCTCCCGCTCGGAGCCGTCCCGCACCTTGCGCTTGACGTCGCCCTTCGCGCCCTCGGCCTCGAGCTCGGCGAGGTCGCCCTCGAGCTTCTTCAGCCGGGCCTCGACGTCGGAGTTCATCTTCTCTTCGATGCGCTGCCGCTCGACCGCGACCTGCGCCTCGATGCTGGCGAGGTCACGGTGCCGCGCGTCGGAGTCGACGGCGGTGATGAGGTACGCCGCGAAGTAGATGATCTTCTCGAGGTCCTTGGGCGCCAGGTCGAGCAGGTAGCCCAGCCGGGACGGGACCCCCTTGAAGTACCAGATGTGCGTGACCGGCGCGGCCAGCTCGATGTGGCCCATCCGCTCGCGGCGCACCTTGGCGCGGGTCACCTCGACGCCGCAGCGCTCGCAGATGATGCCCTTGAACCGGACCCGCTTGTACTTGCCGCAGTAGCACTCCCAGTCCCGGGTCGGACCGAAGATCTTCTCGCAGAAGAGCCCGTCCTTCTCCGGCTTGAGCGTGCGGTAGTTGATCGTCTCGGGCTTCTTGACCTCCCCGTGCGACCAGGTGCGGATGTCGTCCGCGGTCGCCAGGCCGATGCGAAGCTCGTCGAAGAAGTTCACGTCCAGCAAGGTCGCTGTCCCGTCATCCGTGTTGCGTGGCGTTTAGGTTTTGGTTCGTCAGGTGCTCTTGCAGTTGGTCTTTCGCCGCTCGGACGCATGAGCGAAGCGAAGGCGTCCGAGCGGGATTAGACCTCCTCGACCGAGCTGGGTTCTCTGCGCGACAAGTCGATCCCCAGCTCCTCGGCGGCGCGGAAGACGTCCTCGTCGGTGTCCCGCATCTCGATCTGCATGCCGTCGCTGGAGAGCACCTCGACGTTGAGGCAGAGCGACTGCATCTCCTTGATGAGGACCTTGAACGACTCGGGGATGCCGGGCTCGGGGATGTTCTCGCCCTTGACGATCGCCTCGTAGACCTTGACCCGACCGAGCACGTCGTCGCTCTTGATGGTGAGCAGCTCCTGCAGCGCGTACGACGCGCCGTAGGCCTGCATCGCCCAGACCTCCATCTCGCCGAACCGCTGGCCGCCGAACTGCGCCTTACCGCCGAGCGGCTGCTGCGTGATCATCGAGTAGGGGCCGGTCGACCGGGCGTGGATCTTGTCGTCGACGAGGTGGAGCAGCTTCAGGATGTAGATGT
>DATLOQ010000078.1:0-17170 GCA_035536235.1 Mycobacteriales bacterium
CTCATCAGCCGCCCGCGGCGCTTCGGGCCGGTGAGGATGCGCTGGATCGCCTCCTCGAGCTCGGCCGGCTCGACGAGCGCCTTGCCTTGACGGATCGCCAGCAGGGCGGCCTCGTTGACCACGTTGGCCAGGTCAGCTCCGGTGAAGCCCGGGGTGCGCTCGGCGAGGAAGGCGAAGTCGACCGAAGGCGCCATCGGCTTGCCCTTGGCGTGGATGCGCAGGATCCGCTCGCGGCCCTCCTGCTCGGGGCGCTCGATGGTGATGTGGCGGTCGAAGCGGCCCGGGCGCATGAGGGCCGGGTCAAGGATGTCCGGGCGGTTGGTGGCGCCGATGACGACGATGCCAGAGGACACCTCGAAGCCGTCCATCTCCACCAGCAGCTGGTTCAGCGTCTGCTCCCGCTCATCGGAGCCGCCGCCCCCGCCGCCGGTGCCCCGCTTGCGCCCGGCCGCGTCGAGCTCGTCGATGAACACGATCGCGGGAGCCGCGGCGCGGACCCGCTCGAAGAGGTCGCGCACGCGGGCCGCGCCAACGCCGACGAGCGCCTCGACGAACTGTGCGCCCGCGACGGAGAAGAACGGCACGCCGGCCTCACCAGCGACTGCCTTAGCAAGCAAGGTCTTGCCGGTCCCGGGGGGGCCGAAGAGGAGCACGCCCTTCGGCGGGGCGGCGCCGAGAGCCTCGTACTTCGCCGGATCGGTCAGGTAGTCGCGCACCTCCCGCAGCTCGGTGACCGCCTCGTCGGCGCCACCGACGTCTTCGAACGTGACGTAGCTGGCGTTCTTCTTGGCCTTGCCCTTGCCGATCGAGCCGAAGTTGATGACATCGCCGATCGCCGAGCTGCCGCCCTTGCCCAGGGTGAACAGCATGGCGAACAGGTTGGCCAGGATCATCAGCGGCAGCAGGAACGTCGTCACCAGGCGGACCTTCTGCTTGGCACCCTGCTCGTCGACGGCGACCTCGACGGTGCTGCCGCGCAGCGCCTGCTCCAAGCCCTGCGTCAGCGAGCCGCTGCCCGAGACGTTGACGAAGTAGTCGCCGGCGGCTTCTTCATCGCGCACCGGTGAGTCCTCAGGCACTCGATTGGTGAGCGGCAGCGGGGCGGGCTTGGCCGACGGGACGGCTGACGCGGACGCCGCGGGCTTCACCCCTGCGGCCGGCCCCGCCGCTGGCGGCACAGCTGATGGCGTGGCGGCAGGGGCGGCAGAGGCACTCGCGCGCGGGATCGGCGCGCTGCGCACGTCGGCGTCGGCCTGCGAGACGTATCGACCGACGAAGAGGTCATCCTCGTCGAGCAGGGTTGCGGTCTCGATCCGGCCCTGGTCGGCCAGGAGGCGCACCTCGCCGAGCGTGAGCTGGCGGCCGTCGGCGTCGGCGCCGAGGAAGCGCAGTGCTGAGAAGAACGCCCCGAACAGGCCCAGCAGCGTGATCAGCAGGAAGATCGTCAGCTTGGAGTTCGACGTACGACGCTTGATCGCTCGCTGCCGCTTGCGCTCACGGAAGTACGCGCGGGCGGTGCGGTCAAGGCGAGCCAGCTTGGCGCCCAAGCCGGACGGCTCCGTGCCCGACGTCGCAGTGTCGCTGGTGGCCTTGGACATCGTTCTCCCTGGTTGTACTGGCACGAGACGTGCTGGGCACGGCAGAGCACCGGCAGGTGCCCGCGAGGCGGGACCGGACGGACGACCGCAGGCGCGGGCGCACCGGTGAGAGCCCCGAAGGGTGCTGGGGGTTCGCGAGCGCGCATCCTCGCACACGGTCCCGCTCTTCGAAAGGCGGTCCTGCATCGGCGACCGGCGCCGCCGTGCCCGGCGGGCGATACTTTCCAGGTGACGGCTTCAGTGCAGGGCAGCGGCACGTTCGACATCGGGGGCGACCTGACTGTCCACCGCCTCGGCTTCGGCGCGATGCGGATCACCGGCGAGGGGATCTGGGGCCCTCCGAAGGACCGGGCCGCGGCCATTGAGGTGCTGCGGCGCAGCGTCGAGCTCGGCGTCGACCTCATCGACACAGCGGACAGCTACGGCCCCTTCGTCTCCGAGGACCTCATCCGGGAGGCGCTGCACCCGTACGGCCAGGTGGTCATCGCGACCAAGGGGGGCCTCACCCGCAGCGGCCCGGGCAAGTGGGAGCAGGTCGGTCGTCCGGAGTACCTGCGGCAGTGCGTCGAGATGAGCCTGCGGCGACTCGGCCTCGAGCGCATTGAGCTCTATCAGCTGCACCGCATCGACGCCCAGGTCCCGGCGGCCGACTCGCTCGGCGCGCTGAAGGAGCTGCAGGAGGCCGGCAAGATCCGCCACATCGGCCTCTCCGAGGTCTCGGTCGAGGAGATCGAAGCCGCCCGTCAGGTCGTCGACGTGGTCAGCGTGCAGAACCTCTACAACGTCGCGAACCGACAGTCCGAGGCCGTCGTCGACCACTGTGAGCAGGAGGGCATCGCCTTCCTCCCCTGGTTTCCAGTGGCCAACGGCGAGCTGGCCCGCCCGGGTGGCGTGCTCGAGGTGCTGGCGAAGGAGACCGGCGCAACGCCCGCGCAGCTGGCACTGGCCTGGCTGCTGCGCCGCTCCCCGGTGATGCTGCCGATCCCAGGCACCGGCTCGGTGGCCCACCTGGAGGAGAACTGCGCTGCCGCCGACGTACAGCTGACCGATGCGCAGTACGACGCGCTGACCGCGGCAGCCACCTGAGCTGCCCTCGCACCCGCGCTACAGCAGCGGGAGGTAGCGGTCCACCTCGAATGGGGTGACCTGGCGGCGGTACTCCTCCCACTCGGCCTTCTTGTTGCGCAGGAAGTAGTCGAAGACGTGCTCGCCGAGGGTCTCGGCGACGAGCTCAGAGCCCTCCATCACGGCGATGGCGTCGGAGAGGGAGGTCGGCAGCCGCTCGTAACCCATCGCCCGACGTTCGGTGTCCGACAGCGCCCAGATGTCGTCCTCAGCGCCGGGCGGCAGCTCGTAGCCCTCCTCGATGCCCTTCATCCCGGCCGCCAGGATCAGCGCGAAGGCTAGATAGGGGTTGGCCGCAGAGTCCGGCGAGCGGAACTCCACCCGTGTGGAGTTGCCCTTCTGGGGCTTGTACATCGGCACCCGCACCAGTGCCGAGCGGTTGTTGTGACCCCAGGTCACGTGGACCGGAGCCTCGCCGCCGGCAATGAGCCGCTTGTAGGAGTTGACCCACTGGTTGCAGACCGCGGTGATCTCCGACGCGTGGCGCAGCAGGCCGGCGATGAACGCCTTGCCCACCTTCGACAGGTAGTAGGGATCGGCCGGGTCGTGGAAGGCATTGCGGTCGCCCTCGAACAGGCTCAGATGGGTGTGCATGCCGGATCCGGGGTGCTCGCTGATCGGCTTCGGCATGAAGGAGGCGTAGACGCCAGCCGTCAGCGCGACCTCCTTCACGACGAGGCGGAACGTCATGATGTTGTCGGCAGTGGTCAACGCATCGGCGTAGCGCAGGTCGATCTCGTGCTGGCCCGGGGCCACCTCGTGGTGGCTGAACTCCACGGAGATGCCCATCCGCTCGAGCATGGTGATGGCCTGCCGGCGGAAGTCGTGGCCGGCCTCGTGCGGCGTGAGGTCGAAGTAGCCGGCGTGGTCTACCGGCACCGGGGCGGTGGAGTCCTTGAACAGGAAGAACTCGATCTCCGGGTGGGTGTAGAAGGTGAAGCCCTTGTCCGCGGCCTTGTTCAGCGCCCGGCGCAGCACCCATCGCGGGTCGGCCTCGCTCGGCGTGCCGTCCGGCATGACGATGTCGCAGAACATCCGCGCCACACCTGGCCCCTCGCCACGGGTGGCCAGGATCTGGAACGTCGACGGGTCGGGGCGAGCCAACATGTCGCTCTCGTGTATTCGCGCAAAACCTTGAATTGCGCTGCCGTCGAAGCCGATGCCTTCAGCGAAGGCGCCCTCCAGCTCCGCTGGGGCGATGGCGACGGACTTGAGGAAACCGAGCACATCAGTGAACCAGAGCCGGACGAACCGGATGTCGCGTTCCTCGATCGTGCGGAGCACGAACTCCTGCTGTTTTCCCATGCCCACGAGGGTAATCGCCCTGTGTTTCGTGGCTGTTTCGTGCTCAGAAGTCGCACTCGGAAGCCCTCGCCATTTCACTCGGCCGGACTAGTTAAACCTGCGAAATCGACGGGAATGGCAGCTCTATGGACGGCAACCACGCGGTCACCCGCGGTGACGCCGCGACTGTCGCGGGCCTGGCCCAGCACGACCACGTGTGCTGGAGCTACTCGACCGACGAGGAGCAGGCCGCTGTCCTGCAGGCCTACTTCGCCGGCGGCGTGCTGGCCGACGAGCGGCTGTTCTACTTCGGCCCCGAGCACAGCGTCGCGCGTCTCCTCGGCGGTCTCGAGTCCGCCGGGCACCGCCCGACGGAGATGTTGGCGGCCGGCAGCCTCGTCGTCGGCGACGCCGAAGCCGCCTACCTGCCGGACGGCTCCTTCGACGCGGAGGAGCGGATCGAAGGCTTTCGCGGGGTCGCTCACCAAGCCGTTGCTGACGGCTACACCGGCATCCGGGTCGCCGGGGAGAACGCCGGCGTCCTCAACCTCCCCGAGGTGGCCGACCACTGGTACGACTACGAGGTCCGCGTCGAGCTGCTCACCGCGGCCGAGCCCATTCTCGGCATGTGCTGCTTCGACCGGCGCGAGTGCCATGACGATGCCCTTCGGCTGCTCGACGCTGTACACCGCGTCCGCCTCGACCCGGACGGCTCGTCCGTCGGGCCCCGCACCAGCTTCACCGTGCACGGTCGCGCCGACGGCCGGCTTGCGCTCTCCGGCGAGGTTGACACGTTCAACGCGGCCCAGCTGCGCCGCCTGCTCGCCAGGCCGGCCGAGCACCTGGACCCGATGGAGATCGACGTCTCCCGCCTCGACTTCGTCGACCTCGCCGGGATTCGCGCGCTGGAGAGCGTCGCGAACGGTCGGTCAGCGTCCTCGGGCGTGCTCGAGCTGCAGGGCGCCACTCCGTTCCTACGGACCGTGTGGGACCTCGTCGCCCAACGGCCCGGTGCCCGCGTCGTCCTGACCGCCGGCTGATCGCGGCCGAAGCGCACGTCCGAGGTCGACCTGGCCGGCCGTAGGCTGAGGCCGTGCCACCACTGCGTATCGCGCTCGCCCAGGTGAATCCGACGGTGGGCGACATCGAGGGCAACCTCGCTCTGGCCCGTAGCTGGATCGCGCGGTCGGCGCAGGCTGGCGCGGACCTGGTGGTGCTGCCTGAGATGGTGCTGACCGGCTATCCCATCGAGGACCTCGTCTACCGCCGCGCCGTGCTCGAGGACAACCTCGCGGCGCTGCATGCGCTCGCCGGGGAGACCGGCGAGACCGCGGTGGTGGTGGGCTACCTCGACCGGGACCATGACGGCCTGCGCAATGCGGCGGCCTTCCTGCACGACGGCGCGGTCAGCGCCCGCTACTACAAGCACCACCTGCCCAACTACGGCGTCTTCGACGAGGCGCGCTACTTCGCTCGAGGCACCGACTTCACCGTCGTGCCGTTTCGTGGCCACCGGATCGCCCTGACGATCTGCGAGGACCTCTGGCAGGTCGGCGGGCCGTTCGCCGCGGCGCGGGCGGGCGGTGCGGACCTCGTCGTGTGCATCAACGGGTCGCCGTACGAGCGGAGCAAGGACGACGCGCGCCTTGCCCTGGTACGCCGACGAGCCGAGGAGGCGGGGGCTGTCGTGGCCTACTGCAACATGGTGGGCGGCCAGGACGAGCTGGTCTTCGACGGCGACTCCATGGTGGTGGCCGCCGACGGGACGCTGCTCGCGCGCGCGCCGCAGTTCGCCGAGCACCTGCTGATGCACGATCTCGGTGGCGGGCCGAGCGAGATCGCAGAGCCGCTCGGCGACTGCGCGGAGGTGTGGGGAGCTCTGGTCACCGGCACCCGCGACTACGCGCGCAAGAACAGCTTCCGTTCCGTGGTGCTCGGACTCTCCGGCGGCATCGACTCGGCGCTCACGGCGACCATCGCGGCTGACGCGCTGGGGCCGGACGCCGTGCACACCGTCGCGATGCCGTCGGTCCACTCGTCATCGCACTCGCTCTCCGATGCCGCGGATCTCGCTGCCCGCCAGGGTCTGCACCACACCGTCGTCGCCATCGTCCCGGCGGTCGCCGCCTACCACGACATGACCGCAGGCTCCGGCGGGCTGACCGGACTCGCCGCCGAGAACCTGCAGGCTCGGGTGCGCGGCACGCTGCTGATGGCGCTGTCCAACGAGCACGGCCACCTGGTGCTGACCACCGGCAACAAGAGCGAGCTCGCGACCGGGTTCTCAACCCTCTACGGCGACACAGCCGGCGGCTGGGCGGTCATCAAGGACGTGCCGAAGACGTTGGTGTGGGCGCTCGCGCGATGGCGCAACGCCGAGGCCACGAGCGGCGCTGCGCCGCCGATCCCAGAGAGATCGATCACCAAGGCGCCCTCAGCCGAGCTGGCCCCGGGACAGCTCGACGAGGACCGGCTCCCGCCGTACGACGTCCTCGACGCGATCCTCGCTGCCTACGTCGAGGACGACCGGGACCGTGACGACATCGTGGCCGCCGGCTTCGACGCGGCGACGGTGGACCGGGTCATCCGGCTCGTCGACCTTGCCGAGCACAAGCGGCGGCAGAACCCACCCGGGCCCAAGCTCTCGGCGAAGTCCTTCGGCCGCGACCGGCGGCTGCCCATCACCAACCGCTTCCGGCACAGCTGAGCCCCGACTCCGTGAGGCGACCCTGCTGCTCAGCTGACGGGGCGCCCGGGCGAGACGGATCCGTCCATCAGGGTCCGGCTGCCGAGCGGGGCAGCGAGGGTGACCGCTGGCCACGCGCAAGGTGCGACACAGGCCGTCGCCCACCAGCTGCTCCTGCACCGTGGCCGGACGGATCGCATGCGACGATGTGCACGCACGGGGACCCCAGCCCGGGGCCTCGATGAGCACGAGGACGGCGGCCATGGCCGACACCATCCCCACTCTGTACGGCGGCTCGACCCCGCACGACGGCCCGGCCCGGCGGGTCACCGTCACCGACCTGGTGGACGCGAAGGCCCGGGGCGAGCGCTGGCCCATGCTGACGTCGTACGACGTCTACACCGCCGCGATCTTCGAGCAGGCGGGCATCCCGGTCCTCCTCGTCGGCGACTCGGCGGCCAACAACGTCTTCGGCTACCCCGACACGGTCGGGGTGACCGTCGACGAGCTGCTCCCCCTCGTCCGCGCGGTCGTCCGCGGTACGACGAGTGCGCTCGTCGTCGCGGACCTGCCGTTCGGCAGCTACCAGGAGGGACCGTCGCAGGCTTTCGCCACGGCGGCGAGATTCTTGAAAGAGGGTGGAGCGCACGCGGTGAAGCTCGAGGGGGGTGCCCGGGTGCTGCCCCACGTCGAGCTGCTGGTGTCCTCCGGCGTACCGGTCATGGCGCACCTGGGGCTGACCCCGCAGAGCGTGCACGCCCTCGGCGGCTACCGGGTGCAGGGCCGCGGCGAGGCCGGCGACCAGCTCGTCGCCGACGCGAAGGCGATGGAGGCGGCCGGCGCCTTTGCCGTGGTGCTCGAAGTAGTCCCCGCCGACCTGGCCGAGCGGGTCACTGCGTCAGTCGCGATCCCCACGGTCGGGATCGGCGCCGGCGCCGGCTGCGACGCACAGGTGCTGGTCTGGACCGACATGGCGGGCCTCACCCCCGGCCCCGGGCCCAAGTTCCTCAAGCGATATGCCGACCTGCGAGGCGTGCTGACCGACGCGGTGCAGAGCTTCGCCACCGACGTGCGTGACGGCACGTACCCCGGCCCGGAGCACGGCTACCGCTGACGGTTGACTCACTGCGCCGTCAGGAAAAGACTCACAGGTCGGAAGTCCTTTCCTCCCGGCGACCCTCGCCGAACACCCCGCCGACGCCCGGAGGCGCTCTCGTGCTCATCACATCTGGCTCTCGCGCCCGCCGGCTGGCTGCCGCCGCTCTCCTGATCGCGCCCGTCTGGCTGGCACCGGCCAGCCTGGCGGCATCGCCGACCTGTCTCGGCAAGAAGGCGACCATCATCGGCACCGACGACGCGGACGAGATCGAGGGCACCAGCGGGGTGGACATCATCCTCGCCCTGGACGGCGATGACGTGGTCGACGGGCTCGACGGCAATGACCTGATCTGTGGCGGCGACGGACGTGATCTGCTGCGCGGCGGTGCCGGCAACGACGCCCTGTCGGGCGACGGCGGCGACGACGAGGCCACGGGCGGCTCGATCGGGATTGGCAGCGGCGACCCGATCAGGATCTTCGGCGACGAGGGCGGGCTGTACGGGGGCGAGGGCAACGACAGGCTGCTCGGCGGCGACGGCGCCGACGACCTGCACGGCGAGGCTGGATCGGATCTGCTGCTGGGCGGCAACGACGGCGACCACCTCCAGGGCGGCGACGGCAACAACCGGATGCTCGGTGAGAGCGGCAACGACTCGATCTACTCCGGCAGCGGCAACGACGTCGTCGACACCGGGACAGGCGACAACTACGTGAGCGTCGGCAGCGGCAACAACCGGGTGGTCGCCCGAGAGGGCAGCGACGACGTCTACGCCGGGGCCGGCGACGACACCGTCGACCTTGGCAGCGGCAACAACTACGCCAGCGTGGGCAGCGGCACCAACAGCGTCGTAGGACGCGATGGCGATGACGACGTGTACTCGGGCAGTGGAGCCGACGTCATCAAGGTCGGCGGCGGCAACAACTACGTGAGCGCCGGCAACGGCCTCAACCGCATCCTGACCCGTGATGGGAACGACGACATCTACTCCGGCAGCGACCGCGACATCATCGAGTCCGGTGGCGGCGACAACTACGTCAGCGCCGGCAACGGTGACAACAACGTGCGCACGCTCGGCGGCTCCGACGACATCTACACCGGATCGGGCAACGACCGGATCTCTGCCGGCGCCGGCGACGACTTCATCAGTGCCGGCAGCGGCAAGGACTTCGTCGACGGCGGCCTCGGCAACGACGACTGCAACGGCGCCGAGGACGCCCGCGACTGCTAGTGAGAGGCTAGTGAGAGGCGACCGCTAGGCCGATTCGGCAGCGGCGAGCTGAGCGCTCAGCACCTCGCGGGCCTCGGCCAGGGATGGGCCGTACCACGTGAGGTGCCGTCCAGAGACCAGCGCCACGGGCACCTCCCACCCCACGAAAGCCTCCGGCCCGTCCGTCGTCGAGAACGAGTACGGCTCGTCCGGCAAGACGATCAGGTCGACACCGCGCTGGCGCACCTCGGCGACGTCCACCGCCGGGTAGCGATGAGCGTGGGCGCCGTAGACGTTGTCCAGGCCGAGTCGGCTGAGCAGGTCACCGGCAAAGGTGCTGCGGCCGAGGACCATCCACGGCCGGCGCCAGATGAAGGTGACTGCGCGGCGCCGTGCTGCGGGGGCTTCGTCGACCGGCCAGGCCGCAACGACGTCGCGGTACCAAGACCGTCCCCCGTCGGCGAGGCCGCACACCGCGAGCAGCCGGCCCAGCGACGTCACCGCCGCGGATACGGTGTCCGGGGCGGTGACCCACACGGCGAGGCCGGCGGCCCGCAGGGCGTCGAGGTCGGCCGAGCGGTTCTCCTCCTCGTTGGCGATGACGAGGTCGGGCTTCAGCGCGACGATCGCCGCGACATCCGGATTCTTGGTCCCGCCGATGCGGGTGATCCCCCCGACCACCTCAGCCGGATGCGTGCACCAGTCCGTGACCGCGACCAAGCGCTCCGCTCCCCCGCTGCTGGCGACCGTCTCGGTGAGCGAGGGCACGATCGACACGATCCGGCGCACCTCGCGCGGCACCGCGACCGTCAGGCCGAGATCGTCCCTCGCCGCGCGAGCGGTCATACGCCGGTGATGCGCACTCCGGAGTGCGTCTTGTAGGTCTTGTTGATTCCGATCAGCACCGCGGTCAGCGCCTCGAGGTGGCGGGACAGGCGAAGCGGTCCGGCGTCGATGCCACGCATCCCCCGGATCTGGGCGGCGAGGGCGCACACGACGTCCTTGGCCTCCTGGTCATCCCCACAGACCAGCACGTCGGTGCTCACGGAGAGGTTGGTGCCGAGCAGCCGCTTGGCGGAGACGTCGTGGAAGGCCGACACCACCCGCGCGCCCGGCAGAACCGCAGCGGCCTCCTCTGCGGCACTTCCGTCCGGCAGCTCGACGTAGAACGCGCCGCTCTTGTCGAACGACATCGGGTTGACGCAGTCGATGACGATCTTCCCCGTACATGACTCGGCCAGCGGGGCCAAGGTCTCGCGGTGTCCCTCGAACGGCACCGCGACGATCACCAGCTCAGCCCCCTGGGCTGCGTCAGCATTGCTGGCGCCGCTGACCTCGAGCTCCTCCTCCGGATGGGCGGCGACCAGGCTGACAGCGGCCTCAGCAGCCCGAGCCGGGTCGCGAGAGCCGACGACGACCCGATGCCCGGCGAGCGCGAAGCGTCTGCCCAGCCCGCGGCCCTGATCCCCGGTCCCGCCGAGAATCCCGATCGTGAAGCCCTCAGCGGGCAGGGTGACGATCATGGGATGCCTCCGGGGTCGGGTGGCGACGGACGAGCAGACAGCGAGCGGACCTGCGACGCTGCACCCGGCGACGGCCACGCCGTGAGCGAGAACAGCAGCGCATCCTCTCTCACCGCCCAACCCACTGACGGCGGACCAGTTCGGCTGAGAACCAGACGTGAATTTGTGTCACAGGGGAAGGAATCGGACGCCAACCCGGCGAAAGGCTTCCTAACACCCCACCGAGGAGTCCCATGCGCAGCCGACGGCACCACCGCGAGGCGCAGCCCGCGCTGCCGTCGTGGTTGCAGCGCCGCGGTGAGCACCTGCCCGCTCCGCGGACGCCAGAAGGCGACTCGGCCCGCATCGAGGCCCTCGCCGAGCAGGCTGGAGCGCCGATCCGGGAGGTCCTGCGGGAGGTCGCCGACTTCCGGCTGGCACTCGAGACCGACATGATCATCGCCGCCGCGGCGGCCGACGCAGACGAGCTCGGCCTGGTGTCAGACGTGCTGGACGGTGAGCGGGCCGGCTTGGCCGCCTTCCAGGAGCGCATGCTCTCCCACCTCAGCGCCCCGGACCTCCGCTCCCTCTCCCAGCCCGACGAGGTGGCCCTCGCCCGGGCAGCCCGCAGCGAGAGGCGCGCCGGACGGGCCCGGCTGGTAGCCGCCGCCGCCGCATTCGTCGCCCTGATCGGCGGCGGCATCACGGTCTCCGCGCCGAGCCTTCGCGAGGAGACCCCCGACACCGAGGCCGTTGCGCTGGCGCTCGCTGATGAGCAGCTGAGCACCCTGACTGGCCAGATCGTCCGCTCTGCGTCCTCAGCGGACATCACCGTCGCCGCCACCGAGCTGCATGCCACGCTGGAGTCGCTCATCGCTGATCACGCGGAGGGTGACCCGCAGGTCGTCGAGATGATCGCTGAGATGATCCGCGAGGAGCAGCGCCTCTTCGTCGTCAACAAGTCCTCGGCGAAGGCCAGTGTGCTGGCCGACGTGGCCCGGCTGGTCCGCAAGCTCAAGCGGGTCGCCCCGCCCAAGGTCCTGGCCACCCTCCTGCCGGTCGCTCCGCCGAAGTCCGGCCCGCCGTCCAGTCCCGCGCCCAAGCCCAGCCCGACGGCCAAGGCGTCTGCCTCGCCCAAGCCCAGCCCGACGCCGGCCAAGCCCAGCCCGACGCCGTCTCCCAAGCCCTCCGCATCGTCGTCCAGCAGTGCTGGCGGCGGTAACGGCGGCAACCCGATTCCCACCGCGCGTCCCTAGTCGGACGGCACGGCGGACGACCGGCTGACCACCCAGGCGGCCAGCCCGGTGGTGAGCGGCACTGAGGCGACGAGGCCGATGCTGCCCACCAACGTCCGCACCACCTCCTGCGCGATGACCTCACCGGTGAGCACGTCGCCGAGGTCGCGGTTGGCCAGCGAGAAGAGGACGAGCAGCGGGAGCGAAGCACCCGCGTAGGCGAGCACGAGGGTGTTCACGGTCGACGCGATGTGGTCCCGGCCGATGCGCAGCGCCGCAGAGTAGAGCTCCCGGACCCGGTACGCCGGATTAGCCAGGTGCAGCTCCCAGACCGCGGACGCCTGGGTAACGGTGACGTCATCGAGAACCCCCAGCGATCCGATGATGATCCCGGCCAGCAGCAACCCTTCGAGCTCCACTTGGCCCGCGACGGCGTTGAGGAAGGTCGCTTCCTCGCTGGCCAGCCCGGTGAACCGAGCGCCGGCCACGAAGATCGCCGCAAGCACTCCGGTGAGCACCAGGCTGGCGAGCGTGCCGAGCAGGGCGATCGTCGTTCGCACCGTCACGCCGTGGGCGAGGTAGAGCGCGACGATCATGATCGCCGCGGCGCCGACGACGGCCACCGCAAGCGGGTTGCTGCCGCGAAGGAGTGCGGGGAGCACGAAGGCCACGAGGACGACCAGGCTGATGGCTAGCCCGCCCAGCGCGCGCAGACCCCGCCAGCGGCCGAGCGCGACGACTGCGAGGACGAACAGGGCGGCCAGCAGCAGCAGCGGCCGACCGCGCTGGCGGTCGGCGTAGAAGTACTCGCTCCCCGGCTCGGCGGCCGGCTCGTAGCCGAGCACGATCTTGTCGCCATTGGCGACCGAGGGGGTGCGCGGGCTCTCCACGAAGTCGAGCGCGATCACCTGGCCGTCGTCGATGCCGTCGGTGATCTCCACCTCGAGCAGCGTGCAGGTCGGGGTCCCCGCCCCGTCCGCTGGCGTCTCGTCTGCCGGCGTCTCGTCTGCCGGCGTCTGGTCTGCCGGCGTCCCATCGCAGGGCACCACCTCCCGGGCCCGCACCGTCGCCGGCACCAGGTCGGCCGCCACGCCGATGCCTTCACCGATGACGGGGCCGTCGCCTCTAGGCCACAGCGCCACCAGCCCGATCAGGGTGGCCAGAAGGAGCGGTACGACGGCCAGCGTCAGCAGCCGTCGGATCTGCGGCGGGGCGGGGTGTTCGTCGTACGCCGCGCCGGGACCGTGGGTGTGCGCCATGGTGGAGGAGTCTCTCCTACCCGTGGCCCCGAGCCCGTGAGGTCAGCCGCAGACTGCCTTGAGGAACGGGTACGGGTTGACCGGACCGCCGCCGCCCGGGTGCACCTCGAAGTGCACGTGCGGTGGTGTGGTCGCGGCGTTGCCGGACTGGCCGACCGTGGCGATCACGTCGCCGGCTTTCACCCGTTGGCCCAGGGTGGCCAGGTTCTCGGTGTTGTGGGCGTAGTAGTACCGGTCCCCGTTGGCCGCCCGCAGCCAGAGCGTGATGCCCCCGAGGCCGATGTTGGCGTTGGTGACCTGATCGATGACCCCGTCGGCCATGGCGTACGCCGGGCTGGAGTTGGGCGCGAAGACGTCGGTGCCCTGGTGTCGACGGCCGCCGGAGCGCGGCGCTCCCCACGTGTCCACGAAGGAGTTCACCGTGCCGACGGGGCAGGCGTACTTCGCGCCTTTGACCGGGGTGAACACGGCGCTCGGGAAGTCCCGAGCTGCGCCGGAGGCCAGCTGAGCTGCCAGCAGGGCCCGGGCCCGGGCAGCCTGCTCGGCAATGCGCGCTTCCTCTACAAGGCGCAGCACCTCCGCGTCTGCCGAGGCAAGCAGCTGCTGGGTCTGGGCCAAGATCGTCTCGACCCGCTCGGCCTGCTCGTCGGCCTGCCGGGTCAGCCGGGTCTCCCGGGCGGCGAGATCGGCGAGCCTGCCCTCGGCGGCCACGGCCGCCGCGACTGCTGCGTCGCCGACCACCGCGGCCTCGCGGTCACCCGCCACCATCGAGGTGATGTTGGCGTAGCGGCCGAAGGCGTCGTGTAGATCGACCGAGTCCAGCAGGGTGGCGTAGAGGCTCAGCCGGCCACCGCCCATGTAGAGCCGGCGCACTTGGGCGTCGGCTCGACCGGCGTCACCGTCGCGTTGAGCTTTCGCCGACTCCACCGCTCGCTCAGCGGCCACCCGGGCGTTGACGACCCGGCCGAGGGCGCCGTACACCCGGCTGTAGCTCTCGAGCGCCATCCCCGTCTGACGCTGCAGGGTGGCTACGTCCCGGCGCAGCTGGGCCGCGCGCTGCTTGGCCGACGCCACCTGCGCGGTCGCCGGGGAGCTGATCAGCGTCGAGGCGGCGATCACCGTGACCAGGCTCGCGCCTACGAGGCGCGTCACCCGCGCGCCAACCCGATGTCCCGGCACCTGCACGCTGTCGTCATCGTCCCTATCGGCCGGGTGCTTGAGCCATCCGAGCTAGCCCAGATGTCCCCGCCCCGCCCCCGCCCCGCCCCTCCGAACTGTGCGGCGATCCCGCCCCGACGCTCGCAGCGGGGGCCGCACAGTTCGCAGAAACAGCAGGCAGAGCTTCTAGAGGTGGGCGTGCCCGAGGCGGCGGCGCGCCTGGGCACCGGTCACGCTGAACACCAGCACGAACAGCACCGCACCGGTCAGCACGATCGAGGCCCCGGAGGCGATGTCGAGCTGGAAGCTCGCGTACATGCCCAGGAAGCCGCAGAGCGCGCCGATCGACGTCGAGAGCACGAGCATGCGGGAAAACGAGTTGGTCAGCATCCGCGCCACCACGGGGGGGAGCACCAGCGTCGCGGCGATGAGGGTAACGCCCAGGATCCGCATGGTGGCGATGATCGACATGGCGAGCACCAGCGAGAAGAGGGCGTCGACGCGCGCGGTGGACAGACCCGAGGTCTCGGCGACCTCGGGGTCGAAGGTGGTGAAGAGCAGCTGGCGGTAGCCGAAGAAGACCACCGCAGCGGCACCGACCGCCACCAGGGCGACGACCACGATGTCGGCCCGCTCGACGCCCAGCACGTTGCCGAACAGCAGCGCGTCGAAGTCGCGGCTGAAGCTGCGACGGACGGAGATCAGCGCGACCCCGACGGCGAAGGCGGCGGTCGTGATGACGCCGATGGCAGCATCGCCGCCGATGGCGCGACGGCGGGTCACGCCGTTGATCAAAAGGGCGGACGCGAAGCCCCACACGGCGGCGCCGGCGAGCACGTTGATGCCCATCACCGACGAGGCGACCGCCCCGCCGAAGATCGAGTGGCTCAGCCCGTGGCCGATGTAAGACATGCCGCGAAGCACGACGTACACCCCGATGAGACCGCAGAGCGCACCGGCGATCGTGGCCACGATCAGTCCGTTGCGGAAGAACTCGAAGGCGAACGGCTCCAGCCAGGTGCTCACGAACGGCTCGCCAGGTCAGCGGCGACGTCCTCATGGTGCGCCCCGCCTTCGAAGACGACCGGCATGCCGGCGTGGGAGATGACCTCCATGCGGGCCCCGTAGGTGCGCTCCAGCACATCGGGGGTGATGACCTCGTGGGGGGCGCCGTCAGCGATCACCTGCTTGTTGAGGCAGACCAGCCGCGGCAGGTGGGCGGCAATGCCGTTGAGGTCATGGGTGGTCAGCACGATGGCCAGCCCGCCGGCGTGCAGGTCGTCGAGCAGGTGCAGCACGTCGTGGCGGGTGCGTACGTCGACACCGCTGGTCGGCTCGTCGAGCAGCAGCAGGCTCGCCTGCCGCAGTAGCGCCCGGGCGATGAACACCCGCTGCTGCTGGCCGCCGGAGAGCTCGCGGATGTGCCGCCCGCTCAGCCCGCCGATGCCGAGGCGGTCGAGCACCTTGGTGACTTCGGCCCGCTCCGACTTGGACGACCAGGGCAGCCAGCGACCGGTCGTGCGGCTCATCGTGACGACCTCGGCAACGGTCACCGGGAAGTCCCAGTTGACGGTCTCGACCTGCGGGACGTAGCCGATCCGGCTCGTCCCCGACCGCGACACCGTGCCGGCCAGCGGAGCCAGCGCGCCGGCCAGCACCCGCAGCAACGTGCTCTTGCCGGAGCCGCTCGGCCCGACGACACCGAGGAACTCACCTCGCGCGACCTGCAGGGAGACGGCGTCCAGCACCGGCTCACCGCTGTAGGCGTGGGTGACGTGGTCCAGGCTGACGAGTGGCGCGCTCATCCCTCGCGGTACTCCACATCGCCGGACTGCAGATTGGCCACGTCGAGCGCCTTGAGCACTGAGGCGTCTCCGCCGAGCGCCTCGATCATCGTCACGAAGTCGAATCGCATCAGGCCGACGTAGGAGTGCTCCGGCTCGCCGGGCTTGCCGAGCAGGTCGTCGTCGCGCAAGGTGTCGACGTAGCGGACGCCGGCCTCCTTGCCGATCTGCGCGAGCACCTCACTCGGGAAGACCTCCGAGCCGAAGATGGCCAACACCCTCGCCGCCTTCACCTGTCCGATCAGGTCGGCGACGTCGCGGGCGCTGGGCTCGGCGAAGTCCGCCGGCTGGATGGCGCCGATGACGGTCCAGCCGTACTCGCGGGCGAAGTAGGGGAACGAGTCGTGGTAGGTCAGCAGCTTGCGACTGGGCACCGTCGCACTCGCGGTGCGTACGGCGACGTCCAGCGCCCGGATCTTCTGGATGTACGCCGCGGCGTTCGCCGCGAACGCTTCGGCATGCTCCGGCGCCTCCTTCGACAGCTCATCGCGGAAGATCTCGGCGTAGCGGATCCCGTAGAGCGGGTTGGTCCAGAGGTGCGGGTTGGGGTCGCCGTCGGCCTTGGGGAAGGAGAAGTCGTAGACGTAGTCCGCCGGCTGGACGATCTGCGCGCCCATCTCCACCAGGCGGGCGCCGTCGCGCAGGTTGGCCTCGGCGAGCTTCTTCGTCGGGGTCTCGAGGTTGAGCCCGTTGACGAAGACCAGGTCCGCCGCGGCCAGCACCTTCGCGTCGCTCGGCCGCGGCTCGAACTCGTGACTGTTCACACCCTCCGGCACGAGGCCGGTGATCGTGGCGTGCTCGCCCGCGACGTTCTGGGCGATGTTGGTCAGCGGTGAGACCGTTGTCACCACCGCGAGACGACCACCCCCCGCTCGGGACTCAGACGAGGCCGCGGAGCCCCCGCACGCGGTGAGTGACAACGCGGCGAGGGACATCATCGCCAGTCCGCTCGCCATCCGCACCCTGCTCACGCGCAATCCTCCCGGCTAGGGATGGGCCGCGAGCTTAGCGGCACCACATCGCAGTTGCGAACTATTCGCAATAGCGAACCGAGTGGTTCAATGCCCGGACTGTCATGCCAGCTGCTGCCCAGCGGAATCGGTGCCGTCCGCACTGGCGTCGTCCAGGCCCCTCACGTGTCCTAGAAGACACGTGACGGGGCAGGGTCGGCG
>DATLOQ010000079.1:0-2228 GCA_035536235.1 Mycobacteriales bacterium
CGCCGCGGCCGAGCGACTCGGCACCACCCCTCGGATGCTGCGCTACCGCGAAGCAGCCGGCCTGCTGCCCGGTCGGCGCGGGGGGCGCAGCCATCGCGTCTATGGCGAGCGCGAGCTCCTTGCGGCAGCGTGCGCCGACGAGCTGGAGGCGCGCTACGGCGTGTCTCCTAAGGCGCTGGGGTTCGCGCTGCGCGCGCTGAGCGATCCCGACCTCGCGTCGGAGGTCCGGCTGCTCGGCGCGCTGGCGCACGGTGTCGCGCCGACACCGATCGCCGCCCTCGACTTCGACGCGCAGAAGGCCCGGCGGCTGCTACACCTGCAGGACGAGAACGCGTGACCGACGTACGGGTCGTTAGCGCGGCCGAGACTCGCGCCCTACGCCAACGCGTGCTCCGTCCGCACCAGACGATTGAGGATCTCGAGCGCTCCGACGACGACGCGCCGCACTTCGCGGCGTATGACGACAGTGGCCGGCTGGTCGCATGCGCATCGGTACGACCCGAGCCGTTCCCCGGCGAGGAGCGCGCCAGCGGGTGGCGGTTGCGCGGGATGGCCAGCGAGCCGGAGGTGCGCGGGCAGGGGTACGGCGCCGCTGTCCTCGCCGCGGTGATCGCGCATGCACGGAATGACGACGCTGCGGAGGTGTGGTGCACCGCGCGCGTAACTGCGCGGGACTTCTACGCCCGGCACGGCTTCGTCGCGGCAGGCGACGTGTGGGAGGACCCGGCCTACGTGGGACCGCACCTCTACATGCGGCTCGCGCTCTGAGCTAGAGCAACCCGCGAAAACCTTCTCCACACCTCTTGACGGTCGAACACGTGTTCGAGTACTGTAGGTCCATGGAGACGTGGGCGGACGCGGAGGCGCTCGAGGCGCGGCTGGCCGCGCGCTTCGACCCGTCGCGAGTCAGCACTGCCGACGCCGAGGAGTTGGTCGCCAGGCTC
Source organism: Mycobacteriales bacterium (assembly GCA_035536235.1). Lineage (GTDB taxonomy): Bacteria > Actinomycetota > Actinomycetes > BP-191 > BP-191 > DATLNF01. Next base: position 945 of record DATLOQ010000079.1, read on the forward strand.
GGTCGGATGACCGCCCGGCTCTTCGCCGTGCAGGCGCTGGCCGCGGCCCGCGCCGCCGAGGGTGGGGCGTGGCGGCGGGAGGGCGCCCGCACGCCTGCGGACCACCTGGCCCGGTCGGTCCGGGTGAGCATCGGCGATGCCCGCCGGCTGCTGGACACCGGCGAGCGGCTGGAGTCGCTGCCCGAGGTGCGCGAAGCCGCGGTGGCCGGGGAGCTCTCCGCGCCGGCGCTGGTGGCGGTCACCGACGCGGCTTCGGTGGCGCCCGGGGAGGCGGCTCGGCTGGTGGAGCGGGCCAAGTCGGCCTCGCACGCGGAGCTGCGCGAGGAGTGCCTGAAAACCAAGACGGCCGCCGATCCCGACCCTGCTGCCACCCACGCCCGCATCCACGCCGGACGTCGGTTGCGCTGGTGGACCGACGCGGACACGGCCGGCAACTTCGCCGGCCGCGGCGTGCCCGAGGACATGGCGTGGCTGCGCTCGGTGATCGCGACCACCCGCGAGGAGCTCTTCGGCAAGGCCCGGCGCGACGGGGTGGTGGTGCCGAGCGACCAGCTCGACTACGACGCGTTCTTCGCGCTGCTGCGCACCGCCGTCGGCGAGGACGTTGCGGCGCCGTCCCACCCCATGTTCTCCGAAGCAGAGACCGCGCCGACCACCAGCGCTACTCCCACTCGCACCCCACTCGGCCCCGACCACGCCCGGCTCGGCCGCCGGTCCCGCCGGGCGTGGTCGCGGGCCCCCGTGATCGTGCGTCTGGACGCCGCGGCCGCCGAGCGCGGCCACCCCCTCCCCGGCGAGCGCTGCGAGATCGCCGGGGTCGGCCCGGTGCCGGTGGCCACCGTGCAGACGATGCTGGCCGAGGGCGCGTCGCTGGCCGTGCTTTCCAGCCGGGTGGACGCTGACTCCGACGGCAAGCGCCGGGAGACAGTGCAGACCGTGGCGCACGTGCGGGCCGCCCGGGCGGGGACCGTGGACGTCCGCGACCCGGCGGCACTCGCCGCGGAGCTACTCCGCACCGGGCGACGGGTCTCCGGCGTGGTGCACCCGGGCCGCGCGGCCACCGCCCACACGGTCACCGCGCTGTGGTGGCTCAACCCGACCTGCGCGGCGGCCGGCTGCGTCAACTCGCGGTGTGAGATCGACCACCGCACCGGCTGGGCCATCACGAAGTCGACGCGGCTGGAGGACCTGGACCCGTTGTGCCGGTTCCACCACAACTTGAAGACCCACCGGGGCTGGGCGCTGGTCGACGGCTCGGGCAGCAGACCGATGGTGCCGCCCGAG
>DATLOQ010000080.1:0-4584 GCA_035536235.1 Mycobacteriales bacterium
GGCGAAGACTTCCCGGCGGCCCTTGCCGCCGGTAACCGATTTGCTCCCGCGAGGCCGCGACCCGCGCCCGGGAGCTCGACACGAGAGGGCAGCCAATGCCCGAAATCCCCACCGACCGTCCCGCTCGACGCAGCCGCGCGAGGGCGCCGGCGCCTGTCAACCCGCCGGCTAGCGCCGACGGGTCGGACGCTGCGATCGAGTCGGCCAAGCCCAAGCGGGCCAGGGCCACCAAGGCCACCAAGGCCACCACGGGCGCCAAGGTCACCAGCGCCGCGTCGAGCGCCGAGGGCCCTCACGCGCCCGAGTCCGGGGCCGCGAACAGCTCCGACGATGCCGGCGCGCACGCTGCGTCAGCGGACAGCCCCGCCGACGTGACCAGCCCGACCAGCTCACGAACCCGGCGCCGTAGGCCCGCTCAGGCCGCGCCCGAGGACGCTCCGGCCGCCGACGCGCGGGCGGAGGAGGCGCCCCCGGCACCGGCATCGCGGCGCCGCCGGAGAGGTGGGGCCGACCCTGCCGCCGCTTCCGCTGGCTCTGGTTCCACTGGCTCTGCTTCCGCTGAGTCTCTGGTCGCCGCTTCCTTCGCCGCTGTCCCGCCCGCCGAGGGTGACCTCGAGGAGCTGGACCCAGCCGAAGCCGACATCGACACGCCGGACGAGTGGGCCTTCGCCGCCAAGCCGATTGCGGCCTCCCCGACGCGCCGGCCAGCTAGCCCCCCGCCGGCAGTGGCGTTCAAGCCGCCGGCCGTCACCTTTGCCGCGCCCCCCGTCGTGACCGCTGTAGACGAGGTCGCCTCGCTCGGCTCGGACGACTCACCTCGGCAGGCTCCGGGGAGCGAAAGCCCGGCTTCGCGGTCGCGCACCCGCCGGCCCCGGATCGCCATCGAAGGCGGTGAGCCTTCGGCTGACTTCCTGGCCGATGACGCGCTGGTCGACGGTGCTGACGGCGCCGACGCCCGAGACGCCGAGGGCGGGGTGGACGACGAGGCCGGTGAGCGCAGCCGCTCGCGTCGCCGCCGTGGCCGGCGTGGCCGCGGGCGGGGGAAGGGCAGTGACGGCGCTGAGGAGTTCGGCGGGTCCGGAGACTCTGCCGGTGAGGAAGCGCCCGATAGCGAGACTGCGGCGGCGAGCGCCGGAGACACCGGCAGCAGCGCTGCCGATGACGATGACGACACGGAGGCGGGGAGCAGCCGCCGCCGCCGCCGCCGTCGTCGCGGTGGGGGTGGCGGCGAAGGTGCTGAGCCGAGCCCCGACGACCCGCCGCGCACGGTCGTTCGTGTCCGCGAGCCCCGCGAACCGCGCGAGCCGCGCAAGCAGCAGGCACCGCGCGAAGACGACGGCGTACGCGGCGTCGGCGGATCTACCCGGCTCGAGGCCAAGCGGCAGCGTCGGCGCGACGGCCGGTCGAGCAGCCGGCGGCCCTCCATCGTCACCGAGTCGGAGTTCCTCGCCCGGCGCGAGGCGGTGGAGCGCACGATGCTGGTGCGCCAGACCGACGACCGCACCCAGATCGCCGTTCTGGAAGACGGCGTGCTCGTCGAGCACTACGTGACCAAGGCGAGCGCGACGTCGTACGCTGGCAACGTCTACCTCGGCCGCGTGCAGAACGTCCTGCCGTCGATGGAGGCGGCGTTCGTCGACGTCGGCAAGGGTCGCAACGCCGTCCTCTATGCGGGCGAGGTCAACTACGACGCGAGTGCGCTCGAAGGTCGCGCTCCCCGCATCGAGCAGGCGCTGAAGAGCGGCCAGCAGGTGCTGGTGCAGGTCACCAAGGACCCGATCGGGCACAAGGGCGCTCGGCTCACCTCGCAGATCTCCCTGCCCGGCCGTTACATGGTCTACGTGCCGGAGCAGTCGATGACCGGCATCAGCCGCAAGCTCCCGGACACCGAGCGCGCGCGGCTGAAGTCGATCCTCAAGGCGCTCAAGCCCGAGGGTGCCGGCATCATCATCCGCACCGCCGCCGAGGGTGCTTCCGAGGAAGACCTGACCCGTGACCTCGACCGGCTCAAGGCCCAGTGGGAGGTCATCGAGAAGAAGGCGAAGAAGGAGTCAGCGCCGACGCTGCTGCACGCCGAGCCCGACCTCGTCATCAAGGTGATCCGGGACAACTTCAACGAGGACTTCTCCGCTCTGGTCGTCGAGGCCGGCACCGAGTACGACCTGATCGAGGGCTACCTGTCCACCCTCGCGCCCGACCTGCTGCCCCGCCTGACGAAGTACGACGGCGACGTCCCGCTCTTCGAGAGCTATCGCGTCAACGAGCAGCTGCACAAGGCGCTGGACCGCAAGGTGTCCCTGCCCAGCGGCGGCTCGCTGGTCATCGACCGCACTGAGGCGATGACGGTCGTCGACGTCAACACCGGGAAGTTCACCGGCAAGGGCGGCAACCTCGAGGAGACGGTGACCCGCAACAACCTCGAGGCCGCTGAGGAGATCGTCCGCCAGCTGCGGTTGCGCGACGTCGGCGGCATCATCGTGGTCGACTTCATCGACATGATCCTGGAGAGCAACCGCGAGCTCGTCACCCGTCGGCTCACCGAGTGTCTGGGTCGCGACCGCACCAAGCACCAGGTCGCTGAGATCACCTCCCTCGGCCTGCTGCAGATGACGCGCAAGCGGATCAGTCAGGGGCTGCTCGAGTCCTTCAGCGAGGAGTGCTCCGCCTGCTCCGGTCGCGGTGTAGTCGTCCATCAGGACCTGCTGGCCCCGACGGTGAGCAAGGGCAGAGGCCGTCGGAGCGGGCCGAGCCCAGCGTCAGTGGCGGCTGCGGCGGGCCGCAGCCGGGGGGAGGTCGATTCTGGCGCCGACGCGACGCCGGGTGACGTCGACCTGGCCGATGCGGTGCCTGCCGACGGCGCTGTCGGCAACGGCATACTGGACGGCAACCAGGACGTCGACAGCGTCCTGACCGTCGAAGACGGTGCTGCCTCCGGCTCAGGCTCCGACTCCGACGTCGGCGATTCGGCCACCGTCGACGCCGCGAACGGAGCGCTCATATGAGGTTCACCCCCGGACAGCGCAGCGGCAACATCGAGGACCGGCGGGGCGCGGGCGGTGGGCGCGGCGGCATGGCGATGGGCCGTCCCGGCGGAATCGCCGGGGTGATCGTGGCGCTGGTCCTCGCCGTGCTGGGCGGCTCGCAGGTCCTCGGCGGCGGCGGGGGCTCCGGCTTCCCGATCGAGGATGTGCTGAAAGGGCTGCCGCCCGCTCAGCAGCCGGCCGGTGCGGAGCCGTTGCCCGGCGCCCCCGATCCCGACGCCAAGCTCGTCGACTTCGTCTCCTTCGTGCTCGACGACGTGCAGAAGCTCTGGGCGGAGCAGTTCCGCGCGGCGAACAAGACCTACGGGGAGGCGAAGCTCGTCCTCTTCACGGCGGCTGTCTCCTCGGGCTGCGGGCAGGCCTCCGCGGCCACCGGGCCCTTCTACTGCCAGCTCGACCGCACGGTCTACGTCGACCTCGACTTCTTCCGCGAGCTCGCCAAGCGCTTCGAGGCGCCGGGCGACTTCGCGCAGGCCTATGTGATCGCGCACGAGATCGCCCATCACGTGCAGAACGAGCTGGGTGTCGCCAACCGGGTGCGGGCCCTGCGCGAGGACAACCCGGAAGACTCGAACGAGCTGTCCGTACGCCAAGAGCTGCAGGCTGACTGCTTGGCCGGGGTGTGGGCGCACTCGACCTTCCAGCGCGGCCTGCTCGAAGCCGGCGACCTGGAGGAAGGACTCGGCGCGGCGGCTGCGGTCGGCGACGACCGCATCCAGGAGTCGGTCGCCGGTCGCGTCGACCCGGAGAGCTTCACCCACGGCACGTCGGAGCAGCGCACCACGTGGTTCCGCCGCGGCTTCCAGGACGGCAACGCCGACAACTGCGACACCTTCGCCCCCGACAAGATCTGATTTGAGCTGCGGCGCCGGTACCCTCAGAACATGACACCTGAGGACATCGCGGCCGGGCGCTCCCGGTGGCAGGCCCGGTACGACGCGGCGATCAAGCGCGACGCCGACTTCACCACGCTCTCCGGCGTGGAAGTCGCCCCGGTCTACGGGCCGAAGGACGGCGACTCCTACGCCGGCTTCGAGCGGATCGGCTGGCCGGGTGAGTTCCCCTTCACCCGCGGTCTCTATCCGAGCGGCAACCGCGGCCGCATGTGGACCATTCGGCAGTTCGCCGGCTTCGGCAACGCGGTGCAGACCAACGAGCGCTACCAGATGATCCTGGCCGAGGGGGGCGGCGGCCTGTCCGTCGCCTTCGACATGCCCACCCTCATGGGCCGCGACTCCGACGACGCCCGGGCGCTCGGCGAGGTCGGGCACTGCGGGGTAGCGATCGACTCAGCGATCGACATGGAGATCCTCTTCGCCGGCATCCCCATGAGCGACGTCACGACGTCGATGACGATCAGCGGCCCCGCCGTACCAGTCTTCTGCATGTATCTCGTCGCCGCGGAGCGCCAGGGCATCGACATCAGCACCCTCGACGGCACCCTGCAGACCGACATCTTCAAGGAGTACATCGCGCAGAAGGAGTGGCTCTTCCCGCCGGAGCCGCACCTGCGCCTCATCGGCGACCTGATGGAGTACTGCGC
>DATLOQ010000081.1:0-38951 GCA_035536235.1 Mycobacteriales bacterium
ACGCGCTACTTCGCGCTTCCCGTCGTACCGACCGTGCTGGGCTTCGACCCGCGGATCCAGCTCATCCACGAAGACGACGGCCTGGAGGTGCTGCGCCTCGCGACCCTCACCGACCGGCCCGGCATCGTCAACGTCGGCGGCTCGGGTGTGCTCCTTCTCTCGCAGGCGATCCGCCGCGCTGGGCGGGTGCCGGTCCCGATCTTGTCGCCCCTGGTGCAGTCGGTGGGTCAGCTGCTGCGTCGGGCGGGCATGGTGGATTTCTCCCCCGAGCAGATGCGCTTCCTGCAGCACGGCCGGGTCGCCGATACGACGAAGCTGCGTGAGCGGTTCGCCTACACCCCGGGCTACACCACCCTCGAGGCGTTCGACGACTACATCGCGTCCCGCGCTCTCAACACTCTGCTGACACCGGAACGCATCGCCGGAGTCGAGGAGGTCGTCCTCGACACGCTCGAGCGGAGGCGCACGGTCCATGCCTGAGGCTCGGGTCATCCCCATCGACCGTCGCAGTGACAGCGCCGCGCCGGCCGGAGTGCGTCGTACTCCGGTGACGGCCCCACCGCTCAGCAGCCCCGACCCGACCCCGGTCACCGAGGTGGCCCCACCTGCCGAGTGGGAGCGAAAGGTCGCCGGCACGCTGGCGTTCCTCCGCCGCCGCCTCACCGGTGACTACCCGGTGGACGACTTCGGCTTCGACCCCGACTTCTCCGAGCACGTGCTGATGGCGCTGATGCGCCCGCTCTACGAGAAGTACTTCCGCGTCGAGGCGCGCGGTCTGGAGAATGTGCCCGCCACCGGCGGCGCGCTGCTCGTCGCGAACCACTCCGGCACCGTCCCGCTCGACGCGATCGGCGCCGCGCTGCCGCTGCTCGACCAGCACCCCGCGCACCGGCACCTGCGGATGCTCGCGGCAGACCTAGTATTCTCCCTGCCGGTGCTGGCACCGCTGGCCCGCAAAGCCGGGCACACCCTCGCCTGCAACGCCGACGCGGAGCGGCTGCTCGGTGCCGGCGAGCTCGTCGGCGTCTGGCCGGAAGGCTTCAAGGGTGTCGGCAAGCCGTTCAGCGAGCGCTACAAGCTGCAGCGGTTCGGCCGTGGCGGCTTCGTCTCCGCCGCGCTGCGCACCGGCGTACCGATCATCCCCTGCTCGATCGTGGGGGCGGAGGAGATCTACCCGATGATCGGAAATCTCAAGCCACTCGCGCGCCTGCTCGGGCTGCCGTACGTGCCGGTCACCCCGACGTTTCCGCTGCTGGGTCCACTGGGGCTGCTGCCGTTGCCGTCGAAGTGGCTGATCGAGTACGGCGAGCCGATCCCCACGGCTCATCTGGGCGCGGCCGCGGCCGACGACCCGATGCTGGTCTTCAACCTCACCGACCAGGTCCGCGAGACCATCCAGCAGACGCTCTACAAGCTGCTGATGCAGCGCCGCAGCGTCTTCTTCTAGCGGGTCAGCCGGCGGCGGCGGAAGGCCATGCCGGCCATCACCCCGCCGAAGACCGCGCCGACCCCGGCGGCGGCCGGGATGCCCACCTTGGCGGCTTTGCGTGCGGTGCGGAAGTCGCGCACCTCCCAGCCGTTGGCGCGAGCGTGGTCGCGCAGCTCGGTGTCGGGGTTGACGGCGACCGGCCGCCCGACCAGCGACAGCATCGGCACGTCGTTGAACGAGTCGCTGTACGCCGCACACCGGGTCAGGTCGAGTCCCTCACGCGCGGCGATCGCCCGCACCGCCTCGGCCTTGGCCGGGCCGTGCAGTGGCTCTCCGACCAAGCGACCGGTGTAGCGGCCGTCCTCCACCTCGCTCACGGTGCCGAGGGCTCCGGTGAGGCCGAGGCGGTGGGCGATGATATTCGCCAGCTCGATCGGGGTCGCCGTGATGAGCCACACCCGCTGGCCGTCGTCCAGATGCTGCTGGGCCAACGCCCGGGTGCCGGAGTAGATCTTCTCGGCCATCAGCTCGTCGTAGATCTCCTCGCCGTAGCGCACGATGTCCGCGACCTCGCGGCCGGCGACGAGGCCCAGGGCGGTCTCCCGGGCCTCGGTGATCGCGCCCGTGCGCTCGGTGCCGCCCACCCGGAAGAGCACCTGCTGCCAGCCGAAACGCAGCAGGTCCCTGGTGGTGATGAACTTCCGCGCCGCCATGCCCTTGCCGAAGAAGTAGATCGACGCACCCTGCATCAAGGTGTTGTCGCAGTCGAAGAAGGCTGCCGCCGTCAGGTCCGGCGCGACGGCGAGTGACGCCTCGACCTCAGCAGCCGCCGCGGACGCCTCACCGGCGAGCATGGCGGTCGCCGCGGCGTCCCTTCTCCGCCGAAGTCTCTGCATGCAGCGGATGCTACTGACTCCCCCATTCGTGATCTTGGTGTCTCGATCCACAGTCCGGGGCGAACGGCGGCTGTGGATCGAGACTTCAAGATCAGCTGCTAGGAGGGGGAGAGAGTTGGGGAGGTGGGGAGGGGGCGCGCAGCACGAAGGCCCCCGACCGGAGTCGGGGGCCTTCGAGTGAAGCGGGAAGAGCTACGCCTCGGTGCTGAGGCGGCGACGGCGGCTCACGAGGGCCGCGGTGGCGACCAGGCCGGCGCCGAGGATCGCAACGGTCTCAGGAGCACCGGTGCGGGCGAGCGAGGTGCGCGGGGTGGTGTTGATCCGCGGGGTGACCGGCGCAGCCGGCTTCGCGAGACGGGCGGCGTTGACGGCCGTGCCAGCCGGCACCAGCTGAACCGCGAGGAGCGGCTTCGCCAGGTTGAGCACCGGCGGGTTGACGATGATGCCCACACCCTGCGAGGAGGAGCTGGCCGACTGACCGGCCGGGTCCACCGTGGAGGTCTTCTGGCCGTAGACGATGTTGACGCCCGCGGTGGCCAGCAGGCCGTTGACGGAGGCGATCACCGTGTTCACGGCGCCCTGAGCGGCGGCCGGGAGTGCGGTGCCCGCGACGGTGCCGGAGAGGCCCTTGTCGGTGAGCTTGAGGTCCAGGACGTCAGCGACCTTCAGGCCGAGCACGGTGGTCAGGGAGTCGGCAGCGGCCGCGCCCTTGACGCCGTTCGCGGAGGAGAAGGACTCGGTCTTGACCGCGTCGACGTGCACGAGGCCGGCGAGGATGTCCAGGCCGCCCACGGCGGAGAGCGCACGAGACTCGACCATGTCGCCCTTGCGGGTGATCGTGTTCGAGGACTCGAGCAGGCTCAGGGAGAGCAGGTCGCTGTCAGCCGTGAGGTTGGCCAGCGTGCCCTGGAGCGAGTCCAGCAGGCCGGTGAGCTGAGCCTCGACGGCCTCAACCTGGGCAGCAACCGGGGCGGTGGCGCCGGCGGAGACCTCGTTGAGGGTGTCGAGCGCCGTACCGATCGTCTGGGTGAGCGTGCCCTGGGTGGCGTCAACCGTGGCCTGCACCGTGTCGAGCGCGGCGGTCAGGTCGGTCTTCAGCGGGAGGGCGTCGGTCAGGCCGCCGAGGCCGATCCGCAGGCTGGCGAGCGAAGCCGAGGAGGTGCTCGTCAGCGCGGAGGTGGCGGTCTCGGGGGAGACGCTGGAGGTGATCGTGCCGATGCCGCCGCTGATCAGCGGGTTGACCGGGATCGAGACCAGGCTCTTGGAGTCGCTCGGCTTTCCGGTGAGGGAGGCCTCGGAGATGATGTTCAGCGGGGTAAGCGTGCCGTTGCCGAGGACGGCCTTGGCGACGCTCGTCACGCTGGACAGGTCCTTGGTGGCCTTGCCCTCGGTGAACGAGATGTCCTGGACGAGGCCGGTGATGCTGCCCAGACCCGGAACCGGGATCGCGACGGGCAGGTTGACCTCGATGTGGATGGCGGTGCCCTGTGCGGTGCCACCGAAGACATCGGGGACGGCGACAGTGGCAGCACCGGCTGTACCGGTGGCGGCGACCACAAGGGTGCCGGTTGCGAGTGCGAGAGCGGTGAGGCGCCCTGCGCGGGTGTTGAGACGAGCCATAATCCCGACCTCCGTGTGTGCCGGCCCTAAGGGCCAGGTACTAACAGTCTTACTGCCGGTCGGGTTTATGGCTAGTCCATTCGGGCCAGAATGACTAGTTACTTTCCCGCCTGTCCGGCTTGAGGTCCCACACCATGTAGTGGGCTCTTCCGAACCGACCCCCCGTTCAGGGCCGCCGACGAAATCCCTAACGACAACTGTGTCGACCTGGATACGGGGCGTCTTGAAGAAAAATTCGGCGGAAAAAGGACATCTCGGGACGGCGGTGCCCGTACGGCAGGTCCCAACGGCCCTTCGGCGCGTATTCGAGCGCAAATGCCCTCAACGCAGCAGATCCGCCCTGGGTTCCCAGAGCGGATCTGTTTGTTCTGCGTGCGGGGCGGAACTGCGAGCTACCCGGCCCCCGGCAGGGCAGCCGGACCAGCGGCCGGCCGCGGCTCGGCGGATGCCACCGGTCCGCTGCGCGGCGATAGGGCACCGGGGGGCGCCGGGTTGGGCGCAGCTGGCACCGCCACACCGGCAAGCGGGGACGGCAGCAGGTCCTCGATGGTGTCGATGATGTCCACCACAGGGGATCGCACGGGTTCCGGCACCGCAGTGGGCACGAGATCGCTCAACCGCGGCTCGTCGCTGGGCGACGGGCTCGGCGTGGGCTCGGGCGCAGGGGTGCGACTCGGCGTCGGCGAGGGCTGTGGCTCGGGTTCGCGAGTCGGCTGCGGCTGCGGCTCCGGTGTCGGTGTCGGCTCCGGCTCGTTCTCCGAGGGCTCGGGCTCGGATCCGGGTGCGTCGGTCGATTCGTCCGGCGTGGGCTGGGGGGCCGGAGCCGGAGTGGCGATGGGGGCGACTGGCGCCACCGAGGGCTCCACCGCCGGTGCCGGCGCGCAGTTCTCGCCGCAGGAGCCGTTGGTCAGCAATGCGTTCGCTTGCATCTCGACGTCGGCGATGAGGGCGAGGGACGTTGCCCCCGCTGCCCTCGCGCCGGACGGCAGGGCGGGGATCACGTCGGCCAGGCCGGACTTCTGCCGACGGACGAAGGAGGCCAGCGCCTTGATGGCGCCGCTGTCGTCGCGGTCCTCGGCGTAGGCCGCGGTCAGCAGCCGGGTGCCGGTGCGCGTGGCCGAGTCCATGTCGGAGAGCGTGTCGCGGAGCAGCTCGGTGGTGCTGGCGCCGAAGGCGTAGACGGTGACTGAGGAGCTCGCCCCGACGGAGCTGGCCGCAACTGAGCTGGCTGCAAACAGGGCGGCTGCTGCGTTGGGGTCGCCGACCAGCTCCGCCACCTCGTCGAGGCGCGACTCCGCCTGGGCCAGATGGCGCTTGCCGCGGCCGACCTCGCCGCGGGTGAGCGCGAGCTGCACACCCTCGGTGCCGCGCTTGACGGAGTAGAAGGGGTCACCTGGCAGCGACCGGACGCCGGCCGTGCTTACCCCTGCGATGCCGACGACCGCGGCCATGCCGGCGGTGGCGGCGGCCAACCCGCGCTGCACCCGCCAGCCCGACACCGCGGCGCGAACGCGTTCGGCCGGCGTGGGGGCGGCGGCCAGCGGCGTCGACACAGCCGCAACCGCCAGCAGCCGGGTGCGCAGCGTGTCCCGGAAGTCAGGGGTGGGTCCCAGGGGGAGCGCCTGCAGCTGCTGAGCGAGCGCGAGCAGCGGGGAGACAGCAGAAGCAGAAGTGGACACAACAGTCGTGGAGTCAGCGGAAGTGGGGTCAGCAGAGCCACGCGCCGGGTCGACGGCGAGACCGTCGAGCGCGGCAGCGAACTGCTGGGCGGGGGTAAGCGGGCGGCGCATCACAGTGATGCCTCCTTCGTCCGGGGCAACGACGCAGCCACCGGGCGGTTACGGGACCGTGACGAGATTACGGGGAATTCGCCCGATTTGTCGGCCCGGCTCGGGCCGGCGGTGACGGTCGGTAGCCGCGTAGCCGGTCCAGGGTGACGAAGGGTCATCACAGCATCAGCTCCTTGGGCAGCATCCGGCCCAGCGTGCGCACAGCCCGGTACTGCAGGGCCTTGATGGCGCCCTCCGTCTTGCCCATGGCCAGCGCGGTCTCGGTGACGGACATCCCCTGCAGGAAGCGCAACACGACGCATTCCTGCTGCTCGGAGTTGAGGCCCTTCACCGCGTCGAGCAGCGAGGCGTTGGTGATGGCGTCGAGCACCTCGTCTTCCGGCCCCGCGGTCGCCCGGTCTGCGTCGAGCATGTCTGCCGTGGCAACCTCGAGCCGGTACTTGCCGGACTTGAAGTGGTCGGCGATGAGGTTGCGGGCGATGGTGATGAGCCAGGCAGCGAAGTCCTTGCCCTGCCAGGAGAACGTCGTGATGCGGCGCAGTGCCCGCAGGAAGGTCTCGCTGACCAGGTCCTCGGTCAGCGCCTTGGAGCTGACGCGGTAGTAGACGTAGCGGTACACGAGGTCGACGTAGCGGTCATAGAGCTCCCCAAAAGCGTCTGCGTCGCCGGCCTGTGCGCGCGCGACGAGCTCCATCGACGCGAGGGCCTCACCGCTGAGCCCACCTGAGCCGTCACCTGTCGGGTCGGCGTCGGGCACCACCGGCTCTGGGTCAGCCGCTGAGCCCCCTGACCCGGTGCTCCCGGACCCGGTGCTCCCGGACCCTGGGCTCCCGGCACGGGGGCCCGGCAGCGTCGCGGACGGCACGAGGATGTCCGCGGCGTTGGTCTGCTGACCGCCGGGCACCGCACGGTGACGGAGGAGGGAGCTGCGGAGGTCGGCCAGCCCGCGCAGGGCCAGCCCGTCGAGCTCCGCGCCGTCGAGGTCCGCGCCGCCGACACCCACGCCGAGACCTCTCGGCGAGTGGGGCCACCCGCTCATCGCGACCGCAGGGCTTGTACGGCGAAGGCCAGCGTGATCAGTGCGAGCAGCATCAGCACGACGACAGCCGTCGGGCCTCGCATCTCGTGCTCCTCGCGGGAAATGTCGCCAGGTGGCGACTGGGGGGGAATCGTACGGCGACCCGAGACCGCATTCTGCTGGTTCGCCACCTTTATGGCTCGGGCCAGCGCGGGAAATTCTTGAACGGCCGGGCGGTTTGCCCTCACTCGTCCGAAGTCAGGCCACCTCGGATCCGGTCCCAGGCCCAGTTCGCAGGCCGGAGGTCAGGCCGGCTCGGCGGTGTCCGTGAGCTCGAAGGCCAGCCGCGACAGCTCGCGCTCCAGCTCGGGCAGCCCGGCGACCTTGGACAGGCACAAGGTGACGCCGGCCTCGCGCGCTGACTCCTCGATGCTGTCGTCGAGATAGGCGGTGTAGAGGACGACCGCCTGCGCCGGGCGCAGCGCCTTGATCCGCCGTGTGCAGCTGAGCCCGTCGGCACCGGGCATCCGCAAGTCGGTGATCACTACGTGCGGGTCGGCCGCGCTGACTGCGTCCACGGCCTCATCTGCGCTGGCGCAGCTGGCGACCACATCGAACCCGTCGAGGCTGAGCATCTCCGCCAGCATCGTGCGGACATGCTCCGTGTCGTCGACGAGCATGACGCGGACGTTCATGGGCCCCGCCACCCTTCGCTGTCGTGCCCGGCAGAGGAGTCCGCTCAGCGGACGCGAGCAACGGGGAGGACCCTATGACTCCGGCAGCGGAGCTGCCAGGACGCGCGTTACCCTCGGCTATGCCGTCCGCCAACCCGCGCTCTCCGCGGCCGCGCCGGCGGCGGCGGCCGAGGCGCGGTGCGGCCGTCCTCGGCTGGTCCTTTCTCGCCGCCGTGGTCTGTGTCGCGATGTTCGTCACGGGTCTGCTCGTCGCGCCGATCGACCTGGCATTGCCACCGGCTCCCCAGTCGGTGCTGCTGCTCGGCGCGGACAAGACCTTCGTCGCGAGCATCCGGGCGCCGGACATCCGTAGTGACGCCTCGGCCGAGGACATCCCCGATGTGATGCGCCAGGCGATCGTCGCGTCCGAGGACGCTCGCTTCCTCGATCACAACGGCGTCGACCCCCTCGCCATCTTGCGAGCCGCCTACCGCGACCTGCGGGCCAAACGGGCCGAGCAGGGCGGCTCGACGATCACCCAGCAGTACGTGAAGAACGTCTACCTGACCCGGGAGCGCTCCGCGGCGCGGAAGATCCGCGAGGCGGCGCTGGCCTTCCGGCTCGAGCGCACCCGCGACAAGAGCGAGATCCTCACGGCGTACCTGAACGGCGTGTTCCTCGGCAACAGCGTCTACGGCGTCGACGCCGCTGCCCGCTACTACTTCGGGGTGCGGGCCAGTGACCTCGACGTCGATGTGCGGACCAAGGAGCGTCGCCCCTCATTGGGGCTGGCCCGCGCGTCGATGCTCGCTGCCATCGTGCCGGCCCCCTCGGCCCGCAACCCCGTGCGCAACTTCGACTTGGCCCGCAAACGTCAGCTCGACGTGCTCGGTCGCATGATCGAGGAGGGCATGGTCACCACGGAGCAGGCCTCGGCCGCTGCCCGCGAGATCAAGTCGCCGGCCGACATCGTGCGCCGCCGCGAGCCCGAGCTGCCGACCGAGGCGCCGGAGTTCGCCGACCTCGTGCGCCTCGAGCTTGAGAAGCTCTACGCGGCCGATCCGGACGGGCTCTTCCGGGACGGCCTCAAAGTGCGTACGACGATCGACCTCAGCCTGCAGCAGGCGATCAACACCGCCGCCCGCACGCTGCTCCCCGACCCGGGCACGCCGGACCTGCCCAAGGACAATCCGGGATTCCGCCTGGGCGACCCGGATACGGCCATCGTGGCCATCGACCCGCGCACCGGCGATCTCAAAGCGGTCTACTCCAGCGCCTACCACCGGGGTGGGCTCAACCTGGCCACCAACGCCTTCCGCTCGACCGGCTCCACGATCAAGCCCTTCACCCTGGCCGCGGCGCTGCTCGCCGGCAAGAAGACCACGGACTCCTACCGCGACCCGGGCTGCATCCAGATCCGGAAGCGCTCAGCCTCCTTTCCGGACGGGTACCGGCCGTGCAACTTCACCGAGGACGGCGGCGACGCACGGGGCGGTGGGAGCAAGACGTTGCGCCGGGCCATGGAGAAGTCGACCAACACGATCTACGTGAAGCTCGCCGACGAGATCGGGCAGGACAAGGTCAAGGCGGCAGCGCTGGCCGCGGGCGTGCGGGGCACTGGCCCGGGCGACGGCTTCCCGGTCGACCCGAAGAGCATCCCGTCGCTCGGTCTCGGCGGCGGGGTGGCGATCACCCCGCTGTCACTCACGCAGGGGTTCGCCACGTTCGCCAATGGCGGCGTGCGGCTGCCGGTGCGCACCGTGCTCGAAGTGCGCAAGGGCGGCGGCCCGACGAACGAGCTGACGGGGGAGGTCGTCCAGCAGGCGCCAGCGCCCAAGGGCGCCCGGGCGTTCCCCCAGGCCGTCGCTGGCGAGGTCGTCGACGTGCTCAGGGGGGTCGTCGCCCGGGGCACCGGCACGCGGGCGAAGCTCGACGGAGTCGGCGTCTTCGGCAAGACAGGGACCAGCCAGAACGCGGCGGACGCCTGGTTCGTCGGCTGCACCGAGGACGCGAAGCAGCCGCTGTGCCTCGGCATCTGGGTGGGCCATCGCGAAGGCAACATCCCTGTGCGCAACGTGGCCGGCGTCCGCGGCGCGATCACCGGAGGCGCCGTGCCGGCCCAGCTCTTCGCGACGATCTTCGACACCGTGGAGGAGCTGCGCAGCCGGGCGGAGACGGCAGTGGAAGGGGCCTCACCCACCGCCTCGGCGTCGCCCACTCGGCGTCCCCGGCGACGCTCGAGCCCGCCTGTGCCTGCCCGCGTGAGCAGCACCCCCCGGCCCAGCACCGGCGCGTCGACCGCCCCGGCGCCGAGCCGCACGCCGCCGCCGAATCCGGTGCCGACCCTGTCCAGCGAGCCGAGCCAGCCGCCGTCCCCGGAGCCCTCGCCGGAGCCCTCCCCGTCGGAGCCGGACCCCAGTCCGACCTAGCTGCTGTCAGACGCCTTCTTTTCGGCTCCACGACAGTGGCTAGCCGAACTGGTTCTGGGGTCGAAAGAAGGCCGCTCCAGCCGTCGCGCAGCCCGGTCAGCCGGCGAGAGTGGTCATCACTCCGTCGAAGACGACGGCCTGCTCGAGGCCGATGGCCGGCGCCCCCGCAGCGTGGCGAGCCGCGACGAGGCGAGTCCGGAGCAGCGCCGCGGGGTCGGCCTGCACGGCAGGTGCGACGGCACGGGGGGCAGCAGCGACTGGCACACTGCGCCGGGGCAGTGTCCGGGCCGGAGCAAGGGCGCGCGTCGGCCGGGGAGCCGTCGGGCGGGCCGGAGCGGCGGCCGGTCGAGGTGCGGGCTTGGGGGCAGCGGCCGGCTTTGGAGCCGGCTGGGGCGCCGGAGCACTGGCGCCCTGCGGCTGCCGGAAGACCTGCGCGACGAAGATGCGACCACTGGAGTCTGTTGCCGTGCCCATGCCGACCTCGGTGAAGTCCCGGTCGACGATGTTGGAGCGATGAGAGGAGGAGTTCATGAAGGCCTGGTGGATGGACGCGACGTCGCCGCCCATGCCGACGTTCTCGCCGACCGCCTGCCAGTTGTCGACCTCGCCGCCCAGGTTCGAGTTGTGGAAGATCCGGCCCTGCGAGGCCATCCGCTGCGCGTGCCGCCGGGCCACTGCGACGAGATCGGCCCGGGAGGCGTAGCCGCGCAGTCCAGAGCTGCTGCGCACGCCGTTGGTGCGGCTCAGGAAGTCACCCTCGCCGGGACCGGCATGGGCGGCGGGAGCGACCAGGGCAAGGCTCGCGGTGGCGGCGACGAGTGCTGCCAGCAGAGAGGGAAGTCGGCGGGTCACAGGTGGTCCTTCGGAGAGACGGACGGTCAGCTGTCGACCGCGGTCAGGAATCCTTTGGTCACCCGGAGTAATCGGACATTTCAGGCCGAGTCTTGAGCGATGTCCTCTGGCTGGGCCGTTTCCAGCGCGGTAGCGACCGGTCGGGTCACCCGGAAGCGAGCGCCGAGCTCGGTGGCGGTGCCCACGTCGATCACCCTCAGTGACAGTGCGGCCGCTCTCTCCCGGACCGGCCGCACCAGGCTCACCGGGGCGTCCAGCGCGACCAAGACGGTGGGCCGGACCCCCGGTGGGAGGTCCCTCAAGGCTCGCAGCACCGCCTTGGCCCCGACCGCGCGGCCGGGCGCCGCCGCCCGAGGGGGAACTCTGTCCCGCCGGTGCCCGCCGTGGTGCGTCATGGTGATCAGATCGGCCGGCGGGCTGCGGCTGGACACCGCCGGCGGGACCTTCCAGGCTGCGCCGGGTGGCCCAGCAACTCCGGTTCGAGCCGGAGCGGCTCAGCGCTTGCAACTGTGCAACACTTTGCCCTGTGAACCTCGCTGATCTGGTCCGCGACGCCGCGGCCGCCGACCCGGAGCGGCCGGCGCTGCGTTACCGGGACGACCTGCTGACCTGGGGTGCGCTGGACCGGGATGTCGACTGCTTCGCCGGCGGTTTGCTGGCGCTAGGGCTGCGCGCCGGCGACCGGGTGGCCATTGCCCTGGGCAACACCCCCGCCTTCGTCACGGCGTACTTCGGCACCCTGCGCGCCGGTCTCGTCGCGCTGCCCGTCAACACGGGCTACACGACGAGTGAGATCGAGCACGTCCTGGCCGACGCCGGCGCCCGCCTGGTGGTCGGGCACCGCAGCGCCGCCGACGACCTCCTCAGCGTGATGGCGGAGGTCGACACGCTGGAGCATGTGGTGGTGGCCGACGCGGCTGGCGCACCTGCGGGCGCCCGGACCTTCGACGATCTCATCAACCTCGGCGAGCCGGCCGGCCGGGTGGACTCCGGCGTCGGCGACGATGACCTCGCGGTGCTCATCTACACCTCCGGGACGTCGGGCCGGCCCAAGGGCGCGATGCTGCGCCACTCGGCGCTGCTGGCCAACCTGGACCAGACGGCGCGGATCGAGCCGCGGATCATCGACCACGACGACGTCGTCCTGCTCGTGCTGCCGCTCTTCCACATCTACGCGCTCAATGCGGGCCTCGGTGCCGTGGTGAAGCACGGCGCCACCGGAGTCCTGGTGGAGCGCTTCGACCCAGTCGAGACCCTGGCCGAGATGGCCCGGCACCGGGTGACCAACGTCATCGGGGCGCCGCCTATGTACGTCGCGTGGTCGATGCTGCCCGACCTCGGTGACGCCTTCGCGTCGGTGCGCCTCGCCGTGTCCGGAGCGGCACCGCTGCCCGCCACGGTGCTGCAGCGCATCCTCGACGTCACCGGTCACCACGTCTTCGAGGGCTACGGCCTCACCGAGACAGCGCCGGTGCTCACGACCACGCTGATGAGCGTCGTGGCCAAGCCGGACTCGATCGGGCGCGCCGTGCCGGGCGTGGAGCTGCGCCTCGTCGACGAGGACGGCAGGGAGCCCGAGGGCGGTGACCCGGGTGAGATCGTCGTACGCGGCGCCAACGTCTTCGCCGGCTACTGGCCGGACGGGCACGGCGGGCCGGACGCTCAGGGCTGGTGGCCCACCGGCGACGTCGCCTACGTCGACGACGACGGGGACTACCACCTGGTCGACCGGCGCACCGAGCTCATCCTGGTGAGCGGCTTCAACGTCTACCCGCGCGAGGTGGAGGAGGTGCTCAGCCGGCACCCCGACGTCGTGGAGGCGGCAGTGATCGGGATCACGCACCCCTACACGGGGGAGAGCGTGAAGGCTCTCGTCGTACGCCGACCGGACTCCCGGGTCACAGCTGACGAGGTGATCGCCCACTGCGGGCGGTCGCTGGCCCGTTTCAAGTGCCCGACCGCCGTGGAGTTCGTCGACACCCTGCCGCACGGTGCGACCGGCAAGGTAGCGAAGGGTCAGCTGCGCGAGCTCGACGCGGCCGCCGGTTAGACGGGGGCACTTCCGGATGCCCCGTGACGCAGTCCTGCCCCTGCTCGCGACCGTCATCTCCGCTGAGTTCGCCTTAGCGCTCGGGCGCCGCTGGTGGCTCAGCCGACGTCCCTACCTCCGGTCCTGGGCCCTGTCCCTCGGGCTCTTCGCGGCCGGCTGCGCTGCACTCTTCTACGGCACGGCTTTCGGGTGGAGCGGAGCGACCTTCCGCACGTTCTACATCTGCGGCGCACTGCTCTCCGTGCCGTGGCTGGCGATGGGCGAGATCGAGCTCTTGGTGCGCCCGGCGGTGGCGCGGATCGTGCTGTTCTTCGTCGTCCTCTTCTCGGCCAATGCCGCCTTCGTGCTCGCCGTCATCCCGTTCGTCGACGGCGCGCCGGCCTTCGGCTTCAGCCTGCCGCACGGCCGCGACTACTTCCCCGCGGGGGCCCGCTACGGCCTGGTCGTCGCCACCAACGCGGTCGGCACCCTCACCGTCGTCGGCGGCACGCTGTGGTCGGGGTGGCGCTCGCGAGGGGGCGGCCCGGCAGCGCGGGCCCGCTTCCGGGGCACCCTGCTCATCGTTCTCGGCGTGCTCGTCGCGGCCGCCTCGGGCGCCTTGACCTTCCTGGGCGAGGTGGGCTCGGTCGCGGCTACCCTCGGGCTCGGTGCCGCGATCATGTACGCCGGCTTCGTGGTCGCCTCCCGGCGTCCCGGTGCCCACCGGTCCGCGCGGCGCCAGCGCATCGCCGACGAGCGGGCCGAGACGCTGGCTCCCGGGGAGCGGGTCGGGCCGGACGCGTCACCCGAGGGCGCTGCCAAGCCCGACGAGGCGGCGGAGCCGACAGGACCCGGCTCCACCCGAGCCGCGGCAGGCAGTCGTGCCGGCGGCTGACCACCGGCTCACGCTGATCGCCAAGCCTGGCTGCCCGGCGTGCGACGAGGCCCGGGCGGTGCTGACCCGGGTCGCTGCGGAGCTCGGCGTACCGCTGGACGAGCGCGACGCGACGGCATCCGTCGCCGACTTCGAGGAGTACGCCGATCGGCTTCCCGTCGTCCTGCTCGATGGCCGTGAGCACGGCTACTGGACCGTGGAGGAGGCCCGCCTGCGCAGGGCGCTGGCCCGCTGACGCCGAGTTTGTGCATGCGTTCACAAGGCGTATTCTCAATGTCACAAAGTCCTTGTGGGCCGACCCTTGTAGACCGACCCTTGTAGACCGACACAGCGAGAGGCGTGTGGTGGTGGCCCAGTCCGCGCGGAGGCCACGGGGGGCCGAGCGCGGCATTCCTGAGGCCACGGTCGCTCGGCTGCCGGTCTACTTGCGCGCGCTGGTCGAGCTCGCTGAGTCCGCGGCGGCGACGGTGTCCTCCGACGGGCTCGCGGCCGCCTCGGGCGTCAACTCCGCGAAGGTCCGCAAGGACCTGAGCCACCTCGGCTCCTACGGCACCCGCGGGGTCGGCTACGACGTGCAGTTCCTGATCTACCAGATCTCCCGCGAGCTCGGCCTCACCCAAGACTGGTCGGTCGCGATCGTCGGCCTGGGCAACCTGGGTCACGCGCTCGCCAACTACGGGGGCTTCGCGCAGCGTGGTTTCCGGGTGGCCGCGCTGGTCGACACCGATCGTCGCCGGGTGGGCGAGGAAGTCGCCGGAGTGGTGGTTCGCCACCTCGACGACCTCGACGACATCGTGGCTGAGCACGGCGTGTCCATCGGGGTCATCGCGACTCCCGCGCACGCTGCGCAGGACGTCTGTGATCGGCTGGTGCGGGCCGGCGTGACCAGCATCCTCAACTTCGCGCCCGTGGTGCTCGTCGTGCCGACCGGGGTCGACCTGCGCAAGGTGGACCTCTCGATCGAGCTGCAGATCCTGTCCTTCCACGAGCAGCGCAAGGCGGGCCCTCTGGTGCCCCCCGGGGACAGCTATGAGGCAGCCCGCACTCCCGCGGCGGCTAGCTCATGAGCGCCCTCGTCGTCGGCATCAGCCACCACTCCGCTCCACTCCACCTCGTCGAGCGGGCGTCGATCGCCACGGCCGACATCCCGAAGGCGCTGCACGAGCTCTCGTCGGGTGATCACGTGGCGGAGGCGCTGATCCTCTCGACCTGCAACCGCGTCGAGGTCTACGCCCACGTGGCACGGTTCCACGGCGGCGTACAAGAGCTGAGCGCTCTGCTCAGCCGGGTGTCCGGACTGCCGCCCGAGGCTCTTACCGAGCATCTCTACGTCCACTACGAGGACCGCGCGGTGCAGCACCTCTTCACCGTGGCGAGCGGCCTCGACTCGATGGTCCTGGGCGAGGGTCAGATCCTCGGCCAGCTCCGGTCAGCGCTGATGACGGCCCAAGAGCAGGGCTCCGTCGGTCGCCTGCTCTGGCAGCTGCTGCCGCATGCGCTGCGGGTGGGCAAGCGTGTGCGCACGGAGACGGAGATCGGGCGCACCGGCGCCTCGCTCGTAGACATCGGAGTTCAGATCGTCGCCGGCTCGCTGGGCTCGCTGGCCGGCCGGCCGGTGCTGATCATCGGAGCCGGAGCGATGGGCGCCCTGGCCGGGGCGACCCTCAAGGATGCCGGCGTCGGCGAGATCACCGTGGCCAACCGCACTCCGGTGCATGCCGATGCGCTCGCCGCCGCGCTGGGCGGCCGGGCGATCGGTCTCGACGGCATCGAGGCGGCGATCGCCCGGGCCGACGTCGTCATCTCCTCGACCGGTGCCTCCGGCGTCGTGGTCGACTCCGACGTCGTCGAGCGAGCGGTGCAGGCCCGGGACGGGCAGCCGGTGTCCTTCCTGGACCTCGCCATGCCCCGCGACATCGACCCGGCCGTGCGACGGCTGCCAGGCGTCACGCTCACCGACCTCGACGCGCTGCGGAAGGCGCTCGAGGCGGACGCTGACGGCGGCCAGGATCTCGACGGGGCTCGGCAGATCATCGCCGCCGAGGTCGCGACCTTCCTCGGCTGGCAGCGGTCGATGAAGGTCGCGCCCACCGTGGTCGCGCTGCGGGCCAAGGCAGACGCGGTGATCGAGGCCGAGCTCGGCCGGCTGCTGCAGCGGGTGCCGGACCTCGACGAGCGCCAGCAGAGCGAGGTGCACGCCGCCGTACGCCGGGTGGTGGAGAAGCTCCTGCATGCCCCCACGGTGCGGGTCAAGGAGCTGGCTGAGGCTCCGGGCGGCGATCACTACGCCGAGGCGCTGCGTGAGCTGTTCGGTCTCGATCCGCAAGTGGCGGACGCCGTGTCGATGGTCGACCTGGCCGCGGCCGACGCCGGGTCGCTGGTCGACCTGTCGGCCGAGCTCACCGAAGCGGAGGACCTGTGACTGCGCTGCGCCTGGCCACCCGCCGCTCCGCGCTCGCGCTCGCCCAGGCGGGTGGCGTGGCGGCGACGCTGATCGCGGCGTTCGGCCGCGATGTGGAGCTCGTCGAGATCACCACCGCCGGCGACGTCTCGACGTCGGCAATCGAGCAGATCGGCGGCACCGGAGTCTTCGTCACCGCACTGCGCGACGCAGTGCTCGCCGGTGATGTCGACCTGGCAGTGCACTCCTACAAGGACCTGCCGACCGCTGCCGCCCCCGGCCTCGCGATCGCTGCCGTGCCACCGCGGGCCGATCCGCGCGACGTGCTGTGCTGCCCCGCCGGACGCACGCTCGGCGAGCTGCCGAGCGGCGCGCGGATCGGCACCGGCTCACCGCGCCGCGCTGCTCAGCTTCGCGCGCTCGGGCTCGGCCTCGAGATCGTGCCGATCCGCGGCAACGTCGACACGCGGCTCAAGAAGGCGATCGACGGTGAGGTCGACGCGGTGGTGCTGGCGCACGCAGGGCTGCAGCGGCTCGACCGGCTCGACGCGGTGACGGAGGTGCTCGACCCGATCCAGCTGCTGCCGGCACCCGCGCAGGGCGCCTTGGCACTCGAGTGCCGCAGCGACGACGCGGTGCTGCTCGAGCTGCTGGCCGAGCTGGACGACCCGGTCAGCCGCGCGACCGTCGATGCTGAGCGCGCGGTGCTCGCCGCTCTCGAGGCCGGCTGCACTGCGCCGGTCGGGGCGCTCGCTGACGTCGCCGACGACGAGCTCTACCTGCGCGCCGCAGTGTGCGCGCCCGATGGCAGCGACGTGATGCGTCGTAGCGCCATGGGTCCGTTGACCGATCCCCACGTGTTGGGTCGAGCGCTCGCATCAGAGCTCCTCGACGACGGCGCGGCTGAGCTGATGAGGGTGCTGTCATGACAAGCCGACGGAAGAAGACGATGGGGACGGTGGCGCTGGTCGGCGCCGGCCCTGGCGATCCGGGTCTGGTCACCGTGCGCGGCCGCGACCTGCTCGCTGCGGCGGACGTGGTCGTCGTCGACCGCCTCGTCGCACCGCAGCTGCTCCTCGGCTGCCGCCCGGACGTCGAGGTCGTCGACGTCTCTACGGCAGGGCCCGGCGGGCAGATGAGTCAGGCCGAGATCAACGCCGTCCTCGTCGCCCGCGCCAAGGCTGGGCTGGCCGTCGTGCGGCTTCAGGGCGGCGATCCGTTCGTCTTCGGCGGCGGCAGCGAGGAAGCCGAGGCGTGCGTCAAGGCGGGCATCGCCTGGGAGGTCGTCCCCGGCGTCACGGCAGCGACCGCCGTGCCGGCTTTCGCCGGCATCCCGGTGACGCACCGCGGCATCACGGCGGACGTGGCGATTCTCAGCGGACCCGACGACCCGACGGAGCCGTCGAGCAACACCGACTGGAGTGCCTTGGCGGCCGGGTCCGGCACGCTGGTGCTGCTGATGGGCGTGGAGAGGATCGGCAAGGTCGCCGCGATCCTGGTCGAGCACGGCCGCCCGGGGGACACCCCGGTCGCGATGACCCGATGGGGCACCACGGCCGACCAGCGCACCGTGGTCGCAACTCTCGACACCATCGAGCACGAGGCCACCGCTGCGGGGATGACGGCCCCGGCAGTGACCGTGATCGGTGAGGTGGTCCGACTCCGTGAGCGGCTGTCGTGGTGGGAGTCGCGACCACTGTTCGGCATGCGAGTCCTGGTGCCGCGGACGCGGCAGCAAGCCGGCGAGCTGTCCGAGCAGCTGCGCACTTTGGGCGCCACTCCGGTGGAGCTGCCGACCATCGCCATCGAGGCGCCCCGCAACCCGGCGCCGATGGAGCGCGCGGTAGCCGGTCTCGTGCAGGGTCGCTACGCCTGGGTGGCGTTCACGTCGACCAACTCGGTGCGCGCGGTCCGCGAGCGGCTGGAGGAGATCGGTCTCGACGCCCGGGTCTTCTCAGGGGTGAAGATCGCTGCTGTCGGCGACGCGACCACGGCCGCGCTGCTCTCCTTCGGCCTGCGACCCGACCTGGTGCCGACCGATTCGATGTCGTCCGAGGCCATGGCGGAGCAGTGGCCGTGGCATGACGACCTGCTCGACCCCCTGGATCGGGTGCTGCTCCCGCGCGCCGACATCGCCACGGAGATCCTGGTGACCGGCCTGAAGGCCAAGGGCTGGGCGGTGGAGGAGATCACCGCCTACCGCACCGTCCGCGCCGCCGCGCCGCCACCCGAGGTGCGTGAGTCAGTGCGCGCGGGTGGCTTCGATGCCGTGGTCTTCACCTCCTCGTCGACGGTGCGCAACCTGCTCGCGTTGGCCGGTCGACCGGCACCCACCACGGTGGTCGCTGCCATCGGCCCCCAGACGGCGGCCACGGCGACCGAGCTCGGCCTGCACGTCGACGTCATCGCAGAGACGCCCTCGGTGGCCGGCCTCGCCGCAGCGCTCGCGGCGCACGTGCTCGCCAAGAGCGAGGCGCCGGTCGAGGTCGCTGCGCCAGCGGCGGTCAGCCGTAAGCGGAGCGAGCCTAAGAAGAAGACTCCCGCTCCGAAGCCCGGAAAGGGCGCAGCCGCCGGATCGCTGCGCCAGCGGCCGTCCGCGAAGCCGGCGGTGCGAGCCGCGGCCCAGCGATGACTCCTGGCGCGTTTCCGACGGTGCGCCCGCGTCGGCTGCGGCGTACTCCGGCGCTGCGGCGCCTGGTCGCGGAGACTCGCCTCGCCCCCGGGGACCTCGTGCTGCCGCTGTTCGTGAAGGAGGGCATTCGCGAGCCGGCGCCGGTGGCCAGCATGCCCGGGGTGGTGCAGCACACCCGCGAATCACTGCGCAAAGCCGCGGTCGAGGCAGCCGAAGCAGGCGTCGGTGGACTGATCGTGTTCGGCATCCCCGCTGTGAAGGACGCCCGCGGCAGCGGCGCGGACGACCCGCACGGCATCGTGGCGGTCTCGCTGGCTGACCTCCGGGCCGAGCTGGGCGACGCGATGGTGCTGATGACCGACTGCTGTCTCGACGAGTACACCGACCACGGTCACTGCGGCCTGCTGGGTGCCGACGGCACCGTGGACAACGACGCGACACTCGCGCGCTACGCCGCGACAGCGGTGGCCCAGGCACAAGCCGGCACGGACGTGGTCGCGCCGAGCGGGATGATGGACGGACAGGTCGGGGCCATCCGCGCTGCCCTCGACCAGGCGGGGCACCTCGACGTCGCGATCCTCGCCTACAGCGCGAAGTACGCGTCAGCGTTCTACGGACCCTTCCGCGACGCGGCCGAGTGTGCGCCGCAGTTCGGTGATCGAGCGTCCTACCAGCAGGACCCGGCCAACTCCGACGAGGCGCTGCGCGAGGTGGCGCTCGACCTCGCCGAGGGCGCTGACGCGGTGATGGTGAAGCCGGCGCTGAGCTATCTCGACGTCGTACGACGGGTCGCCGACGCCGTGACCGTGCCGGTGGCGGCGTACCAGGTGTCGGGGGAGATGGCGATGGTCGAAGCCGCCGCCGCGCGTGGCTGGCTGGATCGCGAGCGGGTAATGCTCGAGACGCTGACGTCGATCCGTCGGGCCGGCGCCGACCTCGTGCTCACCTACTGGGCCGCAGAGGCCGCCCGACTGCTCCGCTAGTCAGCTCGCGTGCATGGGGCGACCACTGCGGGGCCCGATTCGGCGTACGGCGTCCCTCGCCGCGACAATGCCTGCATGGCCTATGACTTCGACGCGCCCGACTCCGGCGCGCTCTTCGACCGTGCCCGCGCGGTCACTCCGGGCGGGGTGAACTCCCCGGTCCGGGCCTTCCGCGCCGTCGGCGGCACCCCACGGTTCATGGCTCGCGGCGAGGGCGCCCGGCTCATCGACGCCGACGGTCGCCGCTACGTCGACCTGGTCTGCTCGTGGGGTCCGATGATCCTCGGCCACGCGCACCCCGCCGTCGTCGCCGCCATCGTCGAGCGGGCGGCGCACGGCACGAGCTTCGGCGCGCCCACCGAGGGCGAGGTCGAGCTGGCCGAGCTGCTCGTCGCGCGGCTGCCGCATGTCGATCAGGTGCGCCTGGTCAGCTCGGGCACCGAAGCGACCATGTCGGCCCTGCGGCTGGCGCGCGGCTTCACCGGCCGGGCGAAGGTGGTGAAGTTCGCCGGCTGCTACCACGGTCACGTCGACGCGCTGCTGGCCAGCGCGGGCAGCGGGGTCGTCACCTTCGGCCTGCCGGACTCCTCGGGCGTCACCGGCGCGACGACCGCCGACACGATCGTGCTGCCGTACAACGACCTGGCTGCCGTGGCGGCGGCCTTCGCCGCGTGGCCCGGTGAGATCGCCTGCGTGATCACCGAGGCCGCGGCCGCGAACATGGGCGTGGTGGCACCGCTGCCTGACTTCAACGCCGGGCTCAAGGTGCTGTGCGAGACCAACGGCGCCCTGCTGATCCTGGACGAGGTGCTAACCGGCTTCCGGGTGAGCGAGCAGGGCTGGTACGGCGTCGAGGGAGTCGCTCCCGACCTCGCGACGTTCGGCAAGGTGATGGGCGGCGGCCTCCCGGCTGCTGCCTTCGGCGGCCGCGCCGACGTGATGGCGCTGCTCGCCCCGGTCGGCCCGGTCTACCAAGCCGGCACGCTCTCCGGCAATCCGGTGTCCGTGGCGGCCGGCCTGACCACCCTGCGGCACTGCACACCCGAGGTCTACGCCCACGTCGACAAGACCGCGACCGCCGTAGCCGGGCTCGTCGCCGCCGCGCTGGACGAAGCCGGCGTCGCCTACCAGCTCAACACCGCGGGCAGCCTCTTCTCGTTCTTCTTCACCGCCGAGGCCGTCGTCGACTACGACAGCGCGAGGAGCCAGGACGTAGGGCGCTATGCGGCGTTCTTCCATGCCATGCTGGCGCGCGGGGTCTACTTGCCGCCGAGCGCCTTCGAAGCGTGGTTCGTCTCGGCGGCGCACGACGACGACGCGCTCGCCCGCATCGCCGAGGCCGCGCCGTACGCCGCGCGGGCCGCAGCCGCTGCGGTGCCCGGGTGAGCGAGCGCACCGTCGTACACCTCCTGCGGCATGGCGAGGTGCACAACCCGGGCAAGATCCTCTACGGCCGGATCCCCGGCTTCCGGCTCTCCACCGCGGGCGACGACATGGCGGTCGCCGCGGCGGATGCCCTCGCCGGGCGCGACGTCACGGTGCTCGTGACGTCGCCGTTAGAGCGCGCGCAGCAGACCGCCGAGCCGATCGCCGTCGCCCTGGGGCTCACTCCCCGCATCGACGATCGGCTGATCGAGAGCGACAACGTCTTCGAGGGCAAGACGGTGGAGTTCGGCGCCGGCTCCTTCAAGGACCCGAGTCTCTGGCGTCACCTCTACAACCCGTTCACCCCGTCGTGGGGCGAGCCGTACGCCGACGTCGCGGCGCGCGTCATGGCGGCGGTCCACCAGGCGCGCGACGAGGCGCTCGGGCACGAAGCGGTGTGCGTGAGCCATCAGCTGCCGATCTGGGTGACCCGCCGCTTCGCCGAGGGACGGCGCCTCTGGCACCGGCCAGACCGGCGGCAGTGCGGGCTGGCCAGCCTCACATCGCTGATCTTCGATGGAAGCGAGATGGTCGCCGTTCGCTACAGCGAGCCGGCCGGCGAAGCCGCGCGCGTCGCCGGCCCCCCCGGCGCCTAGCGTCAGACGGAGGCGGTCTCGCGCTCGGGGATGCCGACCGGCGCCGGAGCCGGCTTCGAGTCGACGATGCCGAGCCCCACGAGGTGCAGCAGGAAGAGCAGCAACGTGGCGGCCATCGCGACGTAGGTCGGCTTCGCGAGCGAGCCGCCCTCCAGCGCGAGGAGGAACGTCTTCGGCTGGATTTTCGCGATCAACGCCTTCTGGTCCTCGCTCTGCGTCGGCACGGTCTCGACCGGACCGGTCGTCACCCGCGCCCGCGCCACCTTGCGATCGGAGCGGATGATCTCGGTCGAGGTGATCTGGAAGATCTGCCCGGCGACAACAGACGATGCCTCGACGCCGAGCTCCTCGGCGTACTGCGGGCCGATGACCTCCGATGCCGCGGTCTCCGCTGCAGTGATCTCGGCCATCAAACCCTGGTCGGTGAGGTCCGGGCTGACCTCGATGAAGGCCGACTCGTCCACCGGGAACGTGCGGCGCTCCGCGTCGGTGTCGATAACCTGCCAGCTCGCTTCCTCGCCTTGCGGCCCGAGGTAGCGGGGCGTCGACGTGGGGACGTCGGGGATCGGGCCGGGCATCGGCAGTCCCGGCACGCCGGTGAACCACAGCAGCGACAGCACGAACCAGCAGCCCCAGAACGCGGTGCCCGTGACGAGGTAGCCGACCTTGGGCCCGAAGCTGCTCTGCAGCAGCATGAAGATGCCGCCGCAGAGGATTCCGAACATCAGAATGACGGCGATGACCGCGGTCAGGCCCTTGGGCACCTCCTCCGTGCTGGCGAGGTGCAGCACGGCGTCACCGGTCGTGCTCGTCGCGGCGGCGTAGACGTTCAACACGGCGGAGCCTTCCTCCAGGGGTGGGCTAGCGGTCCTCGGCGCCGAACGCGATCAGCCGGGAGAAGGGCCCGCGCGAGGCACCGACGGCGAGCTTGACGCCCTCCGGCACCTTCTCCTGGATCGAGATGAGGTAGTTGATGATGTCCTCGAGCTGCTGGTCGTTCAGCGGGCCGCCGTAGCCGAGCCCCCAGGTCGCCATCGGAGTGCCGGGTCGCCCTTCGGCGATCGTCTCGTAGACGAAGCGGTAGGCCTCGGTGGGCGTCTTCTTCTGACCCAGCTGGCGTTGGAAGACCTCGCGCAGGTTCGGCGCGGGGTAGTCGACCGGCTTGGACTTCGGGCTCGACTTGAAGTTGGGTACGACGCCGCCGCGGGCGTCGGACCCGTGACACTGCGCGCAGCCGTACCCGGACGTGTTGCTCTCCGTGCCGATCGCGAAGTGCGCCGCGCCGCGCTCGATCGAGTCGGCCCGCTGCTCCAACGCAGCGTCCTGCATGCGCGGCTTCTCGAAGAACAGCACATAGGTCGGCAGGAAGATGGCCAAGAAGATCGTCAGCAGCAGGCCCCAGCCCTGCCACCGCTCGAGCACGTTGGTCTCGAGCTCGTCGTCGGAGGGCGCCGGCCGGAAGCCGATCGGGATCGACGGGCTAGCTGAGCGCCGGCGGACAACGGCGCCCGGCTTCGTCTCCTGCACGCGCTTATCCGACACAGTGCGGTCCAGCCGGTGCCTGGCTGATCGTGTCGACGCCGCGAGGCGGTCCCACGATCCGGTTGGACGTGTCCACCTTGACCGCGTCGCCGTCCATGGTCAGCGGGAAGTGGTCGAGTCCCCGCGGTGCCGGGCCGAACTGGTACTCCCCGGCCTTGTTGTAGCGCGAGCCGTGGCAGGGACACTCGAGCCACTGGCTGGTAGCGCACGACGGCACCCGGCAGCCCAGGTGCGCGCACTTCTGGTACACCGCGAGCAGTCCTGCCTTGGAGAGGTCGCCGTAGACGTCCTCCTGCCCGGGAGTCGGGTCATAGGCGATGAGGTAGGACCGCGCCCCGGGGAAGTAGAGCAGGCCGCTCGGCTCCGCCGCGATCTGCTCCTTGAGCACCGCGGCGTCACCGAGGTTGATGGTCGAGCCGAATCCGCCGCGCAGGCTGGGCCAGAGGAAGCCGAGGCTCGCACCGGCGAAGCCGGTGAGTGCCAGGCCCATCGAGCCGAGCCAGCTGACGCGGAAGAAGTCCCGTCGGGACATGCCCCGCTTCTTGGCCATGGGAGAGCCGCCTTCTTCCTAGAACTCGAAGTACAGGCCCTGGCTCCACGGCCAGACCCAGTTGTAGCCGGGTCCGCGGAAGAGCGAGCCGATGGTCGACAGGATGGCCGACATGATGACGAACCAGGTGAACAGCATGATGGAGAACTTGCGGTTGGCCGGGCGCACCGACGGGTTCTTGTCCAAGTAGGGGAAGGCCATCAGCAGGACGAGGCCGACCCCGGGGATCGTCACGCCGGCGATCATCGGGTGGAAGTAGCGCAGCAGCTCCTGCAGCCCCAGGAAGTACCACGGCGCCTTGGACGGGTTCGGTGTCAGGTTGACGTTGGCCAGCTCCAGCAGCGGCGCGTCGACGAACGTGGAGAAGACGGTGAGGAAGGCGGTGCAAGCGAGCAGCGCGACCATCTCCTCCACGAGCAGGTGTGGCCAGACGTTGACCTTGTCGTCCTGTGTCCGCTCGACCCGCTGAATCCCCTCGGGTGGCACCATCGCGAGCAGCCGGTGGGTCATCCCGTCGGCGGTGCCCCGACCGCCGCCGGTGGCGACGGCGCCCCCGGACTTGGCCACCGCCGCCGCGACCCGAGCCTGACGCTCGGCTGGGGAGAGCGGAGCAGTACGCGTCATCGTGGCTGTGCCTACGGCGGCGCCAGCTGACGCTGCCGCCGCGGGCGCCGTGCTGATGGCCGCCGCCGCTGGCGCCGTGCTGATGGCCGCCGCCGCTGGCGCGGCTGCGGCGGGCGCCTCCGGCGCCGCACTGCCGTCGGCCGGCGGGGCTGCTGCGGCTGCTGCGGCGACGGCAGGCGTCGCGACGCCGGCTGCCTTGCGCGACTTCTTCACTGCCGCAGACTTGGCCTTCGCCCGGGCGACGCGGTCGGAGTCGCCCGCGGCGATAGCCGCGTCGTACGTCTCCTGGTCGGGAGTGATCTCCTCGGACATCGCCGTCCTCGCTCTGCTGTGGTGGGTGCCGGTGGTGGGGGCGGGTGCTTACAGCGGGCCGGAGATGCCGCCGTCCTTGCGAATGCGCCAGAAGTGCACGGCCATGAAGATCACAGCGACGAACGGCAGCGCCAGCACATGGAGCACGTACCAGCGCAGCAGCGTCGGCGGCCCGATCTCGACCCCGCCGAGCAGGACGAACCGGACCTCCTTACCGAAGACCGGGGTGTAGCCCATCATCTGGGTGCCGACCGCAACCGCCCAGATCGCCAGCTGGTCCCACGGCAGCAGGTAGCCGGTGAAGGACAGCAGCAGGGTCAGCAGCAGCAGGATCACGCCGACGACCCAGTTGAACTCGCGCGGTGACTTGTATGCCCCGTGGTAGAAGACCCGGGCCATGTGCAGGAAGACGGTGAAGACCATCGCGTGGGCAGACCACCGGTGCAGGTTTCGCACCAGCTGGCCGAACGTCACCCCGGAGGACAGCGCCCGGATGTCGGCGTAGGCCAGCTCTTGGCCGAAGCCGGCGGAGGGGCGGTAGAAGAACATCAGGTAGATGCCGGTCACGGTGAGCAGGATGAAGAGGAAGAAGGAAAGCCCGCCGAGGCAGTAGGTGTAGGTGAGCTTGAGCCCGTGCCGCTTCAGCTTCACCGGGTGCAGGTGGTAGAGCACGTTGTTCATGGTGGCGAGCGCGCGGTCGCGAGAGGTGTCACGGTAGCCCGGGCGGTAGATCGAGCCGGGCCGGAAGATCGACTTCCAGACCTGGCCGTCGCGCGGGTCACGAGGGGCCGCGAAGTCCTTGACCTGAGCCTGAACTTCCTTGATGCGGTCCTTCGAGCTTGGCCGGTCGGCCACGTGCGTCTCCCTACTTCTTCTTGGGTGCTGCTTCACCGATCTTGGAGTAGAACAGGGCGTACGGCGGGCAGCGGTCGACGCAGATGCCGCACCGGGTGCACTCGTTGTCGTCGATGATGAAGACCGCGCCGGCAGTTTCGGCGAGGGTCTTCATCTCCGGGTTCTCCGCCCCGGCCACGATGTCCGGCGACATCATGAAGATGCACTCCCACGGGCACACGTCCTCGCACGCCCGGCACAGGATGCACAGCTCGGGGGCGAGCGCGATGTGCCGCTTGGGCTTGACCCGCTCCTGCAGCCAGTTGGGGTCGACGGTGCCGAGCGTGTAGTCGTCGAAGATCTCGACTCGCTTGTCGGTCATCGCAGCTCCGCCAGGGGCAGACTCATCGGTAGCCGCCGGCGTCGCGCTTGGCCTCGTCGGCGTCGGCGTTGACGGGGTTCAGCCGCTGGTAGAGCGAGAAGGCGAGGAAGGTGATGCCCACGATCACGCCGTGGTAGCCGACGATGCCGACATCGCGGATTCGCGGGGCGATCTCGGGGTTGTCCTCGAGTATCTGCCACTCGTCGGTCCAGGCGAGCAGGGCC
Source organism: Mycobacteriales bacterium (assembly GCA_035536235.1). Classification (GTDB taxonomy): domain Bacteria; phylum Actinomycetota; class Actinomycetes; order BP-191; family BP-191; genus DATLNF01. Next base: position 26,138 of record DATLOQ010000081.1, read on the forward strand.
GACGGGATGGCGCCGTAGAAGATCACGAAGGCGATCGTGAGGATCAGCGATCCGATGGTCACGCGGACCCACGGAGACTGCCCGAGTCGTCCTGGCATTCGTCCGCTCCTTCGTGCGTGTCGGCTGCTGCGTCGGGCGTGCGGTGGGCAGGTCCGCCCAACCGCTGCGATACTACGGCGGCGGGGATGACCCCGCGAATCCAACCAGGCGCGCGCGTCGAACTCCGGATGTGCTCCATATCCGGCTCTGGAGTGGCGTCGAAGGACATCCGCTGATGAGCACAGGCGCCACCCGCGGCGGACGCCGTCTCGGTGTCGCGGCGACCGTCGCGATCGCGCTGCTCCTCACGTCGTGCGCCGGCTCGCGCACTGAGGTCGACTCCCCGGTCGGCGGGACCGGCTTCCGGGCCGGCGACGGCACCGCGACGCTGCTCCCGGTGGACGACCGGCGCGCGGCCCCGGCGCTCCGAGGCAGCACCCTCGACGGGGCGCCGCTGGATGTCGCGGACCTGCGCGGGACGGTCGTCGTGCTGAACATCTGGGGCTCGTGGTGCGCCCCGTGCAAGAAGGAGCAGCCGGACCTGCAGCGGGCGGCAGCCGACCTGGCGCCGGCCGGCGTCCGGTTCGTCGGGATCAACGTGCGGGACCGGACCACGGGCAACGCCCTTGCGCACAACCGCCGCTTCGGTGTCACCTACCCCAGCCTGTTCGACCCGAGCGCCGGCCTGGTTGGGCGCTTCCGTGATCTGCCGCCGACCGCCATCCCGAGCACGGTCATCCTCGACCGCGACGGGCGGGTAGCCGCCCGGGTGATCGGCGGGACGACGTACGACGACCTCGTCGCCCTCGTCAGGCGGGTGGCGTGAACCCGGTCCTGCTCGCGGGGGTCGGCCAGACGTTCAAGGAGACCGTCCTCGACGGCCCACTCCTGCTGGCCATGCCCATCGCTGCCGTCGCCGGACTGGTCTCCTTCCTCTCGCCCTGCGTGCTGCCTCTGGTGCCGGGCTACCTCTCCTACATCACGGGCCTGTCGGCGGCGGACCTCGCGGAGGACGCGGAAGAGGAGCAGTCGGACACCGACGGCGCCGGCAGCCCGCATACCCGCGGCCGGGTGCTCCTCGGCGGCACCCTCTTCGTGCTCGGGTTCTCCCTGGTCTTCGTCAGCTACGGCACCCTCTTCGGGGCTGCCGGCCGGGCGCTGCGGGACTACGAGGAGCCGCTGATCCGCGTCTTCGGCGTGATCACGATCCTGCTCGGCCTGGTCTTCGCCGGCGTCTTCACCAAGCTCTCCTTCCTCCAACGCGAGGTGCGGATCCACCGGCTGCCCTCCGCTGGGCTGGCCGGGGCACCGCTGCTCGGCATCGTGTTCGGCCTGGGCTGGGCTCCGTGCATCGGCCCGACCCTGGGGGCGGTGCTCACGCTCGCGTTGAGCAGCGACGGCGCTGTGCGGGGGGCGCTGCTGTCCTTCATCTACTGCCTCGGCCTCGGCGTGCCGTTCATCATCACCGGCCTCGCCTTCCGCCGATCGATGGCCGCCTTCGCCGTCGTCAAGCGCAACTACCGCACGGTGATGCGGGTCGGCGGCGCGTTTCTCATCGTGATCGGCGTGCTCCAGGTGACCGGCATCTACAGCGACATCGTGCTGGAGCTGCAGACGTGGTACGGCGGCTTCGCGACGGCCGTATGACCCGCGGCGAGAGGCACGCCGGCGCTCATCCCCGGCCCGGCAGCGTCACTCTGGCGGTCGGCCTGCGGCAGAGCTGGCGGGGGCTGACCTCGATGCGCACCGCGTTGGTCCTGCTCTTCGCGCTCGCTCTGGCTGCAGTGCCGGGGTCGGTCCTGCCGCAGCGCCCGCTCAACCCGTTCGCCGTGGACCGCTTCCTCGGGGAGCACTCGATCGCCGGCCCGATCTACGACCGGCTGGGCTTCTTCGACACCTTCGCAGCGCCGTGGTTCGTCGGGCTCTACCTGCTGATCTGCGTCTCCCTCGTCGGGTGCCTCACCCCGCGTATCCGGCTGCACGCACGAGCGCTAGCCGCCCGCCCGCCCCGTCCGCCCCGGTCCTTCGCCCGGCTGCCGCGCACGGCCTCGGTGACGACGACCTTGCCGCCTGCCGAGGTGGCGGCCGCCGTACGACGCCGGCTGCGCGCCAGGCGCTGGCGCACGGAGACGCGGGTGCACGACGACGGCGCCACTTCGGTCAGCGCCGAGAAGGGCTACGCGCGCGAGACGGGCAACCTCGTCTTCCACCTGGCCATCCTCGGCGTCATCGCCGGCGTCGCGGTCGGCGCGCTGCTGGGCTACGAGGGCCGCGCGATCGTCGTGGAGGGCACCGGCTTCACCAACACCGCCGTCGCCTACGACGAGCTCGACCCGAGCCGGCTGGGCGGGGCGGCCGACCTGGCGCCGTTCTCGCTCGTGCTCGACGACTTCGACGCCGACTACACCGACGGGGGCCAGCCCACCGACTTCCGGGCCGACGTGCGCTACGCGGAGGGCTTCGACGAGCCCCGCCGGCGTACGACGCTGCGGGTCAACCACCCGCTGTCGGTGGCCGGCTCGCGCGTCTACCTGCTCGCGCACGGCTACGCCCCGCACATCGTCGTCCGGGACAAGGACGGCCGGGTCGTCTACGACGAGGTGACGCCCTTCCTCCCGCAGGACGGCAGCTTCCTGTCCACGGGGGTCATCAAGGTGCCCGACGTCTCACCCGGGCTGCCGCAGATCGGCGTGCGCGCCGCCTTCCTGCCGACCGTGGACCTCACCCGCGACGGGCGTCTCTTCTCCGGCTTCCCGGACGCCAGAGCGCCGGCCGTGTCCTTCGAGGCGTTCGCCGGCGACCTCGGTCTCGATGCCGGATTGCCGCAGAACGTCTACGAGCTCGACACGCGCGGGATGGTCCGCACGGGGGGCGGCTTCCTGCTGCCGGGCGAGACGAGCGGGCCGCTCGCCGGCGGGGCGACGATGACCTTCGTCGGCTTCCGTGAGTGGGCCAACGTCCAGGTCGCCCGCGACCCCGGCCAGCGCATCGTCCTGGTCTCCGCGGTGCTGGCGCTGGCCGGCCTGATGACGAGTCTGCGGGTACGACGTCGGCGCATCTGGGCGCGCGTGATCGCCGGTCCCGGCGGTACCCTCGTCGAGGTGGGCGGACTGCCCCGGCGCAACGTCGAGGCATTCGCGTCGGAGTTCGACCGGCTGGTTGCGGAGCTGCGAGAGCACCTTCCGCCGGCACCCCGCGAACCGGCAGCTCCCCAGCCGACGGCAGACGCGGTGCCAGTGAGCGACGTTCGAGACAGCAGGGAGGCGCCGTAGTGCCGGTGGATCAGGGCCTGGCCGAGCTCAGCGACACGCTGCTGCTCGTCGCCGTCCTCTGCTACGCCGTCGCGATGATCGGCTACGCCGCAGACTGGGCCTTCGGGCGACCCCTCTCGCTTCGGCCGATCGCCGGGGGGGCGACCGACACGCTGCCGGCCTCCTGGACCCAGACCACCGGTCGCCTCGGCGCAGCGCACCCACGTCGCGGCGCTGCAGTGGGCGCCGCGGCGGTTGCGCTCACGGTGCTCGGCTGGGTGGTGCACGCCGCTTCCCTGACCACTCGCGGCCTCGCGGTCGAGCGGGTGCCGTGGGGCAACATGTACGAGTTCTCCTCGGCCGTGTGCCTGGCCGCGGTCACCGGCTACCTCTGCTTGCTCTACCGCCAGCCGGTCCGCCACCTCGGCGCGATCGTGATGCTGCCGGTCATCGTCTACCTTGGCATCGCCGGCACGCTCCTCTACGCCCCGGCCTCTCCGCTGGTGCCGGCCTTGAATTCCTACTGGCTGAAGATCCACGTCGCGGCCGCGGCGATCGCCACCGGAATCTTCATGATCGGCTTCACCACCACGGTCCTCTACCTCGTGCAGGACGCCCGCGAGCGCCGAGGCCGGGGCGGGGTCAATGAGCAGAGCCGGATGCCGTCTGTGTCTTCTGGCGGCCGCATGCCGTCCGCGGCCAGCCTGGACGCGGTGGCCTACTCGCTGACGGCCTTCGCCTTCCCGGTCTGGACCTTCGCCGTCATCGCCGGCGCGGTGTGGGCGGAAGCGGCGTGGGGCCGCTACTGGGGCTGGGATCCGAAGGAGACCTGGGCCTTCATCACCTGGGTGCTCTACGCCGGCTACCTGCACGCGCGGCCCTTGCCGAGATGGCACGGCCGCCGGGCCGCGGGTGTCGCGGTGGTCGCCTTCGTCGCGCTGATGTTCTGCTACTTCGGCGTCAACCTCTGGATCTCCGGGCTGCACTCCTACGCCGGTGTCTGAGGCAGCGGTCCTTCGTCTCCGCCGTAAATGTTGCGCCGTCTCCGACGGCGGCGCGTTTCGCCATAGCCGTCGCCGGCTCTATATCCTTCCCGCTTGTCCTCATCGGTTCGAGCACGGAGGTGGGAGTGGCTCTCGCCACGACAGCAGCTCCGGCTGAGACGAACGCGGATGCGCGGTCGCGGAGCTGGGAGCAGCCTTCGGGTGCTGCGCTGACGTGGCTGACGGTCGGCGCTGCCTTCCTGCTGCTCGGCGCCGCTCTCACGCTCGTGACGGCGATCCAGCTGGTGTCGCCCGGCTGGGGGACGCTCGGCCCGGCCACCTCCATCGGGCGCTTGCGGCCCGTGGCGACCACGATCGTCGGCTTCGGCGGCCTCGGCATGATCGGAACAGGGGTCGCCCTCGACCTCGCGCGTCGGCTCGGCCGAGCGCCCGCGCAGCTCGACCTGCTCGCCAAAGCGGGCGGTGCTCTCGTCACCCTGTCGGTCGCCGCGGGTTCGATCGCCCTCCTGATGGGGCACAGCACCGGGCGCCCCGGCCTCGAGCTGCCCCGCCTGTTCTCCGTGCCGCTCGCGCTGGGCCTGCTCCTCGCCGCTGCGGCGTTCTTCCGCACCATGGCGATGCGGGAGTCCGACGACCTGCACCCAGCGCTGTGGCACCTCAGTGCCGGGGTGCTGGCCGGACCGCTGCTGCTCCTGCTCGGCTCGCTGCCCCGGGTCGCCGGGGTCAACGACGAGGTTGTCCGGGTCTTCGCGACCAATGGACTGCTCCTGCTCTGGTTGGTCTCGCTCGGCATCGGCATCGCGCTCTACGTGGTCCCGCAGGCGGCGCGGACTGCGCTCTACTCGCGTCGGCTCGCCGCCATCGGCTTCTGGGGCTGGGTGGCGATCGCCCCGCTCACCGGAGCGGCGCGGCTGGTGTCCGGTCCGGCGCAGGAGTGGCTGGAGACCATCGGCATCGCGTCGATGATCGCCCTCGTGGTGCCCGCCCTCGCGGTATGCGTCAACCTGTCGAAGACCTACACCCGCCGGACCAGCCTGGCGCATCCGGCAGACCTGCGCAGCGCCCTTCTCGGAGCGGCGCTGCTGGCCCTGTCGTCGGTGCTCGGCGCTGTCACCGCCGGCCGTACGGCGGGCGACGTGCTCCACCTCACGGTCTTCGCCGACGGCAAGGCCGAGATGATGGCGGCCGGCGTCGCCGGCTCGCTCATCCTGGCCGGACTGTGGCACGTGCTTCCTGCGCTGAGCGGCCGGCGCCAGGCCAACCCCATGCTCGCGGCGCGGTCCACCTGGTGGCTCGGGGCGGGCGTGCTGCTGGTCGCTGCGTCGCTCCTCGCCGCCGGCTTCGTCCAGGGTGCGCTCTGGACCGAGAGCGTCCGGGAGGGCGGCACGGCCTTCACCGGCGCCGGCTGGCGGGTGGTGGCCGACTCGATCCGGCCGCTGCTCTGGGCCCGGGTGATCGGACAGGCGCTTCTGCTCGCCACGGCGGTCCTGGTCTTCCAGCAGGTGCTGGCCACGACGGCGTACGGCGAGCCGCTCGACCGCGACGACGCTGCCCACCCTCAAGCACGGGAGGGCTGAGATGGCCGACATCCCTCCGGTTTCCAGGCGGCTCACCCTGCTCCCGGTCCTGCTCGGCTCGGCAGTGCTGCTCGGCTCCGGTTTCGCGGTCACCGTCGCGCTGCCCACCGCCGACGCAGTCACCACCACGGTCACCGACGCGACCCGCGCCTACACCAAGGGCGAGGTCGCCGGCCGGGAGATCTACGTCAACCAGGGCTGCGTGTACTGCCACACCCAGCAGGTCCGCGACACGTTCACCGACGCGAAGCTGGCGCAGCGGCCCACCCGCCCAGGCGACACCTTGGCCGACCGGCCGGCCAACCTCGGGGAGACCCGCTACGGCCCCGACCTCCGCTGTGTCGGAGACCGGGTGCCGGGTGCCGACGCCGGGGCGGACCGGGCGGCGCAGGTCGAGGCGATGGCCGACTACCTTCGCGACCCTGGTGCGGTGCACCAGGACAGCTCGATGCCGTCGTACTCCTACCTCTCCGGCAAGGATCTGGACCGTCTTGCGTCCTACCTCGTCGGCCTGTCCTGCGACGGAGGCCGGTAGTGGCCACCGAGCGGCCCGCCTTCATCGACCCGATCTCCGACTTCGGCGGCGACGTGGGTGACGGCCCGATCCCGGGCTGGTTCAAGTGGGTCATCGCGCTGGTTGTCGGCGCGGCCGTGTTCTACGCCTTCTCCTACCTCGAGGGCCCCAAGCTCTCGTCGAACCACACCTTCGTCGAAGGCACGCACGTCACCACCGAGGACCACCCCGCAGAGCCCTGATCTGTGGCCTACGACGACCTGCGCGACTTCCTGCGCCGACTCGAGCGCGAGGGCGAGCTTCGGCATGTGAGCGCGCCCGTCGACCCGCACCTCGAGATCACCGAGATCGTCACCCGGGTGGTCCGCCAGCAGGGCCCCGCGCTGGTATTCGGCGCGGTGCAGGGCTCGTCAATGCCGCTCGCCATCAACCTCTTCGGCACCGAGCGCCGCATGGCCATGGCGCTGGGGGTCGACTCGCTGGACGAGATCGGGCACCGCATCGGCGCTTTGCTCGAGCCGGAGCTGCCCAAGGGCTTCGGCGGGCTTCGAGAGGCGGTCGGCAAGCTCGCCTCACTGCGCGGGGTGCCGCCCAAGAAGGTCACCACTGCCCCGTGCCAGGAGGTGGTGCGCACCGGGGCTGACGTCGACCTCTTCGAGCTGCCGGCGCTGCATGCCTGGCCCGACGACGGCGGGGCCTTCATGAACCTCGGGCTGACGCACACCAAGCACCCCGAGACCGGCGTACGCAACCTCGGCATGTACCGGCTTCAGCGCCACGACCGCAACACGGTCGGCATGCACTGGCAGATCCACAAGGACTCCACCGCGCATCACGCGGTGGCCGAGCGCCGCGGCGAGCGGCTTCCGGTGGCGATCGCGTTTGGTTGCGACCCGGTCGTCACGTACTCGGCGAGCGCGCCGCTGCCCGGCATCGACGAGTACCTCTTCGCCGGCTTCCTCCGCGGCAAGCGGGTCGAGCTGGTGAACGCCAAGACGGTGCCGCTGCAGGTGCCGGCCAACGCGCATGTCGTCCTCGAAGGCTGGCTGGAGCCCGGCGTACGGCGTCCCGAGGGCCCCTTCGGCGATCACACCGGCTTCTACACTCCGGTCGAGCCCTTTCCGGCGTTGACCGTCGAGTGCATGACGATGCAGCGCGACCCCGTCTTCCAGACGATCGTGGTGGGCCAGCCGCCCCAGGAGGACGGCCCCATCGGCAAGGCCACCGAGCGCATCTTCCTGCCGCTCATTCGGATGACCGTGCCGGAGATCGTCGACTACGACCTGCCGGTCGAAGGCGTCTTCCACAACTGCGTAATCGTCTCGATCGACAAGCGGTACCCCAAGCAGGCGCAGAAGGTGATGAACGCGATCTGGGGCGCAGGCCTGCTGTCGCTGTCCAAGCTCGTCGTCGTGGTCGACGCCGACTGCGACGTGCACGACTACCGCGAGGTCGCCTGGCGGGCGTTCGGCAACGTCGACTACTCCCACGACCTGCTGGTCACGACCGGGCCGGTGGATCACCTCGATCACGCGGCGTACCAGCAGTTCTGGGGCGGCAAGGCCGGCATCGACGCCACCCGCAAGCTGCCCACCGAGGGTTATGCGCGCGACGGCGGCTGGCCGACCGCCATCGTCCAGGACCCGGCGGTGGTCGAGCGCGTCTCGCGGCGCTGGTCCGAGCTCGGTCTGTCGTGAACGGCGCAGGGCGTTAGGTGAGTCACGCCGCGACCGCCGCCGCCGAGCCGGTCGCCTCCTCCGGTGCCGTGCGCGGGTTTCTGCGCCTTGTCGTCATCGAGCACTCCGTCTTCGCGCTGCCCTTCGCCTACGTCAGCGCGCTGACCGCCATGCGCGAGTCGGGGCGGCGGCTCGAGTGGGTCACTCTGCTCTTGATCACTGTCGCGATGGTCGCGGCGCGCACCTTCGCGATGGCGGCCAACCGGGTCATCGACCGCGAGATCGACGCCCGCAACCCGCGGACGGCGACCCGAGAGCTGGTCACCGGGGAGCTCTCGGTGCGCACGGCAGTCTTCGGGATGGTGGTAGCGCTCGTCGCCTTCCTCGGCAGTGCCGCGCTGCTGTCCCCGCTATGCCTTGTGCTGGCCCCGCTTGCCGTCGCACCGCTGATCCTCTACCCGTACGGCAAGCGCTTCACCTGGCTCTGCCACGCGATCCTCGGCCTGGCCCAGGCCGTCGCACCGGTGGGCGCGGAGATCGCCGTGACCGGGAGGTGGTCGTGGGCGGCGGTCGTGCTCGGTCTCGCGGTCGGCACCTGGGTGAGCGGCTTCGACCTGATCTACGCCTGCCAGGATGTGGACTCCGACCGACAGGAGGGCGTGCAGTCCCTGCCGGCGAGGTTCGGCGTCGCGACTGCGCTGCGAGTCAGCGCCGGGGTGCACGTCGCGACGGTGGCCCTGCTCGCGGCCTACGGCGGGGTGACGAACCTCGGGCTCTGGTGGGCCGTCGGCGTCGCCGCCACGGCAGCAGCCTTGGCTTATGAGCACACCATCGTGTCGGCCGCTGATCTGTCGCGGGTCAACCGCGCGTTCTTCGTCGTGAACGGCTACGTCGGCGTCGGCCTGCTCGGCTTCGCCCTGGCCGACCTCCTGCCCGGGCTCACCTGATGCGCGTCCCGTGGGTGGTCGGCGTGAGCGGCGCCAGCGGCACGCCGTACGCTCGCTCCGTCATCGGGGCGCTGCTCGAGGCGGGGGAGGCGATCGACCTCGTGGTCTCGCGGGCGGCCCGCCTGACGATCCTCGACGAGACCGGCATCGGGTGGCGCGACGCCCACTGGCAGGACGACCTGCTCCGATGGCTCGGCGCACCCGCGGAGCTCGCGGACGTCCGCCACTGGACGCCGGGGGACCTCGCGGCAGGTCCGTCGAGCGGGTCCTATCCGACGCGCGGCATGGTGGTGGTGCCGGCCAGCACTGCGGCCGTGGCCGGTATCGCGCTCGGACTGTCGAAGGACCTGCTGCAACGGGCTGCGGATGTGACGCTCAAAGAGGGGCGGCCGCTCGTCGTCGTGCCTCGGGAGACCCCGCTGAGTCGGGGCCACCTCGTGCAGCTGCTCGCTCTGCACGATGCGGGGGCGACGGTGCTGCCGGCCTCGCCGGCGTACTACCACGGCCCCACGGAGCTGGGTCAGCTCGTCGACTTCGTCGGTGGTCGGGTGCTCGACGCGATCGGCGTACCGCACACGCTCTACCGGCGGTGGACCGGGGAGCTCGGCGCGGCGCGTCAGGACGAGCAGTCGTGACGGAATCTCAGGCGGTGCGGGACACCAGCCGCGTCGGCGCTGCCTGCGGCACGGGAGCCCGGCGCGGCTCGCCGTGCAGGAGGGCGCGCACCTCGGACTCACGGAAGCGTCGGTGGCCGCCCGGCGTGCGGACGCTGCCGATGCGGCCTGCGACGGCCCAACGGGTGACGGTCTTCGGGTCGACCCGGAAGAGGGTGGCGACCTCGCCAGGGGTCATCAGCCGGTCTCGCTCCATCGTCAATCTCCTGGTCAGGGGGGACCCTCCGACGGAGGGGCTGGTGATCAGGGAACGAGCCACCCGGGCGATAGTGACGGCCGGTCGCAAACCCGACTTCCACCCCGCATCCCCCAGGGTGGCGGTAACCGGCCGAAACGTCGCTCGACCGGTCACCACCGCGCTCAGCGTGCGGTGCGGTGGCGGATCCGGCGTACGGCGTCGCGCAGGGTGTGCGGAGCGCTGCCCTGGGCTGCGCGGGCGGCGGAAGCCCGAAGCTCGGCTTGGTGCGCCCGGACGAGTTCTACTGTAGTAACCATGGGTTTCCTCCCTTAAGACCTTACAAATCGATACTATAGTACTCCAACACCTTTAGTTGCAAACCTCATCCCGTTTCGCAGAGGAGTCCGCAGGTGGCGAGAGCGCGCAGTGCCGCAGGGCGCCCGATGGACGCCGTCGACCACGTGATCGTGGCGGCGCTGCGGGCCGACGCCAGGTCGACGTACGCCGAGCTCGGCGTGCTCACGGGGCTCACGGCGCCCGCCGCGCGGGACCGGGTGGCTCGGCTGGAGCAGGTCGGCGTCATCACCGGCTATCACGCCGCGGTCACGCCGGCTGCGCTCGGATTCGGGGTGAGCGCTCTTGTGGGGGTCCACCAGGCCGACGGCACAGAGCAGGACGAGCTGGTCGCCAGGCTCGAGGGAGTGCCCGAGATCGAGGACTGCTGGTTCGTGGCCGGCGACGAGGCCATGGTCGTGAAGGTGCGGGTGGAAGACGTCGACGCGCTGGAGCACACCTTGGCCGTGCTGCGTCGCATCCCCGGCGTCGCGCGCACCCGGACGACCGTGGTGCTCTCGACCCGGTGGGAAGGCCGCGTGCGCATGCCGGTGCCGGCCGAAGGTGACCCGTCCGGCGGTCCAACCGACTAGTTCGGACTAGGGCAAAACCACCCGGATGTGCCATGGGCGAAATCGGGCAAGGCGTCGACGCTTACCCCAGACCGCCGAACATCGGCCCATAACCCATCTGGAGCGCACGATGCGTCCTTCCCTCCGACTCGCAGCCGCAGCCGTCGCGCTCGGCGCGGTCCTGCCCCTCGCCTCCGCTGCGGCTGCGGCGACTGCCCCCACCCCGGCCGCCGGCTCCGCCCAGTCGGGCGCCGCCCTGGTCGCCGTCTCCGCCTTCGGCAAGAGCGTCACGCTGGGTGACCTGTCGAGCGTGGCCACGACGATCAACGCGGCGGATGCTTCGGTGTCCTTCACCCCGCTGACCGTCGACGGCGTCAAGACCGGCACCCAGACAGTGACGCCGGCCACCTCGCCGAAGGGCGTCGCCGCGGTCAGCACCGGGGCGGTCGCGGGAGTGCCCGCCGCCCTCCTGTCCGCGACATCGCCGGCCGCCGATCTGTCGGCATCGGTCCTCAACGGCGCCGCTTCCGGCTTGACCGGCGACCTCGGCCAGATCAGCGTCTTCGGCACCAACCTGATCGGCACCGGCGCGGTCTCGGTCGGCTCGGTCGTCAACGCGACCGGCTCGACGGCGCAGAAGTCGGTCACCGCCTCCAACATCGGCCTGCCCAGCCTGGCCGACCTCATCGCCGGTCTGGGCATCGACCTCAGCGCGCTGCCGCTGCCCGCGATCCGCGACCTGCTCCGGTCCCTGCCCGGCACGCTCGACCCGGCCGTCGAGGCCGTCATGACGGCTGCTGAGTCAGCTCAGGCTGCGGTGGACAGCGCCCAGGCGCAGCTCGCCACCGCGCAGGCCGCTGCCGCACCGGCGCAGGCCGCAGTCACCTCCGCTGCCGCCGGTGTCACCCAGGCCGACGCGGCCGTGGCAGCCGCGACCGCTGCTCTCGGCACCGCGCTCTCCGCAGCCGGTCTCACCCCCGCAGCCTTCGCGGCACTGCCCGACGCACTGAAGCCCGCCCCGGTCGTCGCGGCGCTGACCGAGCTCACCCAGGCTCAGTCGGCCAAGGCTGCCGCCGACGCTGCCTTCGCTGCCGCCAACGCTGCTCTCGGCTCGGCCAACGCCGTCATCGACGCCGCTCAGGCGGCACTCAACTCGGCGCTGGCCACGCTCCGGGGCGCCATCGCCGCGGTGCTTGCGGCCGCAGCCAACGTCCTCGACGTTCCGCTCGCCTCTGTGGCCGACATCACGGTCGCGTCCTTGGCCAAGACCGGCAAGACCGCGGCGGACTCGGCCGCCACCGTCACCGGCACGATCAGCGGCGTCCGGGTGCTCGGCGCGGACGCGCTGGCCCTGGCCGGCCTGGGGTCCTCGATCGAGGTCATCGGCACGGCGACGGCCGCAGTGGCTGCGCTCAACGCCCAGGTGGGCGGGGTGCTCGGCCGGGTCTTCGGCACCTTGAACGGCGCGGTGCCCGGCCTCGTCGTACCGACTCCGACCGTGGAGTTCCTCACCAAGAACACGGCGACGGGCAAGGACGGCGCGTTCACCACGGCCACTGCCACGGTCAGCGCACTCCGGATCTCGCTCGGCTCGGTCACCGTCCCGACCTTGGTCGCGCTGCCCAGCCTGCCTGCACTGCCCGGCGTCACCCAGACCGCGAGCGGGTTCAGCACCGCCCCGATCTCGATCGCGGTCGGCCAGCTCAACGAGTCCTCGCGCTTCCGCCCGGCCTCCGTCGCCGCCGCCCCGGTCCGCCCGGCCCCGGCTGCCCCGGCTGCTCCGGCCGCTCCCGCCGCCCCCGCGGCACCCAGCGGCGCACCGCTCGCGGCCACCGGCGCACCGGCCGGTCTCGCCCTCGCGGCGCTGGCCGCAGCCGGACTGGCTCTGGCGGTCCGTCGGCGCACTCTCGCCGAGCAGGTCTAGCCCCGCCAGCACTACCAGCTCAGCAATCAAGCGCTCAGCCGGAGCCGGCGCATCCTCGACGGGTGCGCCGGCTCCGGCGCTTGTATCGTCGGCGTACATGGACACCGGATGGCAGCAGGAGATCG
>DATLOQ010000082.1:0-2509 GCA_035536235.1 Mycobacteriales bacterium
CGCGACGCCAGCGTGGCAGAGGCGCTGCGCCTCGGTCGCGACTACGGCAACCCCGGTGACTACGACTGCCACTTCCCCGGCATCAACGCCCGAATGTCCGAGCTGCACGCCACCCTGGGCCTGTGGTCGTTGGCGAGGCTGGACGAGCGCATCGATCGACGGGCCGCGCTTGTGCGGACCTTTCAGGACACGGTGGCGGGGATCCCCGGTCTCCGCTATCCGACGCTCGGCGGCGATGACGTGTCGACGTACAAGGATCTCACGTTGATCGTCGACCCAGAGGCGTTCGGGCTAACCGTGCCTGAGCTCACCGCGGCGCTGAAGGCGGAGGGCATCGACTCGCGGCGCTACTACTTCCCGCCGATCCACCGGCAGAAGGCCTACGCCCACCTGGGCCCGAGCCGGGACCTGCCCGTGACCGACGACATCGCCGAGCGGGTGATCACTCCCCCGCTGTGGTCGCACATGACCGACGAAGACGTCCGACGCGTGGGTGAAGCGGTCGTCCGCATTCACGAGCAGGCCGCCGAAGTGCGGGCGGCGCTGCGATGACCACGCTCACCGACGTCGCCAACATCGTGGACCTCGACGGCCGAGACTGGGCGCACGTCTCGCGGACGTTCCAGGCGCTGCGCTTCGACTTCGCCGTGCGCACCGACTCGGTCGAGGTGGGCCGCCAGCTCGAGACGGTGTTCGGCGGCTTCGCCCCTGCTACCGGGGCCGGCACCACGTACTCCCTCATCGACGAAGGCGAGAGCATCCAGCACCGCTACCGGATCTATTGCGATGACACGCTGTTGAGCCAAGCAACGACGCTGTCGTGGAGCATCGCAGTGCTGCTGCAGAACGTGAACCAGCAGGTGATCAGCCGCAGCTCGGCCGACCTGGTTCTCTTGCACGCAGCCGGCGCCGAACGCAACGGCGTCGGTGTGGTTCTGCCGGCCCCGATGGAGTGCGGCAAAACGACGACCGTCTCCGGGCTGCTGCGTCGTGGCTTCCGCTACCTCACCGACGAAGCCGTGGCGATCGACCCCGCCACCCTGCTCGTGCAGCCCTTCCCCAAGGCGCTGTCCATCGACCGGGGGTCGTGGCCGGTGCTCCCAGACTTCGAGCCGCCCCCGCCGCGCCTCGTCCTCGACCAGTGGCAGGTCCCGCCGTCCGCGATCCGGCCTGACCTGGTGAGCGGCCCGGTGCTGCCCCGGCTGTTCGTGCTGCCGCGCTATCAGGCCGGGGTGCGCACGGCGCTCGAGCCCTTGAGCCGGGCAAAGACGCTGATGGCGCTGGTGGAGTGCACCTTCGAATTTCCGGGTCAGCCCCGACGCAACCTGGAGACACTGGGCCGAGTACTTGCCGGTTGCGACTGCTACCGGCTCGACATCGGTAACCTCGACCAGGCGGTCGACCTGATCAGCGGGTTGGTGGACGACGTCACGATGGAGGAGCGGACTGCATGACGGTCGAGGACATTCTCTTCTCAGTCTCGCCGAGCGAGGCACCGGCACCCGGCACGGCAGTTGTTGCCGTAGAGCTCGACGGCGAGACCGTGCTCTACGACGAGGACGCTGGCGCGCTGCACCTCCTCGACCCGATCGCTACCGTCGTCTGGCAGTGCCTGGATGGCGAGGCGACCCTTGAGCAGATCAGCGTTGAGCTGGCCGCTGCGTTCGAGGCCCCACCGGAGGCCGTGACCGGCGACGTCATCGAGCTGGTCACCCGGCTCGGCCGGCTCGGACTGCTGGAGGGTGTCGAGACGACCGAGGACCTGACGGATTTCGTCGTGAACGCCCCGACTGCGGCTGGCGCCGATGACTGCTGAGTCGGCTCGCGAGCCGCGCTATCTGCCTGTGCCCCCCAGCACTTGACGCGACAAGATGAGCCGCTCGGTCTGGGCGGCAACCTCCACCTTTCACGTCGCCGGCTGGGACCTCGGGGTCCGGTCGAGCACGCCTGAGCTCGACGAGCTCGTCCGGCGGGCGCTGACCGCGCATCACCAGCCTGGCCTCGACGCGCCCGCCAACTTCTCGCTCGAGGCACCGCGAGAGGAAGAATCGGTCCGCGGAGCCCGGCCGCTGCACCTGCTGTACGAGAACTGGAGTCCCGTCGCCACTGCGAGGAGCGACGCGGGGCTGGTCCAGGCACTTCTCGGCCAGCTCGAGTCCTACGCCCTGGTAGAACGCACGGACCTGCCGGTGCTCAACGCCGGCGTACTGCTCACCGGGGACGGCCGGGCGATCGTGCAGCCCCGCGACCACCGCAAGGACCTGCAGGACCGGTCCCGCGCCCTGGCCAAGGACGGACTGACTCTGCACCCGTCACCACTGGCCCTGCTCGACCCAGCCAGCGGTGAGATCGTCATCGAGCCAACGCTCACCGTCGATGAGTCAGTCCTGAGCAGCCCGGTGACCCCTGGCCGATTCCCCATCGCGGCCTGGGGCCTGCACGCCCCGGGCGAGTTCGGCGCTGCCCTCAGTCGGGCGGCCGCGGCCCTTCGTGCCTTCCCGCACGTCGA
>DATLOQ010000083.1:0-25525 GCA_035536235.1 Mycobacteriales bacterium
CCGCGCACTCACCGCGGGATCTTCAGCGTGAACGAACTGCCCGACCTCGCCGAGCGCATCCAGGTCGCGCTGCTCAACGTCCTGGAGGAGCGCGACATCCAGGTCCGGGGATACGCGCTGCGGCTGCCGCTCGACTTGCTGCTCGTCGCCTCGGCCAACCCCGAGGACTACACCAACCGCGGCCGGATCATCACGCCGCTGAAGGACCGCTTCGGCGCTGAGGTCCGCACCCATTACCCGCTGCGCCTCGAGGACGAGCTGACGATGATCCGGCAGGAGGCGGTCCTGCCGGGAGACGCCGTGGTGCCGGAGCACCTGCTCGAGTGCATCGCGCGCTTCACTCGGCTGGTCCGCGAGGCGCCGCAGGTCGACGCCCGGTCCGGAGTCTCCGCGCGCTTCGCCATCGCGGCGACGGAGACCGTCGCGGCCTCCGCCGTACGCCGGGCTGCGCTGACCGGTGAGCCGACGCCCGTTGCTCGCGTGGTGGATCTGCCTTCGGTGGTGGCGTCGTCGCGGGGCAAGGTCGAGTTCGACCAGCTCGAGGAGGGCCGCGAGGTCGAGATCCTCACCCACCTGCTGCGCCGCGCGGTGAGTGAGACGTTCCGGGCCCGGCTGGCCGGTGCCGACCTGAGCGGGCTGGTGGTGAAGTTCGAGAACGGCGGCACGGTGGAGACCGGCGAGCTGGTGGGCGCCGACGAGCTGCTCCGCCGGATCGGCCCGGTGACCGGGCTGGGAGCCCTGCTGACGCGCGCCGGAGTCGGCGACGGCGACGAGACGACCGGCCAGGCGGCCGCGGTGCTCGAGCTCGCGCTGGAGGGCCTGCACCTGGCCAAGAAGCTGGCCAAGGACGAGCTGCCCGGCCGCTCCGTCTACGGCGGCTGAGACTGGTGCCCGACGGCGCGGGGGCGAGGCCGGGACCTGAGAACTGCACACATAGTCACGGCTTTCCACAGGCGTTGGCCCCGGGTCGTGCGTACGGCGGCGCGCGGTCGATCACTTTGTGTGCGGCGCTGGGGGACAACGCCACCCGCGGAGGCAGGCGGTGAGTGTCCGCTATGGGCCGTGGGCGGGCGGGCCGGACCCGCTCGAGCCGCCGTACGACGTCAGCGCCGCGGTCGCCGAGATCGGCGACACCGTGCTCGACGGCAGCAGCCCCCGCGAGGCGCTGCAGGCTCTGCTGCGGCGCGGTCAGCGCGACCGCCGCGGCCTCGACGCGTTGCTGCGCGAAGCTCGAGCTCGACGTCGAGAGGTGCGGGAGCGCGGGCAGCTCGACGGCACCCTGCAGCAGGTGCGCGAGCTGCTCGACAGAGCAGTGGAGCGGGAGCGCGCCACCCTCTTCCCGGAGCCGAGCGACCGCGCCCGGCTCGCCGAGCAGGAGCTCGACGCGCTTCCTGGTGACACCGCCCGCGCAGTGCGCCAGCTCGCCGACTACGGCTGGACCTCCGAGGAGGCGCGGGCGACGTACGACGAGATCCGCGACCTGCTGCGCCGTGAGGTGCTGGACAGCCAGTTCCGGGGGATGAAGGACTCCCTCGCCGGAGCTGATCCGGCTGAGCTGGCGCGGGTCAAGGACATGCTCGCCGCCCTCAACGCCATGCTCGATGCCGACGCGCAGGGCTCGGACACGACGGCGGCGTTCGAGTCGTTCATGCAGACCTACGGCGACATGTTCCCCGATGCGCCGCAGACTCTGGAGGAGCTCGTCGACGCCTTGGCCCGCCGGGCCGCGGCGGCGCAGCGGATGATGGCCAGCCTGTCCCGCGAGCAGCGGGCAGAGCTCGCCAACCTGATGGCTCAGGCGATGGGCGACACCGATCTGCAAAGCGAGATGGACCGTCTTCGGCGGGCTCTGGAGCAGCGCCGGCCGGATCTCGACTGGCGCAGCGGCGAGCGCATGGACGGCGACGAGGCCCTCGGCATGGGCGACGCGACCACCGCGCTGCAGGACCTGGCCGACCTCGACGCCGTGGAGGGAGCGCTCCACCAGGACTACGCCGGGGCCACTCTCGACGACGTCGACCTCGATGCGGTGGCGCGAGCTTTAGGGCACAGCGCCGTGGAGGACGTGCGCGCGCTGCAGGAGCTGGAGCGAGCGCTGGCGGAGCAGGGCTACCTGCGGCGCACCGGCGGCGAGCTCGAGCTCACTCCCAAGGCGGTACGCCGGATCGGCGCGACGGCGCTCGCCCGGGTCTTCTCGCGACTCGACGCCACCGGCAGAGGTGACCACGACGTCGCTGATGCGGGCGCCGCGGGCGAGCTGACGGGTGGCTCACGGGAGTGGCGCTACGGCGACGAGCAGCCGCTCGACGTCGTACGCACCGTCCGCAACGCCGTGCTGCGCCGACCACCCGGCACGGGCCGGGTGGCGTTGGACGTGAGTGACTTCGAGGTGATCGAGACCGAACGCCGTACGTCGGCCGCGGTCTGCCTGCTCGTCGACCTCTCCTACTCGATGGCGCTGCGCGGGACGTGGGGCATCGCGAAGTCGACGGCGCTGGCGCTGCACTCGCTGATCACGACGAAGTACCCGCAGGACACGATCACCATCGTCGGCTTCAGCGACTACGCCCGTGAGCTGCGGCCGACAGACCTGGCCGGGCTGTCGTGGGACATGGTCCAGGGCACCAACCTGCAGCATGCGCTGATGATCGCCGGGCGTCACCTGGCGAAGCGCCCCGATGCCGAGCAGGTCGTGCTGGTCGTGACCGACGGCGAGCCGACCGCGCACCTGGAGCCCGACGGTCGCCCGCTCTTCCACTGGCCACCGCTGCCGGAGACCGTGGCCCTGACGATGGCTGAGGTCATCAAGCTGACTCGACGCGGGGCCACCATCAACGTCTTCATGCTCGACGACGAGCCGCGGCTCGTCGACTTCGTGACCGCTCTTGCCCGCTGCAACGGCGGCCGGGTGCTCGCCCCGGCACCGGACCGCCTCGGCGACTACGTGGTGAGCGACTACCTCCGATCTCGACGGGGACGCGAGTCGCGTTGATCGGGCGACGCTAAGTGGGCGATGTGGTGGGCGCGCGAGTGATCGCGCGGCATACTTGCGGGCACAAACCTCCCGCGGGCTGACAGAAGGACACTCCATGGATGCCAACCACCTGCAGTCCCGGATGCGCAGCGGCTTCGGCAAGTTCGGGGGGCGCCTCGCGGTGATCCTGATGCTGGTCGGGTTCGTCGCCATCTTCGTCGGCTACAACGGCGCCTCCTCCGACGCCCGGCCGGCCGCGCAGTTCCCCTACCTCATCTCCGGCGGGTTGGTCGGGATCGCCTTCATCATCATCGGGGCCGCCCTCTTCGTCATCCAGGCCTACCGCGAGGAGCGGATGCGCCTCGAGGTCAAGCTCGACGAGCTCATCTCCGTCGTCGCCAAGAGCGGTGGTGTCGGCGGCGGGGGCGGCGGTCGACTCGCCCCGACACCCCAGGACCTGGCCGGGCTCGTCGTCGCCGGGTCGGCGTCGTACCACGCTCCCGGCTGCCGTCTCGTCGACGGGCGGGAAGAGGTCGACTACCTCACGCCCGAGGAGGCCCGCGCGCGCTCCCTCCAGGCCTGTCGCGTGTGCCAGCCCGAGCCCAGCAACGTCTCCGTCCGCTAGGCCCGGCGCGCACCACTTCGCGGCGAGCTCAACCGCTCGACGCTGGGCGCCGAACTCTCTGCTGGGTGCCGTGCGCGCACCCGTGAGAGAGGCTGCCCGGTGACTGCTCCCCTCGCCTTGTCGGCCGTTGGGCTGACCAAGGACTACCGGGGCCACCAGGCGCTGCGCGGCATCGACCTGCGGGTCAAGCCGGGCGAGGTCGTCGGCCTGCTCGGCCCGACCGGCGCCGGGACGTCGACGACGATGAAGATCTGCGCCGGCGTGGCCCGCCCCACCCGCGGCCAGGTGCACCTGGCCGGGATCGACCTCAGTGCTGACCCGGTCGGCGCGCGGCGACTGCTCGGCTACGTCCCGGACGTGGGTGGCCTCTTCCCGCGGCTCACCGGCTGGGAGCACCTCGAGCTGGCCGCCCGCCTGCACGCGCTTCCGCCGACGTGGCTGCCGCGGGCGCACGAGCTGATCGGGTCGCTCGGCCTCGGCGACGCGGCCGGCCGGCGTACGTCGACGTACTCCCACGGCATGTCCCGCAAGCTCTCCCTCGCCATCGCCGCGCTGCCCCGGCCACGGCTGCTCCTGCTCGACGAGCCCTTCGACGGCGTCGACCCCGCGGGCGCGGTCGCGGTCCGCGAGATCATCGCTGAGGCGATCGCCGGCGGCGCCGGGGTGCTCTGCTCGACCCACCTGCTCGACGCGTCCGAGCGTGTCAGCGACCGGATGGTCGTCATCCGCGCGGGCACGGCGATCGCCGAGGGTGACGCCGACACGCTGCGCCGCCAGGCCAACCAGCCCGGGCCTCTCGAGGACGCGTACCTGGCGATCATGGCCGAAGCAGGCACTCCTCTCGGCGCCGGCGGATGACTGCACTTCCCGGTCATCCGCCAGACCGAGCGGCGCCAGCCGGCGAGCCACAAGGGGTCCGGGCGCTTCTCTGGCTCAAGAGCCGTGAGCTGCTCGGCGAGACGCGCGACCCGGCCCGCCTGGTGCTCATCGGTGCGGGCGTGGCGTGCTGGATCCTTCTCGTCGGCGTCGGCTGTGTGCAAGCCGACCGGAGCAACCAGATCGCCGCTGATGTCGGCCTCGCCGTCGCAGCCGGCGCTGCCTGGCCGCTGTGGGCGATCGTGCCGCTGCTCGGCGGCGGGGGCGGCGAGCTGGTCGCGGCGCATCGGCTGGCGCCCTACCCCGTCAGCGCCCGCGCCGTGTTCGGCGGCACCTGGCTCACTGCCCTCACCGACGTGCCCTACCTCGTGGTCCTGCCGCTCGTCCTCGGCTTCGCCGTGGCCGAGGCTGGGCTGCTCGGCCTCCTCCTGGCGCTCGTGTTCGTCGCCGGCTGCTCGGCGACGGGGCAGCTCGTGGCGTGGCTGTCCTACCTCAGCCTCGCGGGGCGGCGGCGTACGGCGCTCGCCGCCCTGCTGCTCACCGGCTGCGTCGTCGGAGCACTCGCGGCCCTGCCCTACCTGCTGCCGGCCGTCGACGACATCGGCGACGTGCTCCCCGGCGGGTGGGTCTCCCACGCCGTCGACGCCCTGCGTCTGGGCCGCTACGCCTCCTACGCCGGCTGGGTCGCGGCACTCGCCGTGCCGGTGCCCGTCGCACTGCTGGTCGGACCGCGACTGGCCCGCGCGGCGCTGGACCGCGAGGCGGGCAGCAGCGGCGTCGGCGCTCGGCCGTGGGGCGAGCAGACCTGGTTCACTCAAGGGTCAGTACGCCGGGCGCTCGTCGTCACCAACCTGCGCTCCGTGGGGCGGGCCGTTGGCGCGCAGGTGGCGATCGCCGGGGTCCTCGCCGTACCGACGCTCACCCGCTTTCCCGGAGTCGACTTCGTCGAAGTCCCGGTGATGGCGATGGGTGGCATCGCCGGCCTCGCCGCGTCAACCGTGCTCGGCATCAACTCCTTCGCCTTCGACGGAGGCGGGGCCTCGGTGCTGCTCTCGTGGCCGGTGCCCGCGCGCGCGGTCCTGGTGGCGAAAGCCACCGCCGTCTTCGCCGCGCTGCTGCTCACGCAGGTCACGGTCACCGTGCTGGGCGCGGCGGTGCTCGCGACGTCCGGAGGTGAGACTGCCGTGGCGCTGGTCCTGGCCGTGGCCCGCACGGCCGGCCTCACCGGTCTCGCCATGGTGTGGTCGGTGCGCGCTCCCACGCCGAGCGACTACGACTCACTGCGCGCGCGCATCTCCACGCCGGGCGCGATCATGGGCTTCTGCACTGCGGCCGGCTTCGTCTCGCTCGGGGTGAGCCAGACAGCGCGGCTGGTGCCCGGCGCCGCCGGGGTGCTGACGTCGCTGGTCTTCTTCACGGCGCTGGGCTGGGTGGCCTTCGAGTACGCCGTCAGCGTCTTCGACACTCGCGCCGGTGTGGAACGCGTCGCCGCCGGCGTACAGGGCTGACGATAGGAAGATCCTGGATTCCGCCCGGCCGGCCGGGGCTAGGCCGACTCTTCGCCGAGGTAGGTCTTGCGCAGCTCGCCCGTGCGCTCGAGCTCCGCGCCGGTGCCGTCGAAGGTCAGCGTGCCCTTCTCCATGATCAGCGCCTGGTCGGCATAGGGCAGCACGCCGACGTTCTGCTCGACGATGATGACGGTCGTCCCTGACTTGTTGATCTCGCTGACGACCTGGAAGACGGTCTGCGCGAGCTTCGGCGACAGCCCCAGCGACGCCTCGTCGATCAGCATCAGGCGAGGCCGGCTCATCAGCGCCCGACCGATGGCCAGCATCTGCTGCTCGCCGCCGGAGAGCGTGCCGGCCAGCTGCGCCTTGCGCTCGTCGAGACGGGGGAAGTAGGAGAAGACCTCCTGCACCGACTTGTCGACCTCGCTCGACTCCTTACGGGTCCACGCACCGAGGCGGAGGTTGGCGAGCACCGACAGGGCCGGCCAGACCCGACGGCCTTCGGGCACCAAGGCGATCCCGCGCTTGACGATCTTCGGCGGCTCGAGGTTGCCGATGTTGACGCCGTCGAAGCGGATCTCGCCGGCCCAGGCGGGCAGCAGGCCGGCGATGCAGTTGACGGTGGTGGTCTTGCCTGCGCCGTTGAGGCCGAACATGACCGCGGTCTGCCCCTCCTCGACGTTGAAGGAGATGCCCTGCAGGACCGGCAGGATGCCGTAGCCGGTCTTGAGCCCGTCGACCTCGAACAGGCTCATGCGCTCTCCCCCTCTGCCGCGCTGGGCGACACGGTCGACTCGGCCGCCTTGCGGCGAGCCCGGCGGGTGGGCGCCTTCGCGGCCACGGGCGCCGCCCTTGGGGTCTCGGGCTCCGGCGCGACGTCGGGCTCCGCGCTCACCTCTGAGACATCCGGGTCGGTCGCGTCGACAGGTGCGGCGGCGGTCTTCTTGGCACGCGACCTCGTCGCGGGTGCTGTCGACGAAGGTTCAGATCTCTTCGCCGGCGCCTTGCGGGTCGTCGTACGTCGGCGCGGCGCCGCCGAGCCGTTGCTGTCGGCACCATCCAGCGCCCCGGCGGTGGCCTCGTCGAGGGCGGCGTCGGACGCGGTCTCCGTCGTCTGGGCCAGTGCCTCCGGCGCCTCGCCGCCGAGGTAGGCGGCGACGACCTCGGGGTGGGTCTGGATCACGCTCGGCTGGCCCTCGGCGAGCAGCCGGCCGAAGTTGAGCACGTAGACGTGGTCGCACACGCGCAGCACCAGCGGCACGTGGTGCTCGATGAGCAGCATCGTCAGGCCGAACTCCTTGCGCAGCACCAAGAGCCGCTCGCCGAGCTCGTCGGACTCTTCCGGACCCATGCCCGACGACGGCTCGTCGAGCAGCAGGATGTCGGGGTCCGTAGCCAGCGCGCAGCCGAGCTCGAGCAGCTTCAGCGTGCCGTAGGACAGGCCGCCCACCCGGGTGTTGCGGATGCTCGACAGGTCGAGCAGGTCGAGGATCGCGTCGGCCTTCTGCTCGAGCTCCCGCTCCTCACGCCAGCTGGCCGACGACCCGGCCAGCCCGCTGGCGACGTCGTAGGAGACCTTCGCGTGCTGCGCGGTCTTGAGGTTCTCCAGGGCCGTCGCGCTCTTGACCATGCCGACGTTCTGGAAGGTCCGCCCGAAGCCCATCGCCGCCTTGCGGTGCGGTGCCATGCGCGTGACGTCCTCGCCGCGATAGCGCACCGTGCCGGTGTTCGGCTTGTAGAAGCCGGTGATGCAGTTGAAGGCGGTGGTCTTCCCGGCGCCGTTGGGGCCGATCAGCCCGACGATCTCCCACTCGTTGACGTCGATGTTGACGCCTTCGAGGGCTTGCAGGCCACCGAAGCGGATCGACAGGTCGCGCACCTCAAGCACGGGCACTGGAACCCTCCACCACTGCCGGTCCGGAGTCGTGGTCGCCGTGCAGCGTGAACTTCTTGCCGCCCAGCCACCGGGTGATCGGCTGGAGCTGCTGCGCGATCCCACCGGGATTGAAGATCAACGTCGTCAGCAGCAGGAAGGCGCCGATCGCGTCGGGGATGAACTGCGACCGCTCCGCGAAGATGCCGCTGAGGAACTCCTTGATCGGCTCGTAGTCGAGCAGGTACCGCAGCCCGAGAGCGGAGAAGAGCACCGAGCCGAGGACGACGCCGACCCGCGAGCCCAGGCCGCCGACGACGACCATCAGGACGAAGGTGAGCGCATCGTTGAACTCGTAGTCGCCGCTCGACGTCGCGCCGAAGCGGTAGACGAACAGCGCCCCCGCAAGCCCCGCGAGTGCGCCGGAGAGCACGAAGGCGAAGAGCTTGAACGCCGTCACGTTGATGCCGAAGGCACTCGCCACCCGCTCGTTCTCGCGCAGCGCGAGCAGGGCTCGGCCGGCCTTGGTGCGGGTCAGCCGCCAGTCGATGTAGAGGACCACGGTGAGGATCGCGAGGCAGAGGAAGTAGTAGCGCACGTTGCTCTGCAGCACCTCGGGACGGACCGCCTCGGCGCCCGCGCCGCCACCGGTGATCGACTCGAGCTCGAAGAGAGAGTCCTTCAGCGTGATGCCGAAGACCAGCGTGATCAGCGCCAGGTACAGGCCGGTGATGCGCAAGGCGATGAAGCCGAGCAGCAGGGCGAAGAGCGCTCCGACCAGCATCGCGATGGCAATCGCGAGCACGAAGGGCACGCCCTTCTCGAAGCTCACGTACGCCGCGGTGAAGGCGCCGACCCCCTGGAATCCCTGGTGGCCGAGGCTCAACTGCCCGGTGTAGCCGATGAGGATGTGCAGGCTCAGCCCGATGATCGCGAAGACCACTGCGTCCGTCGCGCGGCCGGCGATGTCCTCGTTGCGACTCAGGAAGACCAGGACGAAGTAGGCCAGCGCCGCGTACACCGCGCCGCGCAGCAGCAGCCCGAGCAGGGTCGGCCGGTGCACGGGGGCCGTCGTATGCCGCCCGTCGGCCGCCTTCGCAGACTCGGGCTGCGCACTGTCAGGCTGGGCAGTCTCCAGCTGGGCAGACTTTCGCTGGGCCGTGCGGACCGCCACGTCAGGCCTCCTTGCCCAGCAGACCAGCGGGTTTGATCAGCAGCACCGTCAGCAGGGTGATGAAGACGATGACCCGGTTGGCGCCGGGCGTGAGCTCAGCGAGGAAGTTCAACGAGTTGCCGAACTGCTCGATCACCCCGATCACGACCCCGCCCAGGAACACCCCGGGCAGGCTGGTGATCCCGCCGAAGACCGCCGCCGTGAAGGCAGGGATCAACGCAGCGGTTGTGACGAACCCCGGCAGGAAGACGGCGTTCTGGCCAGCGAGGAGCAGGCCCGCGACAGCACCGAGGAACCCAGCCATACCCCAGGTCAGCGACGAGATCCGGTTGACGCTGATGCCGACCAGGCTGGTCGCCGTCGGCTCCTGGCTCACCGCGAGGATCGCGGTGCCGGTCTGGGTGAGCTTGAAGAACGCGGCCGACGCGACAGCCAGCACGATCAGGACCGCCACGATGATGCCCTGCTGCCGGGTCACCAGCAGGCCACCGGTCTGGAAGATCTTGCCGTCACTGATGGGTCCCAGGGCACGCCCGTTCGTGCCCGTCAGGATCAGCTCGAAGGCGATGGCCAACAGGGCAACGCCTACCGTCGCGACGACCAGCGTCACCTTGGGTTGTCGAAACAGCGGCCGGATGACGAGCCGCTCCGTCAGCAGCCCCATCGCGGTCCCGGCGACCAACCCGACAGCGATCGCGGCGCCGTACGGCAGCTTGGGGAGGAATCCCGAGCCGGCCAAGACAGCCGAGGCCATGAACGCGGAGACGGAGCCGAACTCACCCTGGACGAAGTTGAAGATTCGGTTGCCCTTGTAGAGCAACACCAGCCCCAGTCCGAGCAGCCCGTAGATCGAGCCCTGGATGGCGCCCGACACGAGCGGGGTGAAGACCTCTCCGTTGTAGTCGAACGCCATGACCACTGTGTGGCAGCTCCTGTCAGCTAATGGGCGCCGATCCGACGGTCTTGTATGTCCTGCTGCCGCAGTCTGACTTCAGCTGCCACATCTTGGTGCCACCGAAGTGGTTGCCACCCTTGAATGACACGCCGGGCCAGATGCCGCCGGGCAACGTAGCAGTACCGAGGCCCGCAATGAAGTTCTCGCGGGTCAGGTTGCCACCTGTCTTGAGCAGCGCCTGCTCCAGCAGCTGCGACACGCCGTAGAGGTTGAGCTCGATGTCGCCCTTGCCGCCGGCGTCGAAGAACTCCTTCGGCGCCTTGTCGAGGCCAGGGTAGGGCGAGAGGAAGCGACCGTCGTACTGGTTGCTGGTGGCGCCGCAGGCGAGGTTGGCGATGGTGTTCAGACCCATCGAGATGCCCACGCCGGTCCAGATCGGGCGGTAGGCCGCGCTCTGGGTCTGACCGACGACCTTGAGGTAGAAGGTGGGCTGGCCCAGGTAGTAGATGGTCGGGGCG
Organism: Mycobacteriales bacterium; assembly: GCA_035536235.1. Taxonomy (GTDB): domain Bacteria; phylum Actinomycetota; class Actinomycetes; order BP-191; family BP-191; genus DATLNF01. The sequence goes on from DATLOQ010000083.1 coordinate 10,444, forward strand.
GCGTAGGCGCGCAGCTTGTTGGAGACGTCCAGGGCGTCCCCGTCGGAGCCGGCCTTGGGGATGCCGAAGTACTGGTGCTCGATGCCGGCCTTCTTCAGCTCCGCCTCGATCGCCTGCTTGGCGTCGGTGAAGTTCGGCGTCTCCGACAGCACGACAGCCCACTTGCCGGTGAGGTAGCCCTGCGCCTTCGCGCTGTTGACGAGGATCTTCGCCTGGTCCTTGTAGCTGGTGCTGATGGCGAAGTAGTTGCTGACCCCCGTGAGGCCGTTCTCCGTCACGCCGGCGGAGAGGTACGGCGTCTTGGAGCGCTGCAGCGACCGGTCGCGGCCGCAGGCCTGGATCTGGTCGGAGCCGGCGCCGCCGATCACAAGGAAGTCGCGGCGGGACATCTCCTGGCAGACGCGGACGGCGCCGGAGGGCTTGTAGGTGTCGTCGAGGATCTCGACCTCGACGGTGCGACCGAACACCTTGTGGGTCTTCCAGTAGAGCTTTGCGCCGGACTCGAACTCGTCCTGCGGCACGGGGGACGCGCCGCTGAGCGGGGCGTGGATGCCGATCCGGATCTTGTCGTCCGTGATGCCGGTCCTGTTGCCAGCGGTCGTGTTCGTGCCGCCGGAGGTGCCACCAGACGTGCCGCCGGAGGTGCCGCCGGAGGTGCCGCCCGAAGTCCCGCCGGACGTGCCGCCCGAAGTCCCGCCGGAGGTGCCGCCCGAGGTCCCGCCGGACGTGCCGCCGGCTGAAGTCCCCCCAGTGGTGCCCCCCGCAGGAGCACCGGTGACCGGATCGACAGCCACACCGGGATCGACAGCCGCGTCACCGCCTTCGACCGGGGCGGCGCCGACACCGCCATCCAGACCGCTACCAGGTACGCCGCCTGCCTCGAGTTGCTGCAGCTGCTCGCCCTTGAGGCCGCAGCCGGCAGTGAACACGCTGAGCAGGACGATTCCAGCGCAGTAGCGCCGCAACGATCGCTTGTTCATGGGTGGGACTCCAGACGGGGAGACGGGCCAGGGGTCACTCGGCCCTCGGTCGCACCAGCCTAGATCGAACGCGGCCGGATGGCGACGGAGGTGCGCGGTCGTAGGGTGGCGCCGGCCGGGGCAGTCCGACCGAGCGGGATGCGCGACGGCGTGCGCTGACCGGTCACCGGCACGACCGGGTCGCCGAGGACCAGGCTCACGATCCCGAGGAGGCCGACGGCCGCCAGCAGGCTGAGCCAGAACGACGGTCCGACCGAGAGGTCACGGGTCATCGGGCGGGCCGCCACTGTGGTGACCACGACGGCCGGAGCCGAAGCGGCTGCCGGAGCGGGAGCCGGAGCCGGCTGCGCGACGGGCGCCGGCGCCTCCAGCACCTCGACGGTGGGCGCGAAGCTCAGGTCGGTGGAGCCGCTGTCGGAGGAGCCCGAGTCGAAGGTCGTCTGCTCCTCCGGCGTCGGCGGTGGCGCGATGACCTCCTCGATCGTCTCCTCCGCCGCGGTGAACGTCGCGGTGGTCACGATCTTCGGCGCCCCCATGAAGGTGACCTGGAACGGGTCGTCCTCCTCGACGTCGGGCCGCAGGCCCACGCCGAAGTTGTCGATGAGGCCGTCCACCCAGTCCTGCGCGAAGACGGTCAGGTCGAAGGTGTAGGAGTCCGTCTTCGCGTCGTAGGCCCCGGTTGCCGCGTCACGGCAGTCGAGCGCTGGCTTGTCGGCATAGCCGGCGCCGTCAGCCTCACCGAAACCGACCAGCGGCCGGCAGGCCATGATGCTCGGCTGGCCGCCGCGCGGCACCTGGCCGGGCACGGCCAGTGGCGGCAGCTCGGCGGAGCGCCCCGCAGGGTCGACGAGCAGCGTGACAGAGAAGGAGTCGACGATCGAGCCAGTCGGGATCGCGTCGAGGTTCCAGGAGAGGAAGGTCTCCTTGTTGGAGCGCTTCTGGGCCTCGTCGTCGGCCGGGTCCTTCGGGTCGTTGGGCTGGGTCTCAGGGGCCCGCCCCGCGCCGTCGGTGATGGCGACCGCGAGCCCATCCGCTGGTACGCCGCTGGCGTTACGCGGCACCTGGGCGCGGACATCATCGCTCTGGTCGTCCCAGAACCACGCGGCGACGTCAACCGGGAGCTTGAGCTCCGCGGCGTCCGCCACCGGCAGCCCGAACGGGAAGATCGCGCCGAGCGCGATCGCCGTGCTGAGAACGCGGTGCGTGGTGCGCACGAGTGCCTCCGACGAGACGGTGGTGGAGCTGACTGGGAAAAACAGTGCCGAGAGAACAGTGCGGATAGAGCAGGTGCCGTACCGGACAGTTCGACGGCACGTGGCCGCCTCCTGCCAAGGCGCCCAGGAGGGGACGAACCGGGCAGAACGTGCTTGATCCTGCCTGGTTGCATCGGCTTTGGAAATCCCCAGGTGTAACGGTGGGAGAACTTTCTGACGCGAGGGGAGCCTGGTGCGTTCCCGCGCAGTGCGAGGATGCGCTGTGCGCCGGTCCCTGCCCCGACCACCGAGCCGCGAAGTCGGGGTGCTGGCTGCCGTCGGCTTCAGCGTGGCTCTCGGTTTCGGCATCGTCGCGCCGGCCATCCCGCTGCTCGCCCGCAGCTTCGGAGTCGGAGACCTGGCTGCCTCGGCGGTCATCAGCGTCTTCGCGCTTCTGCGCCTCGTATCGGCTCTCGGCGGCGGCACGCTCGTCGAGCGGTTCGGGGAGCGCCGGGTCCTGGCAACCGGCATCGGCATCGTCGCGGTGTCGTCGGCAGCGGCCGGCGCCGCACCGTCGTACGGCTGGCTGATCACGCTGCGCGGGGTGGGCGGGGTCGGGTCGGCCATGTTCAGCATCAGCGCCCTGAGCCTGCTCTTGCGGTCCGTGCCGCCCGACCGCCGTGCCGCGGCAAGCGGGATCTTCAGCGGGTCCTTCCTCGTCGGCGGCGTGCTGGGGCCGGCCCTGGGCGGGCTGGTCACCGACGCCTCGCCGCGGACACCGTTCTTCCTCTACGCCGGCACGCTCGCGGTGGCCGGGTCCATCGGGCTGCTCGCGCTGCCCCGGACGCCGCTGGCCGACCCGCCCCGAGACGTCGGCGACGGCGACGGGGCACAGGCGCGCACCACGCTCGGCGAGGCGATGCGCACGCCCGCCTACCGGGCCGCGTTGGCGGCCTACGCGGCGCAGACCTGGACCTCGCTCGGCCTGCGATCCTCGGTGGTGCCGCTCTTCGTCACGGCGTCAGTAGCCGGCGGTGGGCTCGGCGCGTCACCGAAGCTGGTCGGGGCCGGTCTGGCCCTGTCGGCCGGTCTGAACGTGGCGACCCTCTACCCCGCTGGACGCTATGCCGACCGGCGCGGGCGACGGCCGATCATCCTGCTCGGCCTCGCGCTGCTCGCCACCTCGATGAGCCTGCTCGCGGTCGCTGACAGCACCACCGGCTACGTCATCGCGCTGGCGGTCCTCGGCCCAGGCTCGGGCATGCTCGCCGTTGCCCCCGCAGCGGTGGTCGCCGACGTGGTGACAGGACGCGCGGGTCGCGCGATAGCGGCGTACCAGATGGCGGGGGACGTCGGCTCGGTCGCAGGGCCGCTGCTGGCCGGCGCGCTGGCGGAGCGGGTCTCCTACTCGGCGGCGTTCGGTGCCACCGCCGCGGTCGCGGTCGCCGCGCTGGTCCTCCAGCTCAGCGCGCCGGAGACGCGACCGGCGCGCTCGACCAGCGACGCCCTGTAGTGCCCAGCGCGCCCTAGTGCATAGTCCAACCGCCGTCGACGGGCAGGGTGACGCCGGTGATGTAGGACCCGGCGTCGGAAGCGAGCAGCAGCAGCGCGGCGCAGAGCTCCTCCGGCTCGCCGAGGCGGCCGAGCGGGGTACGCGCCAGTGCCATGCCGGTGAAGGTGTCGCTGGCGAGCAGCGGCTCGGTCATCTCGCTGGCGAAGTAGCCCGGCGCCAGCGCGTTGACCCGGATGCCCTTGCGGGCGCCCCACTGCTGAGCGAGGTCGCGGGTCAGGCCGATGAGACCCGCCTTGCTCGAGGCGTAGGCCGCCTGCGGCAGGTCGCTGCGAGTCAGGCCGAGGACGGAGGAGATGTTCACGATCGACCCGCCGTGGTCGTCAGCGGTCATCGCCCTCGCGGCGGCCTGGGCCATCCAGTACGCGCCATTGAGGTTGACGTCGAGAACTGCGCGGAATTGCTCCGGCGTCTCCTTCAGCGCCGGGACCGAGGTGCCCACGCCTGCGTTGTTGACGAGTACGTCGACTCGGCCGAGCTGCTGCCGGGCCGCACTGGCGAGCGCCACGCAGGAATCCGGGTCGCTGACGTCCGTCGCGACGGCGATCGCGCGGCGACCGTAGGACTCGACCAGCTGCTGAGTCTCCGCCAGCCGGTCGGCACGTCGCGCTCCCAGCGCCACGTCGGCGCCGGCCTGCGCGAGCGCTTCGGCGAAGGCGACGCCGAGACCGCTCGACGCGCCCGTGACGATCGCCACCCGGCCGTCGAGCCGAAAGCGGGACAGCACGTCGATCATGAGACCACCAGATTCTTGGACAGTGGCGTCGCGCGCCTACCTTCGGCGGCGATCAGTGGCGCATTGTTCCGCACCAACGAGCAAGAGCACACCGCAGTTGGTCAGCCGGAGAGCAGCGGGGCCCACCCGGCGGGGGCGGTGCCAACCTCGACGCTGGTCGCGCCGACGAATTTCGCCAGGTCGCGGGCAGCCCGGCCCACCGCAGCGCCGAGCACTCGGGTCGGGCGCACACCCGGTTCGAGGTGCACCGTGATCAGCCGAAGCACGCCCCGCTTCCGGTCCACTGCCGCGTCGATCCGACCGACGAGTGCGTCGCCGTGCAGGATCGGCATGACGAAATAGCCGAACTCCCGCTTCGCCTGGGGCGTGTAGATCTCCAGCCGGAAGTAGAAGTCCCACAGCTCCTGAGTGCGACGCCGGTCGGCGATCAGGTTGTCGAACGGCGAGAGCAGAGTGGTGCGCGGCCGCCACTCGCCGCGCTCTATCGCGTCGATCTCCGGCACGGCATCGACGTGGGCATAGCGGTCCAGACGCAGCCCGTCGACGGTGACCGGCAGGATCTCCCCGGTGCGCACGAGGTCATCCAGGGCGGCGGCGATGCCCGGGTACCGACCCCTGGTGAAGTACTGCATCACGTCGCGAGCAGAGCAGACACCGAGCGCGCGCACACTGCGCGCTGCGGCCCGGCGTACCGCGTCCTCCACTGAGATCTCCACGTGGGCGAGGTCGGCCGGCACGCAGCGCTCCGCCAGGTCCCAGAGGCGCTGCCCTCCAACGCGCGCGGACACCAGCACCTCCCCGCGAATCGACATCAGCTCGAGCAGCTGGCCGACGGTGCGTCCCGCGCTCCACCCTCCGGGTGCCCGCCCCGGTGCGCTGTCGTCGTCGAGTGCACGCGCGCGAAGGGGACCCCGCTCCCGCAGCAGGGCGAGGATTCGCAGCCGGCGCGCGTCGTTGTCGGCCAGCCACCGCCGCGTGCGGGTCGCCACCACGCCATCGCCGACAGGCCAGGTGCGCATCATTACGTGGGAGATCGGCCAGTCCTCCGACAACACCAGGGACGCCTCGTGCGCCCAGTGCTCGAAGAGCAGGCGGTCGACCTCCTGCAGCCCCTGCAGCAGCCGGACGTCGTAGCGCCCGAGGCGGCTCCACAGCACCAGCCGCTCCGTGCGCTCAACTGCCCGCGTGGGGTCGATCTGCAAGCACGTCAGCCGGCGTACGACGTCGACGATCCCGGCGGCGGTGCTCGGCGGGCGCGGGCCCGCGAGCAGCTGCGCAGTGATCGCGACTCGGCGCGCGGTCCGCAGCGAGATGCGGCGCGGAGAGCTCAGCCGAGCGCCCGGGAGAGGTCGGCGATCAAGTCGGCGGCGTCTTCGATCCCGACCGAGAGCCGGACCAGCGCGGCATCGACCTCGAGCGGCGAGCCGGCGACCGACGCGTGGGTCATCCGGCCTGGATGCTCGATGAGCGACTCCACGCCGCCGAGCGACTCACCCAGGGTGAACACCGTCGTACGCGACACCAGGTCGAGCGCCGCGGCCTCCCCGCCGCGCATCGTGAAGGACACCATGCCGCCGAAGTCCTTCATCTGCTTCGCCGCGATCTCGTGCCCGGGGTGCTCCGGCAGACCGGGGTAGAGCACCCGGTCGACGGTGGGGTGGCTCTGCAGCAGCTCGACGACGCGCTGCGCGTTGGCGCAGTGCTGGCGCATGCGCACGCCCAATGTCTTCACCCCGCGCAGCACGAGCCAGGCGTCGAATGGCCCGGCGACCGCGCCCATGGCGTTCTGGTGGTAGGCCAGCTCTTCCCCCAGAGTCCGATCAGCGACCACGAGCGCACCGCCGACGACGTCGGAGTGGCCCCCCATGTACTTGGTCGTCGAGTGCACGACGACGTCGGCGCCGAGTGTCAGCGGCTGCTGCAGGTACGCCGACGCGAAGGTGTTGTCGACGACGAGCCGTGCGCCGCCATCGTGAGCGACCGTGGCAAGCATCGCGATGTCGGCGATGCCGAGCAGCGGGTTGGTCGGCGTCTCGAGCCACACCAGCTGAGTCTCGGGCCGCATCGCCGCCCGCACCGCCGCCGGGTCGGAGACCGACACCGGCGTGAACGTCAGCCCCCACCGCTGCGCGACCCGGGCGAAGAGCCGGTAGGTGCCGCCGTACGCGTCGTCCGGGATCACCACGTGGTCGCCCGGCGAGCACATGGTGCGCAGCACGCAGTCCTCGGCAGCGAGGCCGCTCGCGAAGGCCAGCCCGCGCGTGCCCTGCTCTAGCGCGGTGAGACACGTCTCCAACGCAGTGCGGGTGGGGTTGCCCGACCGGGAGTACTCGTAGCCGCCGCGCAGCCCGCCTACACCGTCCTGCTTGTACGTCGACGTGGCGTAGATCGGCGTGACGACAGCGCCGGTCGTCGGGTCGGGGTCCTGGCCGGCGTGGATCGCCAGCGTCTCGAAGCCGTACTCCGCCGGCTCCCAGGTCGCGCTCATCGCTGCCCTCCCGCCAGGAAGCCGAGCAGGTCGCTGCGGGTGAGAATGCCCACCGGCTTGCCGTCATCGAGGACGATCGCCGCGGTGGCCGTCTCGAGCTCGGCCATCGCCGTCGAGACGGGCTCGCCGGAGCCGACCGTCGGCAGCGCCTTGGACATGTGCCGGTCGAGGGTCTCCTCCAGCGCCGCCCGGTCGGCGAAGACCGCCTCGAGCAGGTCCCGCTCGATGACGGAGCCGACCACCTCGGCAGCCATCAGCGGCGGCTCCTCTTTCACCACGGGCATCTGCGAGACGCCGTACTCGCGCAGGATGGCGATCGCCGAGCCGACGGTCTCGTGCGGGTGCACGTGCACGATCTCCGGAAGGGCGCTCGCCTTGTGCGCGAGCACGTCGCGGACGGAGGGCTCGCTGGTGTCCTTGGTGAGGAAGCCGAAGTCGGCCATCCACTCGTCGTTGAAGATCTTCGACAGGTAGCCGCGGCCGGAGTCGGGCAGCAGCACGACCATGACGGCGCTGTCGTCGAGCTCGGCCGCGACGCGCAGCGCGGCAGCGACGGCGAGACCGCAGGAGCCGCCGACGAGCAAGCCCTCCTCGCGCGCCAGCCGACGGGTGGTGTTGAACGACTCGGCGTCGCTGATGGCGACGATGCGATCGACCACTGCGGGGTCGTAGGTCGTCGGCCAGAAGTCCTCGCCCACTCCCTCGACGAGGTAGGGCCGGCCCGTGCCGCCGGAGTAGACCGAGCCCTCTGGGTCCGCGCCCACAACGACGATGTCGGGGTTCTGCTCCTTGAGGAATCTGCCGGTGCCGCTGATGGTGCCGCCAGTGCCGACACCGGCCACGAAGTGGGTGATCCGCCCCTCGGTCTGGCGCCAGATCTCCGGCCCGGTGCTGCGGTAGTGCGCCTCGGGGTTCATCGCGTTGGCGTACTGGTTGGGCCGCCAGCCGCCCGGCGTATCTCGCGCGAGTCGCTCCGCGGTGGAGTAGTAGGACTGCGGGTGCTCCGGGGCGACGGCCGTCGGGCAGACGACCACCTCGGCGCCGTACGCCCGCAGCAGGGAGATCTTCTCGCCGCTCATCTTGTCGGGCATGACGAAGATGCACTTGTAGCCGCGTTGGGCCGCCACGATCGCGAGACCGACTCCGGTGTTGCCGCTGGTGGGCTCCACGATCGTGCCGCCCGGCTGGAGCTCGCCCGACTCCTCCCCGGCCAGCACCATGCCGAGCGCGATGCGGTCCTTCACCGAGCCGCCCGGGTTGAAGTACTCCACCTTGGCCAGCACGGTTGGCGCCAGGCCGCCAGTGACCTTCGACAGCTTGACCAGGGGGGTGTTGCCGACCAGGTCGACCAGCGACTCGTAGTAGTCCATGTCCTCAGCGTAGTGGCGAGCCGGGCACTACCGTGAGGGCATGGTGCGCATGCGACGGGTCGTCCTGAGAGCCGGCGCAGGAGTGCTGGCCACTGGCGTGATCGGGGTGGGGGTGCTCGGGGTTGAGGCCGAGCTGGCCCGGCGCCGGGACTTCGCCGGTGCCGACAGCGCTCCCCCGGTCTCCACCGTGATCGGCGCAGGCTCCGGCCCGCCTCTTCGGCTGGCGATTCTCGGCGACTCGACTGCAGCGGGACTGGGGGTGACGGCCACTCCGGACACTGTCGGCGCCCAAGTCGCCGCAGTGCTGGCGCGCGAGCTGCGCCGGCCGGTACGCCTTGACGGCCTCGGCGTCTCCGGGGCTCGGTCCAACGATCTCGCCCCTCAGGTTTCCCGAGCTCTGGTCCAGCCCCCCGACATCGCGCTGGTGCTGATCGGGCCCAACGACGTCACCCATCTCACCCGTCGCTCGCAAGTGCGTGATGACGTCGCGGCCGCCGTACGCCGGCTGCGGGCCGCCGGGGTCGAGGTGGTGGTCGGCAGCTGCGCCGACATGGGCTCGGCGACGGCATTCCGGCAGCCGCTGCGGCTCGTCTCCGCCTGGCGCGGCCGGGCGATCGGCACGACGGTGCGCGACGCAGCGGCGGGCGAGGGCGCCCGCACCGTCGACGTCGGCGGGCTGACCGGCCCGGCGTTCCGCTCAGACCCCGACCGCTACCTGTCCTTCGACGAGTTCCACCCGTCCGCGGAGGGCTACCGGCTCTGGGCCGAGGCGCTGCTCCCCGAGGTGCGTCGAGCGGCCGGCGTACCGGCCCCGTGATCGGTCAGGCGTCGTCGAGCAGGTCGTTGTCGACGATGGGATGGCGTACGACGTAGCTCGATGCGAACGACTGCGCCGTGGCCACCACCGGCAGTGCCAGCAGCGCGCCGATCGGGCCGAAGAGCGCCAACCCGGCCAGTGCCGCGATGAAGCCGATGGCCGGATGCACCTTCATCGTGCGAGACGACAGCGGTGGGGAGATCAGGTAGTTCTCGATCTGCTGGTAGACCACCACGAGGATGAGGACGTAGAGGGAGGTCCGCGGGCTCTGCGTGAGCGCGACCACCACGGGAAGGACGCCGGCGAGGTAGACGCCCACCGCAGGGATGAACTGCGAGATCGCACCGACCCACAAGCCGAGTGCCACCGCTGACGGCACGTCGAGCAGCGAGAATCCGATCACGTGCACCACCGCAGAGAGCACCGCGAGCGTCACCCGGTAGATGACGTAGCTCGCGGTAGCGTCGATGGCGATATCCCAGGCCCGCAGCACTTCGCGCTGCTTGCCGGCCGGCAGGAGCCGGCAGACGGCCCGGCGCATCTTCGGGCCGTCCTTGGCGAAGTAGAAGGTCAGCGTCGCCACGGTGAGCAGCTGGAAGAGCAGGCCCAGCACGGTGGCGCCGAAGCCGAACGCGTTGCGCGTCAGCACCCGGCCCACCTGTCCGGCTTGGCCGACCGCGCCGGTCACGTCGGCCTGGCTCAGGTCGATCCCCAGCCGGTCTTCGAGGAAGTCCGTCGCGGTCCGGGCGTACCCGGGCAGACCGTCGACGATTGCCGCCACCTGGCGGACGACCACCGTGCCGAGCAGTGCGCTGAACAGCCCGATCGGTACCGAGAGCAGCGCGAACGCAGCAGAGGTCGCCTTCGTCCTGGACCACCCCCTGCGGGCCAAGCGATTCACGCCGGGCTCGATCGCGAACCCGAGGAAGAGGCTGAGCACGACGAGGAGCAGCACGTTGCGCAGTCGCTCCAGCGCCCACAGCACCGCGAGCAGCGCGAAGATCCCGACCGCCGCGGCCAGCACGACCCGGCGAAGCCGCTCGTCGAAGCGTTCGTCTACGACGGGAGCCTTAGTGACCCGCTTGGCTGTGACCACGGCGCCACTCTGCCACCGTCGGCACGAAGTCTCGCCGTACGCCGTGGTGCGGCGCGGCGCCGGACAGGGCCGCTCTAGGGGGTGGTGTCCGGCGCTGACCGGCGCGCAGCTGCCCGGGAGCGCACCGACGCCACGACGGCCGAACCCAGCACGAGCGCGGCCACCAGAGGAAGCCGGCTGTCGGCACCGGTGGCGGGCAGCGGCCCACCAGCACCCGGGCGCGGCTGCGGCCGCGGGCTCTCGGTCGGCTTGGTGGGCGGCGGCCCTGCACCGGGCTCCGTCGGCGCGGGCGCCGGTGCCGCCGGCGCAGCCGCGCCGCACGTCCGACCGGCGAGCAGGCTTGGGCCGCCGGACTGCCTCGCGAAGGCGATGCGCTCGGGAAGGTTGGTCTCACGAATGCCGTTGACGACGGCGTCGCGCGAGTTGTCGGTGTAGGTGACGACGAGGCAGCCGGCCGGCGTGACGTCGGTCTCGAAGAAGTCGACGAGGTCGCGTGCCCCGGCAGCGCAGCCGGTTCCGCTTGTGCAGACCGTGCCGGAGTGCATCGGCTTGGGGGTGACCACCGTCTCGGCGAAGGTGGCCCCACCGTCGCTGGAGAACGCGTTGTAGACCCGCCAGTCGCCGACGGTCGTCTCCGGGCTGTTGCCCGTCGACGCGGTGCCGTAGTAGCTGACCATCACTCGCCCGTCGTCCCCGGCAGTCACCCACGGGAAGGCCGTGGTGGCCACCGTGTTGACGCGCTTCGGCGCGGTCCAGGTGGCACCCTGGTTGGCCGAGGAGGCGATCATGCTCCAGGTCTGCTTGACCTCGGGGTGGCGCTCGTTCCACACGACGTGGATCACGCCCTGCGGGCTCACGTCGAGACCGGTGAACGCGTCGAAGGTGTCGAAGGGCCGGGATGCCACGACGATGTGCTCCGGGTTGGCGAGCGGCCCGGCCGCGAAGTCGCTGTCGGTGAGCGCTGCGATCTTGATCACATCCGGCTCGTCCTTGCTCGCGTCAGCAGGCAGGCAGCCACTCGTGTCGTCGTCGCAGTCGTTGGGTGCACCGGTCGTCTGCCAGGACTGGTAGACGACTCCCTCGGTCGGGTCGACATCCATGACGCCCGGCCACTGGTGATCGGTGCCCGACACTGCGACATTCGCGTTCGACACCACCAGCGGACTCGTGAACAGGCTCTTGTTCACGTTGATCTGGTCGAGCCCGATCGAGCCGAACGCGGTGTAGACCGCGTCGCCGTGAACGTCGTTCCACTGGCGGTCGTCGACGGGCGTCGTGGAGCAGTTGATCGGGTTGGGCACCCAGGTCTCGCCGCGGTCTGCGCTGCGCGCCACCGTGACGCAGGCCAAGGAGAGGCCGGACTGGTAGACCACGTCGCCCTCGGCGGTGACCACGTCGCCGTCACCCCCCCCGATCACCGTGGTGTCCAGGAACTTCCAGGTCTTGCCGTCGTCGTCGCTGCGCCAGCTGAAGTTGCCACCGCTACCAACCGGAGTCGGAAGGCTCCGCGGGTTGGCGAGACCGGCCGGGGCGACGATGTAGAGGGTGCCGTCGTCGGCCGCCCGGATCGAGGGCTCCCCGGAGCTGCGCGTCGGGTCCTCGTCGATGATCGACGCCGCCCAGGTAGGCACGGCCGAAGCTCCGCGGGCAACCTCGCCCGATCCGAGCAGGAGAGCGGGCGCGACAGCGAGTACAGCGAGCGCAAGAACTTGGCGGGGAGGCATACCCCATACTAGATGGCGGTCTCCGTAGGTGCTGGCGACCTTGCAGTCGGTACGCCGATGGGCGGCCGCAGAAGTCGAAGGAGCGCTCATGACCGAGGCCGTCATCGTCGCCACTGCCCGTTCGCCGATCGGCCGCGCTTTCAAGGGCAGCCTGAAGGACTTCCGGCCCGACGACCTTGTCGCCACGATCGTCCAAGCCGCCCTGGACAAGGTGCCGGCGCTCGACCCGCACTCGGTCGACGACCTCATGCTGGGCTGCGGGCTTCCCGGCGGCGAGCAGGGCTTCAACATGGGTCGCGTCGTGGCAACGCTGCTCGGCCTCGACGACGTACCGGGTACGACGGTCACCCGCTACTGCGCGTCGAGCGTTCAGACGACGCGCATGGCGCTGCACGCGATCAAGGCTGGCGAGGGCGACGTCTTCATCTCGGCCGGCGTGGAGATGGTCAGCCGGTTCGTCAAGGGCAACAGCGACGGGCTGCCGGAGACCACCAACCCCCGGTACGACGACGCCAAGGCGCGCACCGCCCGCAGCGCCGAGGGCGGCGCCGGAGCCTGGACCGACCCGCGCGAGCAGGGACAGCTGCCCGACGTCTACATCGCCATGGGGCAGACGGCGGAGAACGTTGCGACCATCAAGGGTGTGTCGCGCGAGGCGCAGGACGAGTTCGGCGTGCGGTCGCAGAACCTCGCCGAGAAGGCCATCGCCAACGGCTTCTTCGAGCGCGAGATCACTGCGGTCACCGCGCCGGACGGCACGGTCGTCAGCACCGATGACGGTCCCCGTGCCGGCGTGACGCTGGAGGGCGTGGCCGGCCTCAAGCCGGTCTTCCGGCCGGACGGCACCGTGACCGCTGCCAACTGCTGCCCCCTCAACGACGGAGCCGCCGCCGTCATCGTCATGAGCGACACCAAGGCGAAAGAGCTCGGCATCACGCCGCTGGCGCGGGTGGTGTCGACGGGGGTGTCCGGGCTGAGCCCCGAGATCATGGGGCTGGGACCGGTGGAGGCGACGAAGCGCGCGCTGGCGCTCGCCTCGATGTCCATCGGCGACATCGACCTGGTGGAGATCAACGAGGCTTTCGCCGCGCAGGTGATCCCCAGCTACCTCGAGCTCGGCGTCGACATCGACCGGCTCAACGTGCACGGCGGATCGATCGCGCTCGGCCACCCCTTCGGCATGACGGGAGCGCGCATCACCGGCACCCTGCTCAACGGGCTGCAGTCCACTGACAAGACCTTCGGCCTCGAGACGATGTGCGTCGGCGGCGGCCAGGGCATGGCACTGATCCTCGAGCGCCTGTCCTAGCCCTGGGCTCCTCCGCCCCCGGCTCTCCGCACCCAAGCTCGGTGATCAGTGGTGTGCTTCTCGGCATAGAGCGCGAGCTTCGCACCACTGTTCACCCGATGTGGACGGCGACGGCGACAACCGGTGGTCGGTCGGTCAGTCCGGTCGCAGGGCCCGCAGCTGTGGCGACTCCTGCTCGAGCCGGCGAAGCAGCTCGTCGGCGCAGTCGGTCTCGTCCCCGGTGGCAGGCTCGGCCGATCGGCCTGAGTCGGCGCCCGAGCCGAACCGGGACCAGACCAGCTGCACGAGCGCCGGGTCGCGTGGCAGCTTCAGGTCCCGGGCGGCGAGCAGCAGCCCACCCAGGACCGCTGTCGCTGCCCGGTCGTCGTCAGCGTCGGCCAGCGCGAGGGCAAGGTCGCGCCCCGTGACTGCGAGCCGGTCGGCCAGCGCTGCGTCGTACGCCGGCCGCTCGGGTGTCGTCGGCGCTCCCGGCGGACGGCTCTCGGACGCGGGGCCCCGAGGAGGACCCGCACGCAGCTGGGCCTCCCTCGCTGCGCAGGAGACGACGAGCTGGTAAGTGAGGTCAGCGGCGGTCTCCCCCCCACGTCCGAGCTGCTCACGCCACTGGCGGGTGCCGAGCCGGCGGAGCCGCGCGGCCAGGTCGTCGACGACGTTCGCGATGACCTCCGCGAGCTGATCGGACCCTTCAGTTCGACCTGTGCCGGGCATCGGCGCAGGTTACCGTGAGGACATGAGCCAGCTTCGCCATCTCGTTGCCGTTGCCGCCGGCACCCTCGCGATCGGCTGCTCCGGGGGCGGCGTGGCCAGCCAGCTGCCGGTGCCCGGGTCCGGCCAGGCCGTGTCGGCGCCGGCACCCGCGCCTGCAGCAGCTGCGTCATCGCCTGCAGAGGCTGCGACGAGCACCCCGAGCGCGGCTGACCTGCCGCCGATCGACTCGACGCCGCCCGCCCCGGCCTCCCCGGCCGCGGCCCGCACCGCAGCGTCAGTGCAGGCCACTCAGGCGAGCTCCTCGTGTCCGACGGCGTACGCCGCGCCGGATCAACGTCGGCCGATCGTGACGCTGGCCTTCCGACGCAGCGACGACGCGAGCCGGGTAGTGGGCCAGGAGAAGGTGCGCTTCACCCCCGACCGCCAGGTCGACGAGCTGGTCTTCCGGCTGTGGCCCAACGCACCGCGTACGTCGGACGCCGGCGTGCGGATGAACGTACGGCGGGTGCTGGCCAACGGCGCCTCGCGCTTCACCATCGAGTCGGCGGGAGCGCCCGCAGGTCGACCCGGAACGTTGCTCAGACTGCGGCTGCCGGCACCGGTGCCGGCCGGCCAGCCCATCGACGCTGTCGTGGACTTCGAGGTAGTTCTCGGCGCCGGCTCAGACGACCGGGTCGGGCGCTCCGGCGGCACGACCTGGTGGGGCTCGGCCTTCCCGCTGCTCGCCTGGGAGCGGGGCCGCGGCTGGGCGCGCGAGCCCGCGACGCGGGCCTTCGCCGAAGCGACCTCCAGTGAGGCGTTCGACCTGCGCAACCTCACCGTGGACACCGCGGCCGGCGACGTAGTGCTCACCTCCGGTCGGCCCGGTCGGGTCGACGCGCTGCCCGGCAACCGGCGTCGTCACCACTTCAGTGCCCCAGCGGTGCGCGACGTGATGGTCGCCGCGGGGCAGTTCAAGGTCAGCCGGCGCACCGAGGGAGGCGTGCCGATCGCGATCGGGGTCGCACCCGGTCTCCGCGACGACCCGGTGACGATGGCCCGGCTGCACGCCGAGGCGCTGCGCTCCCACGTGGCCCGCTTCGGCCGCTACG
>DATLOQ010000084.1:0-6373 GCA_035536235.1 Mycobacteriales bacterium
AGCCCGAAGAGCAGCTGGACGAGCGAGCCGGGGTTGATGTTGATCTTGTCGGCGAAGTCGGCGAGCGACGACCCACGGGTCATCCGGATCGTCTCGCCCTTGCCGCGCGGGATGATCCCGCCCATCGTCGGCGCCTCGAGGTTGTCGAACTCCTGGCGCCGCTGCTTCTTCGACTTGCGGCCACGGACAGGTCGGCCACCACCGGGCCGGCCGAACGCTCCGGCCGTGCCGCCGCCTCGGCCCCGGCCACCAGGGGCGCCACCGCCACCGGGCCGGCCGGCGTAAGCGCCGCCACCTCCTGGTGCGCCACCGGGTCGCGGTGCGTAGCCGCCGCCGCCGGGGCGAGCCGCTCCCGCCCCGGGCCGGGGAGGGCCGCCGGTGCCGGGAGCACCCGGACGGGCACCCATGCCGGGAGCACCCGGACGGGCACCCATGCCGGGAGCACCCGGACGGGCACCCATGCCGGGACCGCCCGGGCCGGACATGCCCGGGCGCGGGGGCCTCCCCGGCACGCCGGGACGGGGGGGCATGCCGGGCACGCCGGCGGGGCGGGGAGGCATGCCGGGAGTCGCGGCGGGGCGGGGAGGCATGCCGGGAGTGGTGAAGGGGTTGTTGCCGGGACGGGGCGCTGCGGGGGGGCGCGGCGGCATCGTGGGCATCGGCGCGGCGGGGGTGGCCGCGGCCGGCGCGGGCTCCAGCGACGCCGGAGCGGCCGGGGTGAGCGCTGCGGGGATCTCGTCGGGGACCGCTGGCGTGTCGACGACTTCCGAGGCTGCCTTCGGCTTGGCTCGGGCCTTGGCCGGCGCAGCCGGTGCGGCATCCGGGAACGCGGCTCGCACCTTGCGCTCCACCGGAGCCTCGACGGTCGACGATGCCGACCGGACGAACTCCCCGTTGTCCTTCAACCACGCCACGAGAGCCTTGCTCTCGAGTCCGAGGTCCTTGGCGAGCTCGTAGACCCGCTTAGCCACTGCTGTCCTCATCTTCTGCGTCTGTGCGCCCGGGGCCGGGCGCGCATGGGGTGGTTACTGCATGGGCGTGCTCATCGCGTGTCCATCAGGAGTGCTGCATCCGTGCTCAGCCGCCTTCGGTCGTGGGAGTCCTGCCGGTCGAGCCCATCTGGTCGAGCTGGGAGATCTGATCGGTCAGCCCCGTGCAGCGGAGGTCGCCGGCGTACCGCAGCGCCCGCGGGAGCGCCTTGCGGCGCAGTGCGAGAGCGAGGCAGCCGGGATCGGGATGCAGGTGCGCACCTCGGCCCGGCAGTCGCCGGCCGGCGTCGATGACAGCGTCACCGTCGACCGCGACGACTCGCAGGAGCTCGGACTTCGGCGCCCGGACCCGGCAGCCCACGCAAGTGCGCACCGGTTCGGGTCGTCGTCCAGCGGATGAGTCTACCGCGTCACCCGACCTCGTCACTCCTCGTGGTCCGCGGCCTCATCCGGACCCGCTTCGGTGTCGCTGTGGATGTCGATGCGCCAGCCCGTCAACCGGGCGGCCAGCCGAGCGTTCTGGCCCTCCTTCCCGATGGCGAGGGAGAGCTTGTAGTCCGGCACGGTGACCCGGGCGGTCCGCGCCTCGGCGTCGACCACCTCGACTCGGGTCACCGGCGCGGGCGACAGAGCGTTGCCGACCAGCGTGGCGGGGTCGTCACTCCACTCGACGATGTCGATCTTCTCCCCGTGCAGCTCGGCGACGACGTTGCGCACCCGCTGACCGAGCGGTCCGATGCAGGCGCCGCGGGCGTTGAGCCCGGCCACCTTGGAGCGCACCGCGATCTTGCTTCGGTGGCCCGCCTCGCGGGCGATCGCCACGATCTCGACCGATCGCTCGTGAATCTCGGGCACCTCGAGGGCGAACAGCTGCTTCACGAGGTTGGGGTGGGTGCGACTCAGCGTGATCGACGGGCCACGCACGCCTTTGTGGACCTGGAGCACGTAGGCCTTGATGCGCGTGCCGTGGTCATAGCGCTCGCCCGGCACCTGCTCGGACACCGGGAGCGCGGCCTCCACCTTGCCGAGCTGGACCTGCACGGTCGACCCGTGGTGCTGCTGGATGATGCCGGCGACGATGTCGCCCTCGCGTCCGGCGTACTCCCCGTAGGTCAGCTCGTGCTCGGCGTCGCGCAGCCGCTGGATCATCACCTGCTTAGCCGTCATCGTGGCGATGCGGCCGAAGTCCTCCGGCGTGTCGTCCCACTCGCGGACGACGTTGCCCTCGGCGTCGAGCTCGCGGGCATGCACCGTCACCGCGCCGGACTTGCGGTCAACCTCGACCCGGCAGTCCGCCGCAGCGCTCTCGGTCTTGCGGTACGCCGACTCCAGGGCCGTCTCGATCGCCTCGAGCACGGTGTCGAAGGCGATGTCGCGCTCTCGCTCCACGCTGCGCAACGCCGCGATGTCGATGTTCACCCGTCACCGCCGTCCTCATCCAGGGCTGAATCGGCTGCGGCCCGGGAGAACTCGACCTGCACGACGGCACGCCGCACATCGGCATACGTGGCGGTCCGCGGGTTCCCGTTCACGTCGAGGACCGCCCGGGTCTCGTCAGCCTCGGTCACCCGACCGGTCCAGTCTGGGCCCTGCATCGGCGTCACGTTCACCAGCCGGCCGAGATTGCGCTGCCAGTGTCGAGCGACCGTCAACGGCCGGTCGACTCCCGGTGAGGACACCTCCAGGACATACGCCCCGGCGAAGACATCGGCGGCGTCAAGCACCTCTGACACCGTGCGGCTCGCCTCGGCGACATCGTCGAGCGAGATGCCCCGGTCGCGGTCGACCAGCACCTGCACGAGCCGACGGCTGCCCGCCGATCGGACAGCGACGTCCTCGAGGACGAACCCGGCAGCCGTGAGCACCGGGTCGAGCACCGACCGGACCTTGTCAGCGGGGGCTGCACTCACTGCGGGCCTCCGGACGTGTCGAGTTGTGGCGTGCCGGCGGCCACTGTACCTCGGGTACGGTGCTCGTGATTCCCCCTCGAACCCTGGCCAGCCTCGTCGTCAAGAGGCAGGCGGGTCAGGGTTTGCTTCCTCGACCCATCCAGTCTCTGCCGATCGAGCGAACGACTGTCAGCCACTGTGCCCCGAGCTTCCCCCGAGAGGTCATTCATGCGCACCCCGATCATCACCGGCCTGGCGGCCGTCGCCCTCGTCCTCACCGGCTGCAGCAGCGGCGCGGAGAAGCCGGCCGGCGGCGGCTCTGCCAGTGCGCCCTCCGAGGGGGCCGCAACGGCCGGCGGGCAGGCCGCGAGCGGCGAGGTCGCCGTCGCCATCAAGGACTTCCTGTTCGTCGACAAGACGGTGACCGTCACTCCGGGCACGAAGATCACGTGGACCAACCGCGAATCGGCGATCCACTCGGTGGTCTCCACCGAGAAGGGCGTCTTCGCCTCACAGGACGCGATGGAGGAGAACGCCACGTTCTCCTTCACGCCGACCAAGTCCGGCACCATCGACTACATCTGTGGCATCCACAACTACATGAAGGGCACCATCGTCGTCAGCTGAACCAGCCGGCGCCCGCTAGCCAGGCCCCCGTGACTCTCGCCGGTCGCGGGGGTCTGCCATGTCTGGCCTGATCAGCGAGAGCGCTTGTGGCATCCTCGGGCGTCGTGAGCCCTCCCGTGCCAGCGCTGCTCGCGGCTGCGCTCGGCGCCGGGGTCCTGGCGGGATGTAGCGCCACCGAGCCCTCGCCGACCCCCTCACCCAGCGCGACCCCGGATCCCGACGCCGACTACCTGCAGCGGGCGGTGGCCGCCGAGATCGCCCTTCTCGCGTCGTACGACGATCCCGCGTCCTCCGTCGCCGACCTGTCGCCCCTCGTCGCGGAGGCGCGGGCCCATCACCAGCAGCATCTGACGGCGCTGATCGACAGCGCCCGCGCCGCTGGGCTGCCGGTCCCGACGACGAGCTCGCCGACCCCCTCCGCTGTGACATCCGGCGCTCCCGCCGAGCCCAGAGGGCCCCAGCTCGCGCCGGCCGAAGACGCCGTGGACCTCGCCCGGCGGCTCGTCGCGATCGAGCGGCGCAGCAGCGAGTTCGGGCGGGATGCGCTGCCGACCATCCGCCGCCCTGTCCTCGCGGTGCTCGCGGCGCAGATCGCGGCCAGCGAGGGTCAGCACGCGACGGCCCTCTTCACGGCGTTGCGCGAAGGGCAGATCCGGCGCACTTCCCGGCCGTCGCCGGCACCCGCCGCCACCCGCTCGTGATCACTCGTCGAGTGGTGCTGGTGCTGCCGGCCCTCGCCCTCGGACTCCCCAGCCGGGCCGCGCTGAGCGCGGCTACGGCGCGCGCCCAGTCAGCCGGCTCCCCGCTCGCCGCTGCGCTGGCGCTGGAGCACGAGGCGGTGCACACGTTCGGCGAGCTCGGGGCGCGGCTCGACGACGCCACCAAGGAGCTGGTCCGGGCCCTGGACGCCAACCACCGCCAGCACCGGGACAGGGTCACCGCGGCGCTGCGGTCGGCTGGTGAGACGCCGGCGGCGGCGCTCCCGGCGTACAGCCTGCCGATACCGGTCGGCGAGCGGGCCAGCGCGCTCGAGGTGCTGCTTCTCCTCGAGGAAGCGCTGGTCCGGGCCTACACCACAGCGGTGCGATCCGGGACCGATCGCGCGCTCGCCGGCGAGCTGCTGGGCGCCTGCGCCAGCCACCTCACGGTGCTGCGCTTCGCCCGGGCCCGCTCGCTGGTCGGCAGCACCGACGCCTTCCCGGGCCAGGGCTGACCCGGCTCCCGGGCGGGACTGACACTGCCCGCACACATTGTGGGCAGCCGTCCACAACACGCGCGCGGGGCGAAGCACGGCCGAGCTCGTCAGGTGATCACTTCGTGTGCGGCCGTGGAGGTCGCGGCGGCCAGGGCTAGCCGGCCAGGGTCGGCACGACGTCGGCGAGCGCGACGCGGGAGCGCTCGCCCGTGCCCCGGTCCTTCACCTCCACCTCACCGTCGGCGAGAGCCTTTCCGACGATGACGATCGTCGGCACCCCGATGAGGTCGGCGTCGGCGAACGCCACCCCCGCACTGACCCCGCGGTCGTCGAGCACCACGGCCCGCCCAGCGCCTTCCAGCTCGCGGGCGATGGACTCAGCGGCCTCGTGCGTCGCCGGGTCCTTGCCGACCGCGATCACGTGCACGTCGAACGGCGCGACAGCGGCCGGCCACCGGAGCCCGCGCTCGTCGAAGGTCTGCTCGGCGATCGCCGCCACGGCGCGGGACACGCCGATGCCGTAGGAGCCCATCGTCACCCGGACCGGCTTGCCGTCTGCGCCGAGCACGTCGAGCGACAGCGCGTCGGCGAACTTCTTCCCCAGCTGGAAGACGTGACCGATCTCGATGCCCCGGTGAATGCTCAGCAGGCTGCCGCAGGTCGGGCACAGGTCGCCGTCCCGCACCTCCGCTGCGGGGATGGTGCCGGCGGGAGTGAAGTCGCGGCCCATCACGACGTTGACCGCGTGCTTGCCGGCCTCGTTCGCCCCGGTGACCCACGCCGAGCCGGTGGTGATGCGGGTGTCGACGAGGTAGCGGATGTCGAGGTCGGCCAGTCCCTGCGGCCCGATGTAGCCGCGCACCAGGCCGGGGTGCTTCGCGAAGTCGTCGAACGCCTCCACCTCGGCGGGGAAGACGTTGGCCTCCACCGCCTTGAGGTCGACCTCACGGTCGCCGGGGACACCCACGACGAGCAGCTCCGTGGACCCGTCGGGGTTCTTCAGCTGCAGCACGACGTTCTTCAGCGTGCCGGCGGCGGCAACGTCGTACCCCCGGCTCTGGAGGAGGTCGACGAGAGTGCCGATCGTGGGTGTGTCCGGCGTGTCGAGCACCTCCAGCGGAGGCTGGGCAGCGGGGTCGATCGCCTCGGGGGCCATCACGGTGGCTGCTTCGACGTTGGCGGCGTAGTCGCACGAGGTGCAGGCGACGTAGGTGTCCTCGCCGCTGGGGGTGACCGCGAGGAACTCCTCGCTGGCGCTGCCGCCCATCGCCCCGCTCACCGCGAAGACGATGCGGTAGTCGAGGCCGAGCCGCTCGAAGATCTTCACGTAGGCGTCGCGGTGGTCCGAGTAGCTCTTCTTCAGCCCTTCGTCGTCGAGGTCGAACGAGTAGCTGTCCTTCATCAGGAACTCACGACCGCGCAGGATGCCGGCGCGCGGACGGGCCTCGTCGCGGTACTTCGTCTGGATCTGGTAGAGCGATACGGGCAGGTCCTTGTACGACGAGTACTCGCTCTTCACCATCAGCGTGAAGAGCTCCTCGTGCGTGGGGCCCAGCAGGTAGTCGTTGCCCTTGCGGTCCTTCAGCCGGAAGATGCCGTCGCCGTACTCCGTCCAGCGGCCGGTCGCCTCGTAGGGCTCCCGGGGCAGCAGCGCAGGGAAGATCACCTCCTGC
>DATLOQ010000085.1:0-3021 GCA_035536235.1 Mycobacteriales bacterium
CCAGCCGACGTCGTACTACTGAAGGCGAGGATCCGCTTCTGGAAGACATCGAGGGTGGTGAACCGGTAACCAGCGGAGGACTGCTGCGCCCGGGTGAGGCCGCTGTCGGTGAAGGTCGCCCCGCCGTCATTGGAGCTGAGCAGCACGCCGTTGGCGATGACAAAGACCCGATCGGCGCTGAGGTCGCTCACCGCGATGTCGTCGAGCACGGTCGCCCCGCCGAGCTGGTCGCCCTGGGCCACCTGCGCCCAGCTCTGGCCGCCGTTGCCGCTGCGGTAGATCGCTCCAACCGGACCACTGGGCGCCGGGGTGCCCCCGACCGGCGGGAGCGGGCCGACGGGTGTGTCATCGAGACCACTGACCGCGCGCAGCGAAAGGTAGACGATACGGGCGTCGCCCGGAGCGATGCGCAGGTCGACCGGCCGGCCGACAGGCGGCAGGCCGCCGTCTGCGATCTCCCAGGTGCCGTTGTTGCCCGTGTCCGTGCGCAGGATGTGCGGGCGCCCGACGCCGCTGTCGACTTCCACGGCGGTCGCGATCACTCGGCGCGGCGAGCCGCGCTCGGGCAGGGTCAGCGAAGTGATCGTGGTTGTCGCGGACGAGAGCGCAACGTCGCCACTTGCCTCGGGGCGCAGCTCGAGCACCTCGTCGAACGTGCAGCCGGAGTCCGAGGTCCGCATCACCGTCTTGCCGTTGGTGACGTAGATGATCGACGGGTCGGTGGGCTGTACGGCGTACGCCGTCATCGCCTGCGGGCCGTTGTCGAACGCCGGCTTCGCGATCGCCTCCCAGCGGGCGACGTTGCCGCCGACGGGCACGATCTGGTTGCGGTCGGGACACCTGGGGCCCGCCACCTGGGCCTGCGAGGTGACGAGAGGCACAGCGAGCACCGTGACCAGGGCAGCCAGCAGGGTCGGTCGGATCCGCCTGGTGCGCGGGGCCGCCTGAGTGGCTCTCACCGGTTCGTGTCCTCCGTAGCATTACGCCCCGCCGTCAACGATAGCCTTCGACGGCGCGGCGGGGGGTCCTGTCTGCGTTACAGGACTGTGCCTAACGCCGGCTGGCGGTCTTGGCCGGCGCGCGGCGGCTGCCCGTCGAGCGGACGGTGGTCGTACGGCGTACGGCGCGGCCGTTGGGGCTGATCTTCTCCCGGGACATCTCCCGCTCGATGGGGGCCAAAACCTCTTGGAGCTCTTCGCCTTCGAGGGTTTCCTCGTGCTCGAGTCGCTCAGCGAGGCCGTCGAGGGTGGCCCGGTGGCGGGCGAGGAGGTCCATCGCCTCGTCCTGGGCTTCGGCGATGAAACGGCGGATCTCGGAGTCCAGCGTCGCGCGGGTCTCCGGGCTCACGTCGGCCAGCGGGATGTCGTTGCCGAGGAACGCCTCGCTGGCCTTGCCGAGGAGGCGCACCGGGCCCAGGATCGGGCTCATGCCGTAGCGGGCGACCATGTCGCGGGCCAGGTCGGTGGCCTGCTCGAGGTCCTGCTCGCCGCCGGTCGACATCTCACCGAAGACCAGGTTCTCCGCGGCGATGCCGCCGAGCAGCGTCACCAGCTGCCCGCGCAGCGCGGTCTGGGACAGCAGGCTCGCGTCCGCGTCGGACTGCAGCGTGGTCGTCGCGATCTGCTTGCCGCGGCTCAGGATCGAGACCCGCTCCACGTCGGCCACCCGCCCCGCGGCGGCGGCGACCACCACGTGGCCGCTCTCGTGGATCGCCGCGCGGCGCCGCTCGTCGGTGCTCATCAGCCGGCCCCGGCGCTTCGGGCCGGTCAGGATCCGCATGATCGCCTCCTCCAGCTCCGCCGGCTCCACCAGCGCCTTGCCCTGGCGGATCGCGAGCAGCGCAGCCTCGTTGACCACGTTCGCCAGGTCAGCGCCGGTGAACCCCGGGGTCCGCTCGGCGAGGAACGCGAAGTCCACCGACGGGGCCATCGGCTTGCCCTTCGCGTGGATACGCAGGATCCGCTCCCGGCCCTCCTGCTCCGGCCGCTCGATCGTGATGTGGCGGTCGAACCGGCCCGGACGCATCAGCGCCGGGTCCAGGATGTCCGGGCGGTTCGTCGCGCCGATCACCACGATGCCCGCGGAGACCTCGAAGCCGTCCATCTCCACCAGCAGCTGGTTCAGCGTCTGCTCCCGCTCATCCGAACCACCACCCCCACCGCCCGTGCCCCGCTTGCGGCCCGCCGCGTCGAGCTCGTCGATGAACACGATCGCCGGCGCCGCCGCGCGGACCCGCTCGAACAGGTCACGCACGCGGGCCGCACCGACGCCGACAAGGGCCTCGACGAACTGCGCACCAGCGACGGAGAAGAACGGCACCCCGGCCTCACCGGCGACGGCCTTCGCGAGCAGCGTCTTGCCGGTCCCGGGCGGGCCGAAGAGCAGCACCCCCTTCGGCGGGGCCGCGCCCAACGCCTCGTACTTCGCCGGATCCGTCAAATAGTCGCGGACCTCACGCAGCTCGGTCACCGCCTCGTCGGCGCCACCGACGTCCTCGAACGTCACATAGCTCGCGTTCTTCTTCGCCTTCCCCTTGCCGATCGAGCCGAAGTTGATCACATCGCCAATAGCCGAGCTGCCGCCCTTACCCAACGTGAACAGCATCGCGAACAAGTTCGCCAAAATCATCAGCGGCAGCAGGAACGTCGTCACCAAACGCACCTTCTGCTTGGCGCCCTGCTCGTCGACAGCCACCTCGATCGTGCTGCCCCGCAGCGCCTGCTCCAGCCCCTGAGTCAGCGAACCGCTGCCCGAGACGATCACGTAATAGTCCCCCGCCGCCGCGTCATCACGCACCGGCGAGTCCTCCGGCACCCGGTTCGTCAACGGCAACGGAGCCGGCTTCACCGCCGCCGGCGACGCCGACGCCACCGGAGCAGCACTCGCCCCAGGCGCGGGAGAGGCCGATGCGGCAGGAGCCGCCGACGCGACCGCACCCGGGATCGGGGCGCTGCGCTCATCCGCATCATCCTGCGACACGAACGACCCCACGAACAGGTCATCCTCATCCAACAACGTCGC
>DATLOQ010000086.1:0-20286 GCA_035536235.1 Mycobacteriales bacterium
GACCGCCAGGTCGACGAGCTGGTCTTCCGGCTGTGGCCCAACGCGCCGCGCACATCCGACGCCGGCGTGCGGATGAACGTGCGGCGGGTGCTGGCCAACGGGGCCTCACGCTTCACCATCGAGTCGGCCGGAGCACCGACCGGCCGGCCCGGCACGCTGCTCCGGCTCCGGCTGCCGGCGCCCGTGCCGGCTGGGCAGCCCATCGACGCGGTCGTCGACTTCGAGGTCGTCCTCGGCGCCGGCTCGGACGACCGGGTCGGCCGCTCCGGCGGGACGACCTGGTGGGGCTCCGCCTTCCCGCTGCTCGCATGGGAGCGGGGCCGCGGCTGGGCCCGCGAGCCCGCGACGCGGGCCTTCGCAGAGGCCACCTCCAGCGAAGCCTTCGACCTGCGCAGCCTCACCGTCGACACCGCCGCCGGTGACGTCGTGCTCGCCTCCGGTCGCGGCGGTCGAGTGGACTCGCTGCCCGGCAACCGCCGCCGACACCACTTCAGCGCGCCGGCGGTGCGCGATGTCATGGTGGCCGCGGGCCAGTTCCGGGTCAGCCGGCGCACCGAGGGCGGCGTCCCGATCGCGATCGGGGTGGCGCCCGGCCTGCGCGACGACCCGGTCACGATGGCGCGGCTGCACGCCGAGGCGCTGCGGGCCCACGTGGCCCGGTTCGGCCGCTACGGCTACAGCGACCTGCAGGTCGCCGTCGTCCCGTCGATCCGCGGGGGGATTGAGTATCCCGGCGCGATCCTCCTCGGCCCCGGGCAGCTCGACGCGACGCTGTCGCACGAGGTGGGCCACCAGTGGTTCTACGGCGTGGTTGGGGACAACCAAGGTCGTGACCCGTGGCTCGATGAGGCCTTCGCCACCTACGCCGAGGCGCTGCATCGCGGCACCGGCTCGTCGTACCGGGAGAAGACCATCCCAGCCGCCGGTCGTGACCGGGTCGGCGCGCCGATGACCTACTGGGAGCAGCACCGGGCCGACTACTTCCGCTCGGTCTACATCCAGGGCGCCGTCATGCTGATGGATGCCCGGGCCGCTGTCGGGGCCGCCCGGTTCGACGGGCTGGTGCGCTGCTACGTCGCCGCGCGGGCATACGGGATCGCCACCACCCGCGCAGTGGAGCAGGCGTTCGCCAGCGCGCCAGAAGCTCTCCGCATCTTCCGCCGTGACGGAGCGCTCCCGCCCGCGTAGTGCCGTGATGAAGCTCAGCACCTTGCCCGATCGGCGTCGCTGGGGCACATTGGAGAGCAACCCGACTCGCGGAGGCGCTCATGTCCCAACATCACTCCATGGAGACGCACCAGAACCTGCTCGAGCGGATCCCTGAGGTGACGGGACGACAGCTGCCCCACTGGTTCGAGGCCATCGACAACGGCCCTGCCCTGCTCCGGTTCGAGGAGCGGGTGACCTGGCTCAAGGACGAGCACGACCTGCCGCACGGCTACGCCACGGCGCTGGTTCACGAGCACGACAAGAAGCGCACTCGCCCGGTCTGAGCTGCAGGGATGGAAGCCGACCAGGCGCGCGACTTCCTGGCCTCCGCACACCGCGCCGTACTGGCGACTCGCCGGTCGGACGGTCGCACCCAGATGAGCCCGGTCACGGCTGCAGTCGACGACGAGGGCCGGGTGTGCATCAGCACCCGCGAGACCGCCATGAAGGCCCGTCACCTGCGCCGCGATCCGTACGCCGCCCTCTGCGTGCTCAGCGACGGCTTCTTCGGCGACTGGGTGCAGGTCGAGGGACCGGTCGAGATCGTCGCCCTGCCCGAGGCGATGGAGCTGCTCGTCGACTACTACCGGCGGGTGTCCGGCGAGCATCCCGACTGGGCTGACTACCGGCGCGCGATGACCGAGGAGCGCCGGGTGCTGCTCCGGATGACCATCGAGCGGGCCGGGCCGTCCGTCTCCGGCTAGCCGGTCACCCGCACCGCTGCCGCAGCGGTCGTGGCGCGCACCCGCGCGTCATCGACGTCGGCACCGCGGGCGAGGGCCACCCCGAGGCGCCGACCCGGGGTGCAGTCGGGCTTGCCGAAGAGCCGCAGCTGCGCGGTCGGCACGGCGAGCGCACCGGCGATCCCGGCGTACGACGGCGCGCCCCCGCCGGCCGTTGCCAGGATGACGGCGGAGGCACCGGGAGAGTCGAGCACGACGTCGGCGTCGCCAACCGGGAGACCCAGGATGGCGCGCACGTGCAGTGCGAACTCACTCAGCGGCTGCGTCGCCATCGTCACCATGCCCGTGTCGTGGGGACGGGGAGACACCTCCGAGAAGATCACCTCATCGCCGCGGACGAACAGCTCGACGCCGAAGATCCCCCAGCCACCCAGCTCAGCGGTCACCGACCCAGCGAGGTCGCGGGCCGCGGCAAGAGCAACCTCGCTCATCGGGTGCGGCTGCCAGCTCTCACGGTAGTCACCGCCCTCTTGCCGGTGCCCGATGGGCGGGCAGAAGGTGACTCCACCGGCGTGCTGCACGGTGAGCAGCGTGATCTCGTAGTCGAAGTCGACGAACCCCTCGACGATCACCGCCTGGTCATGCACGCGGCCGGCCTCCCGGGCGTAGCGCCACGCGATGAGCGGGTCGTCGCCCTCGCGCACGGTCGACTGGCCCTTGCCGGAGGAGCTCATCACCGGCTTCACGACGCAGGGCAGGCCGACAGCGGCGATCGCTTCGACGTACTCCCGCTCGGTGGACGCGAAGCGGTACGGCGACGTCGCGAGACCGAGATCTTCGGCAGCCAGCCGCCGGATCCCCTCGCGGTCCATCGTCAGCCGCGTCGCGCGTGCCGTGGGCACGATGCGGGTGCCCTCGGACTCGAGCTCGATCAGGGTCTCCGTGGCGATGGCCTCGAGCTCCGGCACGACGAGGTGCGGGCGTTCTCTCTGGATCACGGCGCGCAAGGCAGCGCCGTCGAGCATGTCGACGACGTGCCAGCGGTGCGCAACCTGCATTGCCGGCGCGCCGGCGTAGCGGTCGACGGCGATCACTTCCACTCCGAGGCGCATCGCCTCGATCGCCACCTCGCGACCGAGCTCACCCGCCCCGAGCAGCATCAGTCGCACCGCGCCCGCCGACCCGGGAGTGCCGATCTCGTCGTACGTCGTCAGCGGCATCGAGGCTCCTACTGGTAGCGCTTGCGGGCGAACACGTCGTGTCGAGCACTGGCCACGCGGTCGAGGAACACCAACCCGTCGAGGTGGTCGACCTCATGCAGCACCGCTCGGGCCTCGATGGCGTCGCACTCAACTGTTACGGCACCGCCGGCGAGGAGGTCGAGGCCGCGTACGACGACCCGCGTAGCCCGAGCGACGTTGCCGGTCAGGTCGGGGACGCTCATGCAGCCTTCGCGGGCCACCTCCGGATCGGCGGCCTGCACGACCATGGGGTTGCCGAGCACGACAAGCCCGGCGCAGGAGCTGGCTTTGCGATGTCCGGTGACGTCCATGGCGAAGACCCGCAGGTTGACGGCGA
Source organism: Mycobacteriales bacterium (assembly GCA_035536235.1). Taxonomy (GTDB): domain Bacteria; phylum Actinomycetota; class Actinomycetes; order BP-191; family BP-191; genus DATLNF01. The sequence goes on from DATLOQ010000086.1 coordinate 3,471, forward strand.
CCTGAGGCGCTGCGAGGCCGACGCAGCCGGGTGAGACCTGCATGGTGTCCACCAAGTCGGTCACCAGATCAGCTAGTAGGGGGTCGCCGAGCTCGACCTCAGCTGACCGCCTGCCGAGGGCAGGGTGGGGCAGGCGCACCACTGGCCGGATCATCGGGGCGGGCAGATGACGTCCGCCTACAGCAGGTCTGCGTCGGCGGCGTGCAGGGTGGCAGTCACGCCCAGCGCGTCCGCCGTACGACGGAGCTCCGCCTCGAGATCCGTCGGTCGCACCGCCTCCGGCACCTCGACGTCGAGGGTCATGACGTAGAGCGCCCCGACGCCTTTGCCCACGAGTCGAGTGGTGAGGTCGGTGATGTTCACCTCGTATCGGGCGAGCAGCGCTGCCACGGCGTGCACGATGCCCGGGTGGTCGGCGCCGTGTACGGAGACCACGTACTCGTCACCGGCTGCCCCGATGTCTGCGGCATCGTCCAGTGCGCGGACGTCGACGACCAGACCCAGCGCAGCGCCGACGTCGTGGAGGGCGTCGGCGAGCTCCGCCTCCGCCACCGGGCTCGACACGACCATGGTCATCGTGAAGTGACCGCGCAGGATGGTCATCGAGGTGTCCTCGAGGTTGCAGCCCTGCGCCACGAGCACACCGGTCACCCCAGCGACGATGCCGGGCCGGTCGGCCCCGATCGCGGAGACAGTCAGCAGCCTCATGGCCCGAACGCTACCGGGCCACCATGCTGTGGTCGTGGCTGACATCGCGTACCGGCTCGGTGACGGAGACGACCTCGATCTCGATGCAGTGATCGACCTCTATCGCGCATCCACCCTCGGGCTCCGGCGGCCGGTCGAGGAGCGCGATCGGATGACCTCGATGCTGCGCCACGCCAACCTGGTCGTCACCGCATGGGCTGGGGCGCAGCTCGTCGGCATCGCCCGGTCGCTCACCGACTGGGACTACACGACGTATCTGGCCGACCTCGCCGTGCACCTGGACTTCCAGCGCGGCGGGATCGGCCGCGAGCTGATCCTGCGCACCAGAGCGGCCACCCACCCGAAAGCATCGCTGGTCCTGCTCGCGGCGCCGGCCGCGGAGGAGTACTACCCGCGCATCGGCATGCGCCATCACGCCTCAGCCTGGGTCCTGCGCGAGGGCGACCGCGTACTCTGATCCGGCGCCCCCGTAGCCCAACTGGCTAGAGGCCGTGGACTTAAAATCCGCGTCAGTGTGGGTTCGACTCCCACCGGGGGTACTCCGGGCACACCGGAGCCGTACCGCGCGTTGTACGAAGCAGACCGCACTTCGCGGCCGTCCAGAGGAGTGACTTCCATGCAGAGCAGCAACCCGGTTCTCACCCGGCCCGGCACCTTCAGCCGCACGGACTTCCCGCCGCCGTCGGTCAACGACCTCGAGACGATGTACGCCGCGCCCGGGCGCATGACGGTCGACGACGTGGTCGTCCGGACCGCGACGCTGCTCGGCGTGCTCGCGACGACGGGCACGGCTGCCTGGGTGCTCAATCTAGGCCGCGGGCCGGCGATCCTCGCCGCCTTGGCCGGATTCGTGCTGGCCCTGGTCATCACGTTCAAGCGGGTCACCAGCCCGCCGCTCATCCTCGCCTACGCAGCGGTGGAGGGCGTGTTCCTGGGCGCGATCAGCCACTCCTTCAACCTTGCCTACCCGGGCATCGTCGTACAGGCCGTGCTGGGCACAGCAACCGCCTTCGCCGGGATGCTCTTCGCCTTCAAGTCCGGCCGCATCCGGGTCACCCCGCGCTTCACCAAGATGGTGGTCGGCGCCGGCATAGGCCTGATGGGCCTCATGATCGTCAACCTTGTCGCCGGCCTCATCGGCGGCGGCAATGGGCTCGGCCTGCGCGACGGCGGACCGCTCGCGATCCTCTTCAGCCTGGTCGCCATCGGCGTCGCCTGCCTCTTCCTCGCCCTGGACTTCGACAACATCGAGAAGGCCATCGCCGCCGGCGCGCCCGAGCGGGAGTCGTGGCTCGGCGCATTCGGCCTCATCGTCACGCTGGTCTGGCTCTACCTCGAGATCCTGCGCCTGCTGAGCTACTTCCGCGACTAGCCGCGGCATGCACCCGCCGGCGCAGCGCTAACGGGCGTGCGCGACTGACACGGCGCGGGCGAAGACGGCGTCGAGCATCTCCTCGGTGAGCCGGCCGGTGAAGGTGTTCTGCTGGCTGACGTGGTAGCAGCCGATCACCGTCGGCCCGGCCCGGCCGAGCAGCACCTCGACGCCGTGCCCGAAGTCCACCGAGCCGAAGAGCGGCGGCTCGTAGCCGGCGGCGAGCAGGGCCGGGAAGACGGTCGACCAGGCGAAGCCGCCCAGCACCACGATGGCCTTCACGGTCGGCGCCAGGAGGCGCAGCTCACGGACCAGCCACGGCTGGCACGCATCGCGCTCCGCGGGCGTGGGCTTGTTCGCCGGTGGCGCGCAGTGCACACCGGCCATGATCCGGGTGTCGATAAGGCGCTGGCCGTCGCCGGCGCGAACAGATGTGGGGAGCGCGGCCAACCCCGCGCGATGCAGCGCGCGAAACAGCCAGTCCCCGCTGCGGTCACCGGTGAAGATCCGGCCCGTCCGGTTGCCGCCGTGCGCCGCGGGCGCAAGCCCGACGACGACGATCCGCGACCGCTGCGGCCCCCATGACGGCACCGGCCGACCCCAGTAGCGCTCGTCGGCGTACGACGCGCGCTTGTCGTCGGCCACCTGCTCGCGCCACTCGACCAGCCGGGGACAGGCCCGGCAGACCGACACCCGTGCGTCGAGGTGATCCAGGCTCACAGAGGAGCCGGCCAGCCGCTCCACGTCAGCAGCCGTGTGCGCGACCGGCGTGCTGCTCTTGGCCACCTCAGCCGGGTGCTCCGAGCCCGCCGGGACGGCCGTCATGGGAGCACCTCAATCCTCGACAGCCGGGCTCGGCCGGTCGGCTCGCAGCGATGCCATCGTGGCGCGGCTGCCCGCCACCGCCACCCCTGCCCACACCACGTCGGCAACAGTCAGCACGATGCGCGACACCAGGGCGAGCAGCGTCGCGGCACCGGTCGGCAGCACCGAGCCCATCGTCACGATGAGCGCTGCCTCCCGGGCGCCGGCCCCAGCAGGAGCCACGAAGACGAGGAAGCCGACCGCCCAGGACACCGCGAAGGAGCCGACCGACAGGGCGAGCAGCCGGCCCTCGCTCCCGGTGCCGCCGAGGTCGCGCGCCACGATCCAGACGTGCACGCCGTTGCACACCCACGTCCCGACGCCCCACGCGACGCCGCGCAGGATGGCACCGCCGGTGAGCGGACGGTCGAGCTGCTGGCGGCGGATCAGCCGCAGGCCGCGGTTGATCACCGGCGTCAGCACCCGTGGCTGCAGGCCGACCATCGCCACTGGCAGCACCGCGAGCGCCCCGAGATAGCGACCTCCCTCCCCGAGGAAGGGCAGCGTGCTCGCGGCGACGACCAGCGCCGCGGTGAGGCCGAGCGCGATGGCGACGACACCCGCGGCCGCCGTACGGGCTCGCGGCACCTTGTGGTCGCGACCGAGCTCCATCTGGGCCAGCACCGGCCAGACGCTGCCCGGCACGTACTTGCCGAGCTGGCCGAGGAAGAAGATCCGCAGCGCCGCGCTGCGCGACAGCGGCGACCCGAGATCAGCGAGCACCGCCCGCCACGACAGCATCGAGCAGTAGAGGCCGACCAGCACCGGGATCGTCGAGAGCAGCACGGTCGCGAGCGACAGCTCATCAGCGGCGTCAGCGATCGCGCCGCGCTGGCTGAGCACCGCCGCGACGAGGAATCCGACGAACACCAGCGCTCCGACGAACCGCGCGGCGCGACGGGCCCGCGGCGAGGACAGCGCTCTCACCCCGTGACGAGAGTCGGCGCGACCGTCAGCATCGGACCGAGCGGGCCGCGTGGGCTCTTGCTGCCGACCCAGATGTACGTCGGCACGACCGGCCGGGCCGCGCGCAGCACTGACGGCGGCACCTTGGTGAGCGGCCCCTTCACCATGTCAGTCGCGGAGAAGGTGACCGGGTCGGCGAGCACAGGGAACGTGTAGTCCCACACGTGCAGGCCGCGCACGAGTCGGCGCAGGCCGGTGCGCCCGCGGAAGCGCTCGTAGTAGGAGTCGGCCCGGCCGAAGGCCCGCACGTAGCGGTCGGCCACCGGGCCGTGCGGCAGCCACGACAGGAACGGCAGCCGGTAGTGCGGCTCCATCACGCCGAGCCGGTTGCCGAGGCCGAGGTAGACGACGCCGTCCGGCGAGAGGATGCGGCGGATCTCGGCCAGCACCGCGTCCGGGTCGACCACGTGCTCGTAGATGTGGTTGAAGACCACGACGTCTACTGACCCATCAGCCCAAGGGAGCGCCTCACCATCGGCGCACAGGAAGCAGATGTCGGCGCCGAAGCGCTGGTGTGCTTTCGCCAGCCCCGGTACATCGATGTCGACGCCGAAGGTCTGCGCTCCGCGGCGGCGCATCTCGTCGGAGATGAAGCCGACCGAGCAGCCGACGTCGGCGACGACGAGCCCGTCGAGGTCGTCGCGGCCGAGGAAGTGGCCGAGGACGCTGGCGATCTTGGCCGCTTTGGTGCGTCGCTTGCCCTCGTCGAGCATCTTCTCCTGGAAGTCGGAGTAGGCCAGCTGCTGCTGACGCTCGAGGTTGCCGGCCATCGTCGTACGCGCGATCAGTCGGAGCGCGACTTGACGATGAGATCGCCGATCAAGGCCAGCGCGGCGATCTGGAACCCGATGACCATCGTCAGGATCGTCGAGCCGGTCACCCGGAAGTCGCGGATGAACACATCCACGACGAGCAGCTTCACCGTCGCCAGCAGCATGATCCACAGCGCCAGCGGCATGAGGATCTTCAGCGGGTTGAAGTACATGACCATCCGCAGCACCTGGAGGATGTACTTGTAGGCGTCGCGGAAGGGATGGAACTTGCTCTTGCCGGCGCGCTTCGCGTAGTCGATGGGGATGTACTCCACGACGTGCTGGTTGGACAGGAAGGCGACGGTCAGCGTCGTGACGCAGGAGAAGCCGGCGGGCAGCAGCCGCAGATAGGGAAGCGACGTCTCGCGTCGGAAGGCTCGCAGCCCGGAGTTGAGGTCGGGGATCTTGGTGCTGGTCAGGAACGAGCAGATCCGGCGGATGGCCCACTTCGCCGGCACCCGGAAGATCTTGTACGTGCCTTCCTCGGTCGTGCGCGCGCCCACGACCTGCTCGAGCGCCGGGTTCTCCTCGAGCATCCGGACGAACTCCGGGATCCGCTCGTTGGGGTAGGTCATGTCGGCATCGGTCCAGACCACGATCTCGCCCCGGCCCTGCTGGGTGCCGATCCGCCGGGCAGTGCCGGACCCGCCGTTGCGCGGCAGCGGGAGGTAGCGGATCGAGGGGAACTCTGCGGCGGCCTTGGCGAGGACGTCCCGGGTGCCGTCCGTCGACCCGTCGTCGAGGATGAACAGCTCGTAGGAGAACTCGCTGGCGTCCATCGCCTCGGTGATCCGGCGGATCTCGTCCATCACGTGCGCGCGCTCGTTGTAGCAGGGCAGCACGATGGTGACCTTGATCGACTCAGGCTCTGGCGCGGCCAGCCCAGCCGCGGCGCCGGGGGCGGTGCGCACCCGTGCGGGAGCACGGCGTACGGCGGTGCGGGTCGTGATAGGGGGCATGAGCGGCGAGTCTAGCCGCTGGGCCGGCTCCTTCAGCCCCGACTCCCTCGCGTCGATACCGCAACGTGAACACGTGTCCGGAGTGCGGCGTCCCGGTGACCCCGTTCGCGCCGTACTGCTCGGTGTGCTTCGCGCCCCTGGACGAGCCCATCTCCGGCGCGCAGGTGGCAGTGTTCGCTTCGGTCGCTGCGGCCGCGCCGTCGGTGGCACTCCAGCCACAGCCGACCGCTGCATCCTTCCCACCGCGGTCGGCACCGATGTATGCCCCGCCCACAGGACCCATCCCGCGGGGGGTGCCCCGGCCGGTGGTCAACGTGCTGGCGTCGGCGCCGTCGCCCACGTATGCCCGCAAGGTGTGGGCCACCACGGGAGTGGCCGTCGGGCTGGGCGCACTGCTTCAGCTCGCCTTGTTCCAGCACGGGCGGGACGGGGGCGTCGCTCCAGCCAAGCTGATCACGTACTCGCTGCTGGCCACCGCCGCCCTCTACCTCCTCGTTCTCGTCGCCGTGGTCTTCCGGGCCTGGTCGGTGGAGCACGCGCTCGCCCCGCACTGGAGCATCGGATCGCGGCTGGGCAGCGTCGTTCTCGGGGCATCCGCGGGCGTCATCCTCGCCGGGGTGCTCATCCTCATCCTGAAGGCAACGACCGGGGAGGCGGTCACCGACGACGGGGTCAGCTTGCTCGTCGGGGAGCGGGATCCGGCCCGGACTCTGCTCGCCGTGCTGGTCATCGTGGTCGGCGCTCCGATCGTCGAGGAGCTGCTCTTCCGCGGTCTGCTCCTCGAGGGCCTCCGCGACCGGGGCAAGAAGGTCGCCGTGGGGGCCAGCGCCGCGGCATTCTCTGTGTGGCATCTCCAGCCCGCGCAGTTCCGCTACTACGCGGTGTTGGGGGCATTGCTCGGACTGCTGTACCTCAAACGCGGTCTGGTCGCCTCGATGAGCGCGCACGCCGCCTTCAACGGGCTCCTGGTGGTGGTAGCGATCGCGGTGGCGGCTGGGCCGCCGCGCACGGTGGAGGCCAACGGCGTCACCCTCGCCGCGCCGGGGCAGTGGAAGCTCTCTGACCCCGACGCCTCGGACGCAGAGCTGGACGGCGTCGACCTCGCTCTGGACGGTCCGTCGGGCGCCGGGCTGGTCATCCAGCACGAGGAGGTGCCGCTGTCCATGCAGCTCACTCCCGAGCTCCTGCTCGTCCAGCTCAGGACGACGGGCGGCTTCTTCTCCGGTCTGACCGTCAAGCTCGCCTCAGCGCGCGTCGAGGAGCTGTCGGTCGGCCGGGCGGTCCGCCTCGACGTCTCCGCGGACGGCCAGGGCGGGCAGCTGATCGTGCTGCCCCTCGGCACCCGCGTGTGGACGATCGTCCTGCTCGACTCCGGGAGCCAGCGAGCTCGGGCCGACTTCGCGCAGATGCTGCCGACCCTGCGGCTGCCCCGCGCCCGAGCACACCCCTGACGCGAGCACAGCCCCTGACGCGAGCACAGCGCATCGCGTTACCGTCGCCTCCGTGACCGACTGGCTTGCCCGCTGCCTCGACGAGGTCGACGACCGCGCCGCTCCGATGACGGAGCTGCTCTGCTCCCTCGTCCGCTCTCCCAGCATCACCGGCAGCGATGCCGAGCACGAGGTGCAGGAACGGCTGGCCGGCGAGCTTGCCGGCATCGGCCTGGACATCGATCACTGGGAGATCCCCCTCGACGAGACTGTCGCCGACGAAGACTTCCCCGGGATCGAGGCCACCCGTTCCGAGGCCTGGGGTCTGGTGGCCCGGCGCAGCGGAGCGAGTGACGGCCCCGCGCTGATGTTCAACGCGCACATCGACGTCGTCCCGCCCGGTGATCTCACGTCATGGAGGGGCGACGACCCGTTCTCCGGCCACGTGGTCGACGACTCGGTGCACGGCCGGGGAGCCTGCGACATGAAAGGGGGTCTCGTCGCCGCCCTGTGGGCGGTAGCTGCCATCCACCACTGCGGCGCACCGCTGCGCGGAGACCTGCTCCTCGCCTGCGTCGAGAGCGAGGAGGACGGGGGCCTTGGCACCTTTGCCACCCTCCGCCGGGGCTGGCGGGCCGACGCCTGCGTGATACCTGAGCCGACGTCACTGGACCTGATGCCCGCGAGCGCTGGGGCGCTGACCTTCCGGCTGCAGGTGCCTGGCCTGGCTGCGCACGGATCCCGGCGGACAGAGGGAGTCAGCGCCCTCGACAAGCTCGTGCCGGTCCTCACCGCACTGCGTGCCCTCGAGGCCCGCCGCAACGTCGCCGTCGACCCCCTGATGCGTCGCTGGCCGATCGCTTACCCCATCTCGATCGGCAGAGTGTCGGGCGGAGTGTGGCCGTCGTCGGTGCCCGACCTGATCACCGCTGATGGCCGGTACGGCGTCGCACTCGACGAGTCACCGTTGGACGCGCGCCGCGACCTCGAGATCGCCGTGGTCGAGGCCTGCGCGGCCGACCCCTGGTTGCGCGACCACCCCGTCGAGATCCAGTGGTGGGGTGGACAGTTCGGCCCCGGTCGGCTGCCCGCGGACAGCGACCTGCTCGAGCGCATGCGACGCGCGCACACGACCGTTGCGGGCGGCCGGCGACAGGAGACGTGGGGGACGCCGTACGGCAGTGACCTCCGGCTGCTCACCGCCGCCGGTATCCCGACGCTGAACTACGGACCCGGTGACGGCTCCCTCGCCCACGCGCCGAACGAGGCGGTGCCACTGGCGGAAGTGCGCACTGCGGCCCGGGCGCTCACCGCTCTGGCGCTCGACATCTGCGGGCTCGCCGACTAAGGCTGGGCGGCGGCGCGCTCGAAGGCCGCCACGTACGCCGTCCAGAGGTCATCCCCACCGGCCGCGCCGGTCTCGGTCGCCCCAGCGCGCAGCCTGTCGAGCTCGCCCGGGGAGTACAGCCGGGTGATGGCCGCGGCGAGGGCAGCCGGGTCGTCGGGGGGCACGAGCAGCCCGTCCACGCCGTCGCGGACCTGCTCGGGCAGGTTGCCCACCCTCGTGGCGATGACCGGTATCCCATGCGAGTGTGCGATGTAGGCGTGCGCGGAGGCCGTGGCGGAGCGGTAGGGAAGGGCCAGCGCATCAACCGTCGCGAGCAGGGCCGACACCTCCGTCGCCGCGACGTAGCCGCTGCGGATCTCGACCCGATCCGCGATGCCAAGCTGCGCCACCATCTCCCCCGTCGCCGCCTCCTCCTCCCAGAACTCCCCCGCCACGGTGAGGCTCACCCCGGGCACTTGAGCGAGGGCTCGCAGGAGGACGTCGAGGCCCTTGTAGCGGCGCACCATCCCGAAGAAGAGCAGCCGATGTGCCGCACCCGATTTCGACGCCTCCGGCGCGAAATCGGGTGCGGCCGAAAGAGCCAAAGGCGGAAGAGCCGTGACCCCGATCTCGGCCGCCGTCAGGACCGCCGCTTTGTCCCGCTCCGCCTCAGAGTGCACGATCAGGGCGTCGGCGCGACCGAGCAGCGCTTTGGTGAGCGGCAGGTCCGCCCGACCCCGCTCGTGCGGCAGCACGTTGTGGCACAGCGCCACGACCCGCACGCGGCTGCCTTGCGGCCTGCCCGACCGCGCGCGGAGCGCCCTGCTCGACCGCGCGCGGAGCGCGACAAGCATGGCGAGGTAGGCGGGCGCTTGGACGGGCGTCACCACGACGACCACCGCGACGTCGTACGCCGCCATCCGTCGCCCGGCCCGCAGCCACCCGTCCGGGCGACGCCACGACAGGGGATAGGTCGTACGCGGATAGACCGGCAGCTCGGGGACGTCGTTCGGCACCCGCTGCTCACCCGGGTAGAGCCGCTGGGGGTACTGCTCGGACCACGACCACAGGTCGACCTCGTGACCGGCCGCCGTCAGCCGATGGGCGAGCTCGGTGGTGTGCTGAGCGATACCGCCCTTGTAGGGATGGGTCGGGCCGACCAGGACGACGCGCATGGCCGACACCGTAGCTGGGAGGGCGCGCTCTAGACTCGGCTGCGCATGGACGTCATCACGCTGCCGACGAGCGACGCGCCACGGGTGTCCGTGATCGTGCTCTCGATGCACTCCCCGTGGCTGCTCGCCGAGTGCCTCACGTCGGTGGGGGCGCACGCCGGCTCGCAGGTGCCCTACGAGGTCATCCTGGTCTGCAACGGCGCGACACCGGATCTCGTGCTCTTCGCCCAGCGCAAGCTCCGCGGCGTGCGGGTCGTCGTCTCGGCAGTCAACCTCGGCTTCGGCGGCGGCAACACCTACGCCGCGACTCTGGCGCGGGGCGAGCTGCTGCTGCTGCTCAACGACGACGTCACCGTCGAGCCGGGCTGGTTGGACGCGCTCGTCACGGCGGCCGACGAGCACCCGGAGGCGGCGGCTGTCGGATCACGCATCCTCTTCCCCGACGGCACGCTGCAGGAGGCGGGGTCAGTCCTCTGGGCCGACGGGTCCACCGCACCAGTGGGGAGGGGCCTGCCCGCGGACACCGACGCGTACAACTTCCGGCGGCACGTCGACTACATCTCCGCCTGCTCCCTCCTCGTCCGCAAGTCCGCCTTCGACGCCGTCGGCGGCTTCGACCCGCGCTACCACCCTGCCTACTACGAAGACGTCGACTTCTGCCTCGAGCTGCGCCAGCGCGGCCACCGCGTGCTCTACGAGCCCGCGTCGCGGATCCGCCACCACGAGTCGCAGTCGACGCAGCTCCGCTTCAAGCAGTTCCTCTTCCAGCGCAACGGGGCGGCCTTCCGGGACAAGTGGGCCGACCAGATCGCAGATCAGGAGCCGGCCGACCCGACCAGTCCGGCCGCCGTCGAACGGGCGGTGCACCGCGGTCGGGGCAAGCCGCCGCGACTGCTTCTCATCGACGACATGCTGCCCGACCCCGGTCTCGGGGCAGGCTTCGGGCGCACCCACGACCTCATCTCCGAGCTCGCCTTCGATCGCTGGGCGATCACCTTCCACGCGACCAACCACCGCAACGCGGACTCGGCAGCTCTCGGCCGCTTCGGGGTGGAGCTGGTGCGCGGCGAGGTCGAGGAGATGATCGAGCACCTGGCAGCCCCGGGCGTGCACTACGACGTCGTCGTGGTCTCGCGGCCGCACAACTGGGAGTTCTTCGCCGAGGCCATCCGCGGGACGCAGCCGGGCGCAGTGCTGGTGTACGACGCGGAAGCGCTCTTCCACGTGCGCCTCGAGCGCCAGGCTGCGATGGCGACCGGCAAGGCGGCGGCGAAGCTGCGCCAGGAGGCGGCGAAGTACCGCGCACTGGAGGAGCAGATCACCCGCCTCTCCGACCACGTCGTCTCGGTCTCCCCCGACGAGGCCGCGTGGTTCGCCTCCGTGCCGGAGCACGCACCGGTGACCGTGGTCGAGCCGCTCACCCCGGGCATCGACGTGACCCCGACCGGGCCTGGCCGACGTCGTGACCTCGTCTACGTGGCCGGCTGGCTGGCCCGCGACGCCGACTCCCCCAACGCCGACGGCCTGCGGTGGTTCGCCGAGCAGGTGCTGCCCCTGCTCACCGCTGCTCTGCCCTGGGTCCGCCTGCTGGTCACCGGGGCCAACCCCCCCGCGAGCGTGCGCCGCCTGGCCGGACCGCACCTGGAGTTCGTCGGCTACGTCCAGGACCTGGCGCAGCTGTACGACTCGGCGCGGGTCGTCATCTCGCCGATCCGCTACGGCGCGGGCGTGAAGATCAAGACGGTGGAAGCCCTGCAGTACGGCGTACCCACGGTCACCACCTCGCACGGCGCCGAAGGCATCGTGCTCGGCTCGACCGCGCCGCTCGCCGTGGCCGACGATGCCGCGGGCTTCGTCGCGCACCTGCACCGGCTGCTCGTCGATGATGCGGCCTGGCGGGCGCAGCGCGCCGAGATCGAGACCCTGCTGCAGATCTGGAAAGCGACCGGCCGGACCGCCGTATGGCCCGACGTCCTCGACACCGCACTGAAGGAGGGCCGCCGTGAGTTCGTCGCGCTACGCGCGTGAGGTCGACCTCGCCGACCTGAACAGCTCCCACAGCCAGGCTGTGCTGCTGACCCCTGAGGGCAGCACGGTCCTCGACGTCGGCCTCGCCGACGGCAGCGTCGCCCGCGAGCTGGTTCGCCGGGGCTGCCAGGTGTGGGGAGTCGAGATCGACGCGGCCGCTGCGGCAGCAGCAGACGACGTCTGCCAGCAGGTGGTGGTCGGCGACGTCGAGAGCCTCGACCTCGCCGCCGCGTTCGCCGACCGCACGTTCGACGTCGTGCTGCTCCTCGACGTGCTCGAGCACCTCGTCGATCCCGCGGCAACGCTGCGCAAGGCCGCGGCGACCTTGGCGCCCGGTGGACACGTCGTGGTGTCCCTGCCCAATGTCACGCACGCGGCCGTGCGCCTCGACCTGCTGCAGGGCCGGTTCCGCTACACCGAAGCCGGCCTTCTCGACCGCACCCACCTGCGCTTCTTCGACCCGGCCGGCGTCGGCGAGCTCTTCGTCGAGGCTGGCCTGGACGTGGTGGCCAACCTCCGGGTCACCGCGCCGGTGACGGCGACGGAGATCCCGCTCGACCTCGACTCGCTGCCGCCGGCTGCAGTCGAGCTGGCCACGAGCGGGCTCGAGTCGTCGACGTACCAGTTCGTGGTCGTCGCGGTCCCCTCCGGGGCGACACCCCCCACTGCGGCTGGGGGGCAGCTCACCGAGCTGCTGCAGCGCCAGGTGCAGGAGCTCTCCGCCCGGCTGGCGGAGGCGGCGATCTACAGCCGGTCGGTCGAAGCCGACAACGCCGCGAAGTCGACCTACCTCACCGAGCTCGGCGACCGGGTGCACGTCCTGGAGGACCTGCTGCGCGAGCGGATCGCGGAGATCACCCTGCTGCACGAGCAGCTCAAGGCGCAGACCGCGGCGGTGGAGGTCAAGGACGCCTACATCGCCGAGCTGCGCGGCGAGCCGCGGCCGCGCACGGAGGTCGAGTCCCACGCGGGCTACGCCATCGCGGACAAGGCGTACACCGCGCTGCAGAAGCACCCCGCTCTGCTGCGGACCGCGCAGTGGTCGGCCCGCCGCCTCGCCAGCCGGCCGCCGGTCGAGTGATCTCCCGGCTGCGGTCGTCGTTTCCGCTCACCGCCGCGCTGGTCATCGGCGCGATCGTGGTGCTCAACTTCCTGCCGGTGTTCGCCGGTCAGGTGCCGCTCGCGATCGACATCATCCTGCAGTCCCCCATCTACGACGGTGTCCGCGAAGCGCACCCGGTCAACCTCAACCATGCGGACCTCGGCGACCTGGTGGCCGGCTTCTATCCCCTGCACGACTACGCCGCTGACGCCGTACGCGGCGGGGACTTCCCGTTGTGGAACCGGCACCTGCTGCTCGGTCAGCCCTACCTCGCGATCTACCAGCCGGCCGCGCTCTACCCGCCCAACCTGCTGTACTTCCTGCTGCCGACCCCGCTGGCCTGGGCGCTGCTCTACCCGCTGCGGATGTTCCTGGCCGCGTGGTTCACCGCGTTGTTCGTGCGCGCGCTCGGCGGGTCGCGCACGGCCTCGATCGTCGCCGGGCTGAGCTTCGGCTTCGCCGGCTTCATGCTGTCGTGGTCGGGCTGGCCACACGTCGACGTCGCCGTCTGGCTGCCGCTGATCTGCCTCGCAGTGCAGCGTCTCCGTGAGCAGGCGACGCCGATCTGGGGTGCAGTGCTGGCCTCGGCTGTGGGCGCGACGCTGCTCGCCGGCCACCCCCAGACGGCGCTGTACGTGCTGACGATGGGCGGGCTCTTCGCGCTGCACCGCTTGGTCTTCGGCTCACGTCGAGTCGACGACCTGCAGGGAGAGACCGCTGAGGCCGACGCGCCCCGGGGTCGCTACGTCGCGTGGCTCGCCGTCGGTGGCCTCATCGGCGTCGGCATCGCGATGGTGCAGCTGCTGCCGACCGCCGAGTGGATCGGGCTCACCACCCGGTCGGGGCAGGACCGCTCTGGTCACCTCGCCCCGTCGCAGATCCTGGGCCTGCTCTCTCGCGACACCCGCAACAGCCCCAACGGAGCCGGCATCGGCATCCCGGAGGCCGCCACCTACGTCGGCATGCTCGCCCTGCTGGGGGCGGCGATGAGCGTGCTGTCGCGGCGCCGACGCGACGTCGTCCTCTTCGCCGGCACGGCCGTCTTCGCGGCGCTCGTCGCCTACGGCGTCGGACCGGCGTACGACCTCTCGCTGCGGCTGCCGGCCTTCTCGACGCTGCCCAACTGGCGCGGCATCGTGTTGATGCAGTTCGCCCTCGCCGTGCTGGCCGGGCTCGGCGTCACCGCGCTGCAGCGAAAGCTGCCCGGCCGGTTCGTCGACGCATCGTGGTGGGCCCCGCTGGCGGCCGGCGTGCTCGCCGGCGCGCTCGGCATCCGCGCACTGCAGTCACGGGTCCCTCTCATCCCGGAGCGGGTCACCTGGTTTCGCGGACCGACCTCTTCTGCGGTCGTGTTCGCTATCGCCGCACTCCTGCTCACGCCCGTCGTCGTACGCCGGCTCCGGCGCACGGCGGTCCTGTCGGTGCTGCTCATCGGGTTCGCCGCCGCTGACCTCATCACTTACGGCTACGGCCATGCGCCGTACATCCCGCCGCGCAGCGCCTACCCGGCGTCACCGGTCCTGGAGAAGCTGCAGCAGCTGGACCCCGGCCTCTACCGCATCGGCGCCGTCGACAGCGCCTATGCGAAGAACCTGGAGCTCGTCTACGGCGAGGAGACCCCGACCGGCACGGGCTACCAGATCAAAGCGGTCGACCCGATCCTGGACGGCTTCGGCAGCGCTCTCTCGGGCTACCTCTACCGGGGTGCAGCGGTGGCCGCGCGGGCTGCCGACGCTCGGCTGGACTTGGTCAACCTCAAGTACCTGGTCTCCTCCGACTACAACGGCGGTACGGCGGCGCTCGCCTCCCGCCCGGATCAGTTCCGGCTGGTGCTGAGCGAGGGACACACGCAGGTCTTCGAGAACCTCCGGGTGCTCCCCCGCGCCTTCGTCGTCGGGCAGCCCGGCGTGCAGTACGTCGGCACCGATGCCGAGGCCTACCGCAACGTGACTGACCAGGCCTTCGACCCGCGCAAGCGGCTGATCGTCACCGACGCGAGCGGCCGCGACCGGCCCGACGTGCTCACGTCCCAGGGCACCCTCACGCCGGCGGCCGATGTCGCCTACGACATCAACGACATCGACGTCACCCTCACAGCAGGAAGCGCCGGCGTGCTGGCGATCAGCGACGCGTGGTTCCCCGGCTGGCAGGTCACCGTCGATGGGGAGCGCCGCGAGCTGCTCCGCGTCAACGGCGCCTTCAAGGGCGTGGCGGTGCGCCCGGGTGAGACGTCGGTCCGCTTCTCCTACGAGCCGGCCAGCTTCTCCCGTGGTCGCAAAATCTCCCTCGTCTCCCTGGCCCTCCTCGTCGGCATCCTTGGGCTGTCGGCCGTCCAGCGGCGACGGAACCGGTCGCGGTCGGGCGGTCGCGACGGGGACCGGTCGCGGTCGAGTGGGCGATCAGGTCTGACCGCGTAGTCGGCGGGCCTTGTCGGACAGGCGCCGCACCGGCGCAGTGAGCTTCCAGCTCGCCGACTCCTCGAAGTCGCGGACGACGTCGACGTAGCGCTGCTCGGACGCCGCGAGCAGCGCTTCCACCCGCGCCAGCTCGGCTTCGGCATAGTCGCGCGCGGCCGACATCCGGCCGTGCTCGGCGGCGTACTCGAGCTGCTCGGCCTTGTACCAGCGCAGCGCGCTGAAAGCCCCGGGCGGCAAGAGCAGCTCTCGGCTGTCGATGCGCGCGGCCACGTCGCGCTCGGCGGCCCGCCACGACTCCTCCCCTGCCTCGAGGAGGGAGCTGCCGGCGTCGACCCAGCGGCGATAGACGGCGGTCACCTCCGGAGTCGACGCAACACCGCAGAGCGCCGCGCACTCGAGCAGCACGTCCCAGTCCTCGAAGACGTGCAGCGCCTCGTCGTAGCGGATGCCGAGCTCGGTGAAGCACTCACGAGGGAAGGCCAGGCCGAGGTTGGGGGTCAGGTTGGAGACGAGGTGCGCGAGGAGGTCGAAGTGGTCTGGGTACGGCGTCCGCGTGGCCGACACGGCCGCGTGCCCGGGCGCCACCCCCGGTGTCTCGGCGACGTCCTGCTCGGCCACTACGGCACGCAGCACCCGGCCGGGCTGTGACTGGGCGAGCTGGCGAAACTCCGCGACCCAGTGCGCGAGAACGAGATCGTCATCATCGACAGCGACGACGTACCGCCCCCGGGCCTCCACCAGCCCGATGTTCAGCGGCCGTGACCGGCCGCCGCCGGTCACGTCGACTCGACGCACCCGGGACCGGAGGCGCTCGGGCTGCTCGGCGATCGCGGCGTCGACGGCCCCCGAGCGATCTGCGGGCAGGTCGTGAGCGAGGATCAGGACCTCGAAGTCCTCGCAGGTCTGGGCGGCAAGGCAGAGCATCAGCTCGCGCAGCGTCTCCGGGCGGCGGCCCTGCGTGCGTGTCAGGACGGAGAGAAACGGCAGCTCTGCCGAGCCCGTGGTCAGCCCGGTCGGCGCCGGCAGCGGCTCAGCACGAGCCGCCCGCTCGGTCAGCCGACGGAGCAGCGCATGCAGCGGGCCGTCGGCGGCGAACGCGCTGCGGGCCGCCAGGTCGTCGCTCATGGCGCACACCTTGTCACCAAACTCCCCCGGGCCGGCCGGGGCGCGGACCAGCGACCGCCTTGACCGGGCAATTGGACAGTCCACCACCTGTCAGGGGGTCCACTTGGCCTGTTAACCGGGCAAATAGCCGGGGGCGGGGGCGGGCCAGGGGGCCAGAGCGGGGGCGGAGGGTCAGAAGCGGTGGTGGGCGAAGTCGCCCTCGACGAACTCCGCCACCTCACGCCCGGGATCGCGCAGCGCGGGCAGCGGGCCGCGCGCGAGCAGCTCGCGCACCCCGGCAGCGCCGCGCCGCTGCGCCGGGCTGCCGGCGTCGATGATGTCGAAGTACCGGGCGAGCACATCCGGGCGGGAATAGGTGAAGGCGAGCAGCAGCGCGGCCCGCGCACCGTGCTCCTCCTCGACCTCGCTCGGGGCGACCGTGCCGGCAGCGGTCAGCCGCTTGTCATGGAACACGCGAGCTGCCGCGGCATGGACCACCCGCCAGCCGGCCAGGCGCGCCCGCCACGAGAAGTCGACGTCGTTGCCGTGCAT
>DATLOQ010000087.1:0-17019 GCA_035536235.1 Mycobacteriales bacterium
CAGCGCGTCGCTGCCGCCGAAGGGGTTGCCGGCGCAGCCCGACATCCCCCCCACCGCGGCCAGGGCAATCAGGGCGGGGACAAGACGGCGGCGCACGCGGAGCTCTCCTCGACTAGGCTTGTAAGGGCAACCTTACCTTACCTATTCGCGTCAGCCAGGCTCTCGGATTGATCAGGCGTCGAAGAGCGGCAGGGCGGCTGGGGCGGCGGCCGGTGGTCGCAGGCCGAGGTGGGTCCAGGCCGCGGTGGTGGCCACCCGCCCGCGCGGGGTGCGGGCGAGCAGGCCGGCCCGCACGAGGAACGGCTCGGCCACCTCCTCCACTGTCTCGGGCTCCTCCCCCACCGCGACGGCTACCGTCGTCAGCCCGACCGGACCTCCGCCGAAGCGGCGTACGACGGCGTCGAGGACGGCCCGATCCAGCCGGTCCAGCCCGAGCGCGTCGACCTCGTAGAGGGCGAGAGCCTCGCTCGCCACCGGCTGGGTGACGACGCCGTCGGCCCGCACCTCGGCGAAGTCGCGGACCCGACGGAGCAGCCGGTTGGCGATGCGGGGGGTGCCGCGCGAGCGTCCGGCGATCTCCTGGGCGCCGTCGGGCTCGAGGCGGATGCCGAGAAGCCCGGCGGAGCGATGCAGCACCTGGCCCAGCTCGGCCGAGGAGTAGAACTCCATCCGCGCGACGAAGCCGAACCGGTCGCGCATCGGCCCGGTGAGCAGACCCGATCGGGTGGTTGCGCCGATGAGGGTGAAGGGCTCGAGGGGTACGCCGATCGCGGTCGCCCCCGGGCCCTTGCCGACGACGACGTCGATCCGGAAGTCCTCCATCGCGGAGTAGAGCAGCTCCTCCGCCGGCCGGCTCATCCGATGGATCTCGTCGATGAAGAGCACCTCGCCCGCCGCAACCGCCGTGACGATCGCGGCGAGGTCACCGGGGCGCTCGATGGCCGGCCCGCTGGTGACCCGGATCGGCACGCCCATCTCGGCCGCGACGATCATCGCCAGCGAGGTCTTGCCGGTGCCGGGCGGGCCGGCGAAGAGGATGTGATCCGGCGGGGCGCCGCGCGACTTCGCGCTGTCCAGCACGACGGCCAGCTGCTCTCGGACGCGCTCCTGGCCGACGAACTCGTCGAGGTTGCGCGGTCGCAGTGACGACTCAGCGGCTCGCTCGTCTGGCGTCGCCTCACCGGTGAGCAGCACGGGCGCTAGGGCAGCAGCCTCTAGTCCAGCCGCATTCAGTCCAGCCGCATTCAGTCCAGCCGCATCCAGTGCAGCCGCATCCAGTGCAGCCGCATCCAGTGCCGCCGCATCCAGCGCAGCCGCGTCCGGGTCACCCGGATCGTCGGGGGGAATCATCCGCGCCGGTCCAGCGAGCGCAGGGCGAGCTTGAGCGCTGCCCCGAGGTCCTCCTCGTCGAGGGCGGCGGGCAGCGCGGCGACGGCCTCGTCGGCTTCCCGGGCCGGGTAGCCGAGACCGACCAGCGCCTCGCGGACCTGGCCGCGGGCAGAGGCCGGCGACGCGGCGGCCGGTCCGGCGGACCCGGCGGGGCCGAGGCGGTCCTTCAGCTCCAGCACGATGCGCTGCGCCCCCTTCCGGCCCACGCCGGGCACCTGCGTCAGAGCCGTCAGGTCGTCGGCGGCGACCGCCCGGCGTACGGCGTCCGGCGCGTGGACGGCGAGCACAGCCTGCGCGAGGCGCGGCCCGACCCCGGTGGCCGTCTGCAGCAGCTCGAAGATCACCCGCTCGTCCGCGGTGGCGAAGCCGAACAGCGTCAGCGCGTCTTCGCGGACCACCAGCACGGTGGCCAGGCTGGCCACCTCGCCGGTCCGGAGACCGGCCAGGGTGCGCGGTGTGCAGTGGATGAGCAGCCCGACGCCGCCGACGTCGAGCACCGCCGCGTCGGGCGCCAGCGAGCTCACCCGACCGCTCACGGACGCGATCACGCTGTGCTCCTCGACGCGCTCACGCGATGCTCCCCGGTCGACCGCTCGCGGCGAGGGCGGCGGCGAAGCGCTCGCTGGCCGGGCCTCGCCAGAGGTGGCAGATGGCCAGCGCGAGGGCGTCCGCCGCATCCGCCGGAGTGGGTGACGTCGTCAGCCGGAGCAGGCGGGTGACCATGACGGTCACCTGCGCCTTGTCCGCCCGCCCGGACCCGCTCACCGCTGCCTTCACCTCACTGGGCGTGTGGAGGGCTACTGGCAGCCCGGCCCGGGCCGCGCAGAGCATCGCGACGGCGCCGGCCTGCGCGGTGCCCATCACGGTGCGCACGTTGTGCTGGCTGAAGACCCGCTCGACCGCGACGGCGTCGGGCGAGTGCCGGGTGATCCAGGCGTCGAAGGCAGCTTCCAGGGCGAGGAGCCGCTGCGAGACATGGACTGCGGGCGGCGTACGCACCACATCAACGGCCACCAGAGTGAGCCGGCCGCCCGCGCCGGAGTCGACGACCCCGAGCCCGCACCGGGTCAGCCCGGGGTCGATCCCCAGGACGCGCATCTGGTCACCATGCCTTCTTCGCGACGAACGTGTGTTCGACACACGATACCGGCCGGGGCCCGCCAACTCGACCCGCCACGCGCGCGGAAAACTCTCAGCTGACGGAGGCGAGGACCTCGTCGGAGACGTCGAAGTTGGCCCACACGTTCTGCACGTCGTCGAGGTCGTCGAGCAGGTCGACCAGCTTGAGCACCTTGCGCGCGACGTCGTCCTCCAACGGCACCGACAGCGACGGCAGGAAGGTCAGCTCAGCGGAGTCGGCCGCCATGCCCGCCGCGTCGAGAGCCTCGCGGACCGCGTGCAGGTCGGTGGCCTCGCAGACCACCTCGAAGGCGTCCCCCAGGTCGTTGACCTCCTCGGCCCCGGCCTCCAGGACGGCAGTGAGGACGTCGTCCTCGGTGCGGCCGTCCGCGGGCACCAGCGCGACGCCCTTGCGGGTGAAGAGGTAAGCGACCGATCCGGGGTCCGCCAAGGCCCCGCCGTTGCGCGAGAAGACCGTGCGCACCTCCGACGCCGCTCGGTTGCGGTTGTCGGTGAGGCACTCGACGAGGACGGCCACGCCGCCGGCCGCGTAGCCCTCGTACATGATCGACTCGTAGTTGGCGCCGTCGGCCAGCTCGCCCGAGCCGCGCTTGACGGCGCGCTCGATGTTGTCGAGCGGCACCGACTCCTTGCGCGCCTTCGAGATCGCGTCAGTCAGCGTCGGGTTGCCGGCCGGGTCGCCGCCGCCGGTGCGCGCCGCCACCTCGATCGTCTTGATCAGCTTGGCGAAGGACTTGCCCCGCTTGGCGTCTTTGGCCGCCTTCTGGTGCTTGGTGGTGGCCCATTTGCTGTGGCCGCTCATCAACGCCTCCGGACGATCTCGCAGAAGAGGCCGTGCACCCGGCGGTCGCCGGTGAGCTCGGGGTGGAAGGACGTGGCCAGGATGTCGCCCTGTCGCACGGCGACAATCTTACCGGCGTGCTCGGCCAGCACCTCCACCGCGCCGCCCACCGACTCCACCCACGGGGCGCGGATGAACACTCCCGCGACCGGGCCGCCCTCGATGCCGCGAACGTCGACCGCCGCCTCGAAGGAGGCGACCTGGCGGCCGAAGGCGTTGCGCCGTACGGCGATGTCGAGGCCGCCCACCAGCGGCTGGCCGGGCCGGCCGTCGAGCACCTCGCGAGCCAGCAGGATCAGGCCGGCGCACGAGCCGAGCACGGGCAAGCCTGCGGCCACCGCCTGCTGCAGGGGCTCGAGCAGCCCGAAGGTCGACGCCAGCTTGCCGATGGTGGTGGACTCCCCGCCGGGCAGGGCCAGGCCGTCGAGGCCGTCCAGGTCTTCGGGACGGCGCACGTCCGACACGGTCGCGCCGCTGTCGCGCAACGCCGCCGCGTGCTCGCGAACGTCACCCTGCAGCGCCAGCACGCCGATCCGCGGCCCGGTCACTGCGGCCCGCCCCTTGATCGTCGTACCCGCACGTTCACCGGGCAATTGGACACGATCGGCACCTTCAGGGGGTCCACTTGGCCTGTTAACCGGGCAATTGTTACGGGGACGGGGGCGCGGGCGCGGGGCGAAGAGGGCAGGGCAGGCGACCGGGCTACCAGCCGCGGTCGGCGTAGCGCTCGGCCGGGGCGAGCGTGTCGAGGTTGATGCCCACCATGGGCTCGCCCAGACCGCGGGAGACCTTCGCGATGATCGCCGGGTCCTGGAAGAACGTGGTGGCCTCGACGATCGCGCGGGCCCGCGCCGCCGGGTCGCCGGACTTGAAGATCCCCGAGCCGACGAATACGCCGTCGGCGCCGAGCTGCATCATCATCGCCGCGTCGGCCGGGGTGGCGATGCCGCCCGCGGTGAAGAGCACGACGGGCAGCGCGCCGGCGCGGGCGATGTCGGCGACGAGGTCGTACGGCGCCCGCAGCTCCTTCGCCGCCGCGAACAGCTCGGCCTCGTCCAGCGAGGACAGCCGGCGGGTCTCGCCGGTGATCGAGCGCATGTGCCGGGTCGCCTCGACGACGTTGCCCGTGCCGGCCTCACCCTTCGAGCGGATCATGGCGGCACCTTCGGCGATGCGCCGCAGCGCCTCCCCCAGGTTGGTGGCGCCGCAGACGAAGGGGACGGTGAAGGCCCACTTGTCGATGTGGTGCGCCTCGTCCGCCGGGGTGAGCACCTCGGACTCGTCGATGTAGTCGACGCCGAGCGACTGCAGCACCTGCGCCTCGACGAAGTGGCCGATGCGGGCCTTGGCCATCACCGGGATCGACACCGCGGCGATGATCTCGTCGATCATGTCGGGGTCGCTCATCCGGGCGACCCCGCCGTCGCGGCGGATGTCAGCCGGCACCCGCTCCAGCGCCATCACCGCGACAGCACCGGCGTCCTCGGCGATGGCAGCCTGCTCGGCGTTGACGACGTCCATGATGACGCCGCCTTTGAGCATCTCGGCCATGCCGCGCTTGACCCGAGCAGTTCCTGTGGTGCCAGTGCCCTCGTCGCTCATGTGCCCATGGTACGGCGCTTGCCCTCGGTCACGGCTCAGCCGGTGACGACGCGGGCGCCCTGCGGCACCAGCAGCACCCACACCGGACCCGGCTTGAAGGGGATGTCGGTGCCTCCGGCGTAGACGAAGCGGGTGCCCGACGAGGCGTTCGGGCGGACCCAACGCCCCGAGATGACCCGGCCGTCGCGGTAGATCTCGGCGGGCCCGCCTCCCACGGTGACGGAGTACGGCGTCGGACTGCCCTGCACGTCGACGTATCGTGACTGGCGCACCGGGATGTGCTGTACGACGACGGTGCCGGCCCGCATCCGGCCTCCGTCGGACAGCGTGGACGGGATCCCGTTGGTCGACCGCAGCCACACGTTGTTGGCCGGGTCGAAGGTGAAGCCGGTGCGGGCCTTGTCGGAGAAGCTCACCGAGACGCTCGACACCGGCCGGGCTGCGGCAGCCGCGGGTGGCAGGGTGCCGAACCTGAAGCCAACCGCCTTCGCCGGCTCGCCACCCTTGCGGGAGGTGAGCAGCCGCTCGGTCGAGGTGTAGAAGTTGTCCGCGTCGGCACGCTGGCCCTTGCGCACTGTGTAAGCCCGCGGCACCGCGTCGTAGGACACGTCGACGATCGCTGCCCCGCGGACGGTGCGCAGCACGCCCTTGTTGCCGCCCGAGAAGCCGAAGAGCACCTTTCCGTACTGTCGGATGAGCTCTAGATCGCTCTCCCGAACGCTGCGCACCGGCCCGATCTTGGCGGCCGGCTGCGAGGCGAAGACCGCCAGGAAGCGGGTCAGGCCCGCCTCGGCGAGCTCCTCGTAGACGACGTCGGCCTTGTCCAGGCCGACTTGGAAGCGGCGCGCGAGCGGGGCGTTGTCGACCTTGACTGCCAGGGTCCGGCTCTGGCGCGCGACCGGCAGCCCGGTCAGCGGGGAGAGCAGCGCAGGCGTCGGGCTGGGCGAGGGACTCGGGCTCAGCGACGGGGTGGGGCTCGGAGTCGGGCTCGGCGAGGGAGTGGTAGCGCGCTCGCGGGCAGCGGGCTTGGCGTCCCCCCCGCAGCTCGCCGAGCCCACCACGAGAGCGAGGGCAGCACTGACATACGCCAGGCGGGACACGTTGCTCAGCGGCACGGCACGGAGTCTCTCTCGAGGGGACGGCGAGGCTGAGAGTACGTCAGCGACCTCGTCCACACGGGGAACACCATGAACTTCGACCAGAGAGAAGTCCGGCGCGTCAGCGGCCGGGCATCCCTTCGGCTGCGGTGATGGACAGGGCGGTGTCGTCGATCTCGAAGTAGTCGCCGGGCGACACGTGGCGCCCCCGGCGGACGAGCAAACCCGCGATGCGGCGGCGGCGTAAACCGCGCAGGTCGCGGACGGCGTCGTTGTAGATCTGGCGGGCGAGGCCCACCCGGGTGGCGGAGGTGGCCAGCTCAGCCCGCAGCCGGTCCGGCTTGGACTTCCCCGCCCCCGGTGGGTCCAGGGTCAGCAACGCCGCCCGGATGGCTTTCGACAGCTCGTTCTCGGCATACTCCCGCTCCCCTTGCCCGGCCGCCTGGGCAGCAACTGCTGCGTCCTCCATCACCTCGGCGAGCTCGAGATCACCAAGCGAGTGACGCCGGCAGTACGCCGCGAGCTCGCCCGCAGCAGCTGAGCGTCGCACCAGCTGAGCGTCCAACGCCGACCACGAGCCCTGCACGCGAGTCGCGAGCCGCGCCAGTCGGCCATCCGTCCAGGACAGGTACACGCCGAGGACGAGCAGCACCAGAAGGAGAACGACGGCGAACGTGATGGGCCGCACACCAGCGATGTTAGTGATCCAGCCTGTGGACGCGCTGCGTACGATGCGGCGGTCGCGCTCCGGACGGCGTCGTGTCCATCGTCGACGCGCTGACGCCGGACGAGTTCGCAGCCAACGGTGCCGCCGTCACGCCAGGAGGGTCATGCCACTCAACGCCTCAACAACGATCGCGGCAGACCCGGGCCGCGTGTACGAGCTGGTCAGCGACATCACCCAGATGGGTCGATGGTCGCCGGAGAACACCGGAGGTGAGTGGCTCGACGGCGCGACCGGACCACGGGTCGGCGCGACGTTCCGTGGTCACAACAAGCGGGGAATGGCGAAGTGGTCCACGACCTGTGAGGTGACGACCGCCGAGCCGGGCCAGGTCTTCGCATTTGTGGTCGGCACAAGGCGCAAACCGGACACCCGGTGGACCTACGAGTTCCGGGCCGATGCCGCGGGGACCGAAGTCGTCGAGACGTGTGAGCTGATCAAGCCGCTCGGCTTCTTCTCCAGGCTCCTGACGCGAGTCACGACCGGCGTACGACACCGCGAGGCCGACCTCGTCGAGGGGATGCAGCAGACGCTGGCTCGGCTGAAGCAGGCAGCCGAGTCGTGACCGCCCCGCGATGGACCGCGGGGTCGAGGGGGGCCGATCGGGGAGATTCGCGGCCCCTGCCCCGCCGACGACGCCGAGCACGACGCCTCAGGCGTGTCAGGCGATCTCCATCGTGCCCTTCATGTCACCGTGGAACTCGCAGACGTACTCGATCTTGCCGGCCGTCTTCGGGGTGAAGGAGACGACGGTCTCCGAGCCGGGCCCGACGACCTCGCTGATGTCGCCCTGGTTCTCCGGGAGGTCGAAGGTGTGCGCAAACGGGTCGTCGTTCTTGAGCAGCAGGCGCATCTCCTGACCCGCAGTGCCCTTGAGGTTCGCCGGCGTGAACTGGTCTCCGTCGTGCATCACCACCTCGACGGTACCGGCAGCCTCAGCCGTCGAGACCGTCTTCTTGTTCGCGAAGGTGAGGGCGGTCGAGGCGACCGCGAGCACCACGATCAGCCCCGTGCCGATGAGCAGCTTGCGCTGGGTGGAGTCCGTGAACATTCGCTCGCTCTTCCGCCGCGCCAGCCCGAGGATCGAGGCGACGATGGCGGTCCACACCCCGACGAATCCGATCAAGGCGGGCACGGCGTCGAGCGCGCTCAGAGTGAAGCCCTGGAACAGCGGGAAGACGAACCAGAAGGTCGCCACCTCGAGCAGCAGCGACGCGACGAGAGAGACCCAGAGGCCTTTGCCCCACGACCACGCGACTGCGGCGGCGGCCGCCGCCACCGCGAGGAGGACCCCGAAGAAGATCCGGTCTTCGCCTTGTACAACGGCGATGTGAATCAACGACGACAGGGCGTGTGCTGCGAGTCCGACTGCAGCGACGCTTCGGTAGAGCGGTCGAGAATCCATCATGTCCCCCCCGGGCTGTTAGGACGTCATGTGCAGTGTGCCAGCGTTCGCGGCACTTGTCGTGCAGGCTGCCTGTGCCTTTTCAGGCGGGTGCCCCGCTGCTGCGACCGAGCGCCCGGTCGGCAGAGACCTTCTCGCCGGCGACCGTCTCGTAGACCTCGACGAGCTGCCGGGTGACGGTCGGCCAGTCGTAGCGGCGTACGACGTCTCGACCAGCGGCCGCATGCTGGGCGCGGCGGGCCGGGTCGGACAGCAGCGCGTCGAGGACGCCGGCGAGCGCGCCGGGGTCGTCCGGCGCGACCAGTGCGCCGGCCCCGTCGAGGGTGACCCGGAACGCCTCGAGATCGCTGGCCACAACTGGCGCGCCGGCTGCCATCGCCTCGAGCAGCACGATCCCGAAGCTCTCCCCACCTATGTTCGGCGCGCAGTAGATGTCGACGGACCGGAAGAACCGCGCCTTGTCAGCCTCGCTGACCAGACCTAACAGCTCGACCCGGTGCGCCCACGGGCCGGGCAGGTCAGCGCGCACCTCGTCGACGTCGCCGGGGCCGGCGACGAGCAAGCGCAGCCCCGGGTGCGCAGCCGCGAGCGGACCGAATGCCTCCAGCAGCACGGGCAACCCCTTCCGGGGCTCGTCGATGCGCCCCAGGAAGCCGACGGCACCGTGCGGTCCGGGCCAGCCGGGCAGCGGCTCGGCCTCGGCGAACAGGCTGACGTCGACGCCGTTGGGTACCAGGAGGCACGAGCCGCCAAGGTGGGTCACCACGTACGTGCGAGCCGCCGGGCTGACCGCTATCCGCGCGTGGATCTTCTCCAGCGCAGGGCGCAGCGCCGGCTCCAGGGTCTCCAGCGCGCGTGACCGTACGACGCTCGCATGGAAGGTGGCGACGACAGGGCCGCGGGCCGCCCACAGCGCGAGCAGGCTGACACTCGGGGCGAACGGCTCGTGCAGATGCAGCACGTCGAAGTCCCCATCGGCGAGCCAGCGGCGGGCTCGTTTCGCACTGCGCGGTCCGAAGGCCAGCCGGGCCACGGAGCCGTTGTAGCGGATCGGCACCGTGCGCCCGGCGTTGACGACGTACGGGGGCAGCTCCGCGTCGGCGTCGGCCGCCGGGGCCAGCACGGACACCTCGTGACCGATGCTGGTGAGGGCGAGGGCGAGATCGCGGACGTGCGACTGCACGCCGCCCGGTACGTCCCAGGTGTACGGACAGACCAGTCCGACCCTCACGCCGGCTCACCCGCGTCGGTTCCGGCGCGACGGCGGCGGGGATCGCCGGGTGCCAGGTCGTCGAGCCAGAGCCGCTGCAGCATGTGCCAGTCCTGCGGGTGCTCCGCGATGCCGACCTCGAAGGCACGCGCCACCTGCTGCGTCATCGCGGCAACCGCCGCGGCCTCGTCGGTCACACCGGGCTCGGCACTCGGTGCTAGCACGCGGTCATGCGTGCGCAGATCCCAGCCGTCCGGCCTGTTGGACAGTGTCACCGGCAGAAGTGCTGCACCGGTGCGCAGCGCGAGCGCCGCGGGGCCGGACGGAAACCGAGTGGCAGCGCCGAAGAAGTCCACCTCTACACCGCGGGCGGTCAGGTCACGGTCGCCCAGCAGGCAGAGCATCCCGCCGGCCCGCAGACGGGCCTCGAGCAGCTCAAACGGACTTGCCATCCCGCCGGTGAGCGGCACGACTTCCATGCCGATCTCTTCGCGCATCGCCACGAAGCGGTCGAAGAGCGCCGCCGGCTCGACGCGCTCGGCGACCGTGGTGAAGGGCATGCCGGTCAGCGTCGCCCAGACGCCGGCGTAGTCCCAGTTGCCCTGGTGGGGCAGCACCATCACGACGCCCTTGCCGGCGGCGTAGCACTCGCGCATCAGCCCCTCATTGGCCATCGTCGTACCGGCCACGATGTCGTCGTACGGCGTGACCGAGAGGCGGAAGACCTCTCGCCAGTAGCGCGCGTAGGACGCCACTCCCGCTGCTGTGACCCGGTCGAGGTGGTCCGGCGATGCATGCTCGCCAAGCACTCGCGCGAGGTTGGCGCGCAGTCGGCGCACCCCGTTCCCGCCCTTGCGGGCAGCGACCGCGGCACCGCCGTTGAAGGCGGCTCGTGCCCAAGGCTCCGGCAGAGCGCGCACTGCGCTCCAGCCCGCGGCGTAGCCGAAGTACTGAAGTCGAGGCGGCAGGCCCACCGCTCAGCCGGTCGGCGCGAGGTGCGCAGCCTGGCCGTGGACGTGGATCATGCGCTGCACCACCGTCGCGGTCGAGGCGGCCGCCAGGAGCCACAGCATCACCGCAAGGACGTAGGGCACCCCGATGCCGTGGAAGCCGGTGCCCACCAGCACCAGGATCAGCCGCTCCGCCCGCTCAGCGATGCCGACGTCGCAGCGAATGCCGAGGCCTTCCGCCCGGGCTTTGACGTAAGAGATCACAGCGCCCGAGACCAGGCAGTAGAGCGCGAGGCCAGCTATCCAGGGCTGATCAGAGCCATGGCGGCTGAAGTGCCAGACCACGGCGGCGAACACCGCGCCGTCGGTGATCCGATCCAGCGTCGAGTCCAGCAACGCACCCCACACCGTCCCGCCGCCACGGGCCTTTGCCAGCCGTCCGTCGAGCAGGTCGAACATGGCGAAGAACCACACCACCATGGTGCCGGCGAAGAGGCGGCCGTCCGCGAGCAGGAGCGCCCCACCCAACGCGCCGAGAGTGCCGATGATCGTCAGCCCGTTGGCGGTCACCGGAGTGCGCGCCAACGCTCGGATCAGCGGCGCCACGAAGCGGCCAATCGGCCCCCGGGCCTTGTTGAGCATGAGACCCACCTTAGCGACGGGAAGCGGGCTCCCTCTTGTCCTGCTGCGGGACCCGGGTGGAGAGTCCCGGGTACGTCGTACCGCTGCTCACGCTCGGAGGAACTGTGGCGATCTCACCCAGCAATGTCCGCAACGTGGTGCTGGTCGGTCATTCCGGTGCGGGCAAGACCACGCTGGTGGAGGCACTTCTCGTCGCGACCGGAGCGCTGAGCCGGGCAGGCAGGATTGAAGATGGCACGACGACCACCGACTTCGACGACGCCGAAGTCCGTCAGCAACGGTCCGTCTCCCTTGCCCTCGCCCCCATCGAGCACAACGGCATCAAGGTCAACCTGCTCGACGCGCCCGGCTACGCCGACTTCGTGGGCGATCTGCGGGCCGGGTTGCGGGGAGCGGACGCCGCTCTCTTCGTCGTCTCAGCGACGGACGGCATCGACGGCGCGACCCGGATGCTCTGGGAGGAGTGCGCCAACGTCGCCATGCCCCGCGCCATCGTCATCTCCAAGCTCGACCGCGACCGGGCGGACTTCGACGAGACAGTCGCGCTGTGCCAGCGGGTTTTCGGCGAGAGCGTCCTGCCGCTCTACCTGCCCATGCACACCGACGACGAGGGAGTCGGCGGCGTCATCGGGCTGCTCTCGAAGCAGGTCGCCGACTACTCCACCGGCACCCGGGTGGAGCGCGCGCCCGACCCTGAGCATCTGCCGCTGATCGAGGAGGCGCGCAACGCCCTGCTCGAGGGGATCATCGCCGAGAGCGAGGACGAGACTCTGCTGGACCGCTATCTCGCCGGCGAGGACATCGACACGAAGGTCCTCATCGACGATCTCGAGACGGCCGTCGCGCGCGGCTCGTTCTACCCCGTGCTGGCCACGGCAGCGGTGACCGGACTCGGCATGACGGAGCTGCTCGAGGTCCTCACCTCGGCATTCCCTTCACCGCTGGAGCACCCACTGCCCGCCGTCACCGCGCCGAACGGTGACCCCCGCGAGCCGCTGACCTGTGATCCGGCCGGACCGCTCGCCGCCGAGGTCATCAAGACGACGACCGACCCGTACGTCGGGCGCATCAGCCTGGTCCGCGTCTTCAGCGGCACCCTGCGTCCGGACCAGATCGTGCACGTCAGCGGCCACGGACTCGCCGACCGGGGCCACGAGGACCACGACGTGGACGAGAAGGTCGGCGCCCTCACCTCGCCGCTGGGCAAGACGTACCGGCCGGTCACCGAGTGCGGGGCCGGCGACATCTGCGCCATCGCGAAGCTCGGCCGCGCGGAGACCGGCGACACCCTGTCGGCTAAGGACGGCCCCCTGCTGATCGCCCCGTGGGAGATGCCGGAGCCGCTTCTCCCGGTCGCGATCGAGGCGACGAGCAAAGGAGACGAGGACAAGCTCGGCACCGGACTCAACCGCATCGTGGCGGAGGACCCGACCGTGCGTCTGGAGCGCAACATCGAGACCCATCAGCTGGTGCTGTGGACGATGGGCGAAGCGCACGCCGACGTACTCCTCGACCGGCTGAAGTCGAAGTACGGCGTCAGCGTGAGCACCGTCGACATTCGCGTGCCGCTGCGCGAGACGTTCGGGTCCACCGCGACTGGTCTGGGCCGCCACGTCAAGCAGTCCGGCGGCCACGGCCAGTACGCCGTCTGCACGGTCGAGGTCGAGCCGCTGCCAAGCGGTGGCGGGTTCGAGTTCGTCGACAAGATCTTCGGCGGGTCGGTGCCGCAGCAGTTCATCCCCTCGGTGGAGAAGGGCGCCCGCGCGCAGATGCAGCGCGGCGTCGTGGCGGGCTACCCGCTCGTGGACGTGAAGGTCACCCTCCTCGACGGCAAGGCGCACAGCGTCGACTCCTCGGACATGGCCTTCCAGATCGCCGGTGGGCTTGCCCTGAAGGAGGCAGCCAAAGGGGGGGACGTGCGGCTGCTCGAGCCAGTGCTCACCCTCGGCGTCCTGGTGCCCGATGAGTACGTCGGCGCGGTGATGAGCGACCTGTCGGCGCGCCGCGGCCGGGTCGTCGGCACGGAGCCGGTCGGGATCGGCCGCACCGTCGTACGCGCAGAGGTACCCGAGGCGGAGGTGCTCCGCTACGCCGTCGACCTGCGGTCGCTGTCCCACGGCAGCGGGTCGTTCACCCGCAGCTTCCTGCGCTACGACCCGATGCCGGCGCACCTCGCGGCGAAGGTCATCGCTGCTGCCTCCTAGCCGATCGCCTCAGTCGGCGCGCAGGGAGGGGCTCCAGCGGCGGAGCAGGCGAAGCTGCAGGGCCACCAGCAGGCCGGTGACCACCGTCAGCACCAGAGCGAGCGCGGCCGCGTCGCCGAACCGGAGCTCGCGGAAGCCGCGTTCGTAGATCAGCACCGGCAGGGTCTTGGTGGCGTTGAGCGGGCCACCGCGGGTGAGCAGCAGCGTCGGCACGAGGGTCACCTGCATGCTCGTCAGCAGGTCCCGCGCGCTGAGCAGGCCCAGCACGGGCGCGAGTCCGGGCAGGGTGACCCGTCGAAAGGCCGCCCAGGCTCCAGCGCCTTCGGCCCGCGCGACGTCGTACAGCACGGTCGGCAGCTCGCGGCGCGCGGCGAGAGTGACGAGGAAGCCCTCCCCCACCGCGAAGACGGCGATGGCGATGATGGTCAGCCGCGCGCCCCAGGTCGAGAGCAGCACTGGGCTGGGGGTCTCCCCGACCGCGCGTGTGATCAGGCCCACCGGACCGTAGACCGGGTTGACGATCCACAGCCAGACCAGCGCGGTCGCCGGCTCGGGTACGACGCTCGGCGCGTACACCGCGACCCGGCCGGAGACCGCGAGTCGCTCCCGCCGGTGCATCAGCAGCGCCAGGGCCAGCCCGCCGGCGATCCGCAGCGGCACAGCGATCGCGAGGAAGACGCCGGTGGAGACGAGTGCGGAGCGCAGCTCGGGATAGCGAAGCAGGTCGCGGAACACATCGAGCCCGACGAAGCGAGCCGGCGTGATCGCGTCGTAGCGGGTGAAGGCGAAGTACGACGTGGCGACCACCGGGATGACGACGAGAGCGACGGCGCCGACGAGGAAAGGCGAGAGCATCGCCCACAGCCCGGCGCGATAGCCGACTCGACGTCCAGACCCGTTCACCGCACCGGCCCCAGCGCCACCGCGCGCCCTGACGCGTCGAAGACGTGGACCCGCTCCGGGAGGACCCGCACACCTACCCGGTCGCCGGGCACGACCCGTACGCCGGGCGGCACCCGCACGACGAGCGGAAAACCGCCGATGTCGAGGACGACGTGCAGCTCGCTGCCGACGTCCTCCACAGCCGTCACGGAGTGAGCCAGCTCCACGAGGTCGAGCCGGACGTCCTCCGCCCGGACCCCCAGGGTCGCGCCGGCCGGGACGGCGAACGGCGGTCGCACCGGGCTGCCGACGAGGTCAGCGGGCAGCAGGCTCATCGGCGGCGTGCCGACGAAGCTCGCGACGAAAGCCGTAGCGGGCCGCTCGTAGAGGTCGCGCACCGCGTCGACCTGCTCCACGACCCCGTCCCGGAGCACTGCCACCCGGTCGCCGGCGGTCATCGCCTCGGACTGGTCGTGCGTCACGTAGACGGCGCAGCGCCCGTCGGCGCGCAGCAGGTCGGCCAGCTCCCGACGAGCTGACGCACGCAGCACCGGGTCCAGGCTGGACAACGGCTCGTCGAGGCAGAAGACCACCGGGTCTCGCACCAGCGAGCGAGCGAGCGCAGTGCGCTGGCGTTCACCACCCGAGAGCTGCGAAGGCAGCCGGTCGAGCAAGGCGTCGAGACGCAGCGCCGTCGCAGCCTCGGTCACCCGCCGCGCGCGTTCCTCTCTCGGGACGCGGCGCACCCGCATGCCGAAAGCGATGTTCTCGCGGACCGTCAGGTGCGGGAACAGCGCAAAACCCTGAAACACCATGGCGACCGGACGACGCTCCGGCGGCACTCCAGCCATGTCCCGACCGCCGATCGACAGTTGTCCGGATGACGGCTCGAGCAGACCGCAGACGAGACGGAGCAGCGTGCTCTTCCCCGAGCCCGACGGGCCGACTACTGCCAGGACTTCGCCAGGACCGACGGAGAGGGTCACGTCCCGCAGAGCCGGAGCCTGTGCCCGGCGGTAGTGGAACCCGACGCCATCGAGAGCGAGGCCGCCGGTCACGCCGACACCTTGGTCCCGTCGCTGTCCTGCAGCAGCGGTCGCTGCACCGCGAGAAGAACGAGGAGCGCAGGTACGGCGAGGAGCACGGCACCGGCCAGCATCACCGGCAGCTCGGTCGGGTCGAGCTGCGCCAGCTCGCCGATCCCGAGCGGCAGCGTTCGACGGTCCGGCGTCTGGACGTAGAGCAGCGCGTCGAGGTAGTTGCCCCAGTGGAAGACGAAGGCGACTGCGGCGATGGCCGTCGTAGTGGCCGTGACCATCGGCAGGCCAACTCGCCACCAGGTGCGCAGCGCGGAGGCTCCCTCGAGACGCGCGGCGTCCCAGATCTCCGGCGGGATGCGGGAGAACGACCGATAGGCGAGCAGGACGGTGAACGGGGTGGTGGCCACCAGCGCCGGCGCCATCAGCGGCACGAAGGTGTCGAGCACCCCGAGTCGCAGGTAGATCACGAACCGGGCGACCCACAGCATCGGCAACGGCACCATGAGCAACGCCACTATGGCACCGACCAGCAGCCGGCGAGATCGTCGCGGCAGCTGCGCAAGAGCGAAGCCGGCCCAGCTCGCCACGATGACCGTCATCGGCACGGCGACCGCCACGACCGCCACGGAGTTGGCGAGGAGTCGACCGAGCGGCACAGCGTCGGCGGCGCCGCGATAGCCGCCGAGGCCGGCATCTCGAGGCACCAGCTCGAAGCCCTCCGGGGGCGGCGCGCCCAGGCGGCGCAACGAGCCGCTCACCATGAAGGCGATCGGCAGGAGGAACACCACGATGACCAGCAGTCGGGCAGCGGTCCGCGGCGCCGTCATCCGGCACCCGTGGCGCAATTCATGCGCGCGGCCAGGCCGCCGCGAGGCTCGACCGGGTGTCGGCCAGGAGCTGGGGCAGCACCCTGGTGTGGCCAACCACCGGCATGAAGTTGGTGTCACCACCCCACCGCGGCACCACATGCTGGTGCAGGTGCGCGGCGATGCCGGCCCCTGCCACCGTGCCCAGGTTGAGCCCGACGTTGAAGCCCTGCGCCCCCGTGACCTCCCGCAGCACCCGCAGGGCGGTCTGGGTCAACGCGGCGATCTCGGTGGTCTCGTCCGGAGTGAGCTCGCAGTAGTCCGCGACATGCCGGAAGGGCACCAGCATGAGATGACCTGGGTTGTACGGATAGAGGTTGAGGACTACGTACGCCGCTTCCCCCCTCGCGACGATGAGCCCGGCGACGTCCCCCATCCCGGGCACCTCGCAGAAGGGACAGCCCTCACCCCTCGGGCCGCCCTTGATGTAAGCGAGCCGGTGCGGAGTCCAGAGCCGCTGGAACGAGTCCGGCTCCCCCACGCCGTCTTGCAGGTCGTGGTCGCTCACCCGGCGGGTGCCGCCTCCGCGCGCAGCGCGTGAGGGTCGACGAGCCGCTGGGCGATCACGGCCAGGATCTCGGCGACTGCGTCGTCCACCGGGACGCCGTTGGACTGCGAGCCGTCGCGGTAGCGGAAGGACACCGCGCCGGCCGCGACGTCCTCACCGCCGGCCAGGAGCATGAACGGCACCTTCTGCTTCTGCGCAGTGCGGATCTTCTTCTGCATCCGCTCGTCGGAGTGGTCGACCTCCGCCCGGATGCCGTCCTGACGCAGGCGGTTGACGAACTCCTGCAGGTACGCCCCGTGGTCTTCGCGGATCGGGATGCCCACGACCTGCACCGGGGCTAGCCACGCCGGGAACGCGCCGGCGTAGTGCTCGGTGAGGATGCCGAAGAACCGCTCGATCGACCCGAACAGCGCCCGGTGGATCATCACGGGCTGCTGCCGGCTCCCGTCGGCCGACTGGTACTCCAGCCCGAACCGCTTGGGCTGATTGAAGTCGACCTGGATCGTCGACATCTGCCAG
>DATLOQ010000088.1:0-7124 GCA_035536235.1 Mycobacteriales bacterium
CCGGCTGAGAGCGGGTGACCGGGATCGAACCGGCATGGCCAGCTTGGAAGGCTGGGGCTCTACCATTGAGCTACACCCGCAGGAATGACCGCGGCGACCAGTCTGCCATCCCGCGGACCATCGCCCCGCACGTGCGGGCCGGTCGCGGGGTCAGCACGACGAGGGTCCGGGTCGCGACCTGGCCGCATTCTCGCCGGCGCGCCGGGCGGTAGCATCGGCCAACCAGCCCACGGGGCGTAGCGCAGTGGCTAGCGTGCCTGCTTTGGGAGCAGGAGATCGGGAGTTCGAGTCTCCCCGCCCCGACCCGTATCCTCGCTAGCCCGCACTCTCCCCACCGCAGGAGCTTCCGCCGTGAAGGCCACGCTCGACTCGATCGGTCCGACCAAGGTCAAGCTCAGCGTCGAGGTGCCCTTCGACGAGCTGAAGCCGTCCTTCGACGTCGCCTACAAGCGCATCGGTGCCTCGGTGAAGGTGCAGGGGTTCCGCCCCGGCAAGGTGCCGCAGCGGATCCTCGACCAGCGGGTCGGCCGGGCCGCGGTGATCGAGGAGGCGATCCAAGAGGCGATCCCGCACTTCTACGGCGCCGCCGTGGAGGAGCACCAGGTCGCGGTGATCAGCCGGCCTGAGGTGGAGCTGGACAGCTTCTCCGACGGCGAGCCGCTGGTCTTCACCGCCACCGTCGACATCCGGCCGGACATCGAGCTCCCGGCATACGACGCCCTGCCGGTCACCGTTGACGACATCACGGTCCCCGACGAGGAGGTCGACGAGAACCTTCGCTCGCTCCAGGACCGCTTCGCCACCCTCTCGGGCGTCGAACGCCCGGTGGCGACCGGCGACTTCGTCTCTCTCGACCTCTCCGCCACGGCCGACGGCGAGCTGGTGCCGGGCTCCGAGGCGGCCGGCCTCTCCTACGAGGTCGGCTCCGGCGGCCTCGTGGAGGGTCTGGACGAGGCTCTGGTTGGTGCGTCCGTCGACGAGACCCGCACGGTAGACACCGTCATCACGTTCGGGGAGTTCGCCGGTCGCACCGCGACCTTCACCGCGACGGTGCGCGCGGTGAAGGTGAAGGAGGTGCCGGCGCTCGACGACGACTTCGCCCAGACCGCCAGCGAGTTCGACACCATCGCGGAGCTGCGCGCCGACGTCCGAGAGCGCATGGAGAAGATCAAGCGGCTCGAGCAGGGGGTCCAGGCGCGCGACCGGGTGCTCGAGGTGCTGCTCGCCCGAGCCGACGTGCCGCTGCCAGAGTCGATGGTCGACGGCGAGGCGCAGTGGCGCACCCGCCGGCTCAACGATCAGATCTCGCAGGCCGGGCTGACCTTCGAGTCGTGGCTCGAGACGACCGAGCAGGACGCCGAGAAGGTGGACAGCGAGATCCGCACCGGCGCTTCGGAAGCTGTGAAGGCCCAGCTCCTCCTCGACGCGATCGCGGCCAAGGAGCAGATCGGCGTCACCGAGGGCGAGCTCACCGACCAGGTGGTACGTCGAGCCCAGCGAGCCGGCATCGGTGCCGACGAGCTGGCCCAGCGGCTCGTGCAGCAAGGGCAGCTCGCCGGGCTGATGGCCGAGATCATGCGTGGCAAGGCGCTCGCTCTCGTGCTCGAGACGGCCCAGATCACCGACGCCTCCGGTCGTCCCGTCGACCTCTCCCTGCTGAGCGACGACGGCCCGGGCGCCGAGGCCGCCGGGGCTGAGGACCACAGCGGCCACGACCACTAGCCGCGGGCAGTGCGCCGTGAGCGAACACGGCCCGCCAGGGGACTCGCTGCGGGCGCCAGGACGTTAGGCTCGCCGGACTGCTCGAATCGCACTTTCCCACCCGTTACGACGACAGGTGAGTCGCTATGCCGCACATCCCGACGCCGCCGCAGAGCCGGTACACGGGGCCCTCGCCGACCGACGAGGCTGTCTTCAACCGGCTGCTCAAGGAGCGGATCATCTTCCTGGGCCAGGCGATCGACGACCCCATCGCCAACACGGTGTGCGCGCAGCTGCTGCTGCTGTCGGCGGAGGACTCCAAGCGCGACATCTCGATCTACATCAACTCCCCGGGCGGCTCCGTCACCGCCGGCATGGCGATCTACGACACCATGCAGTTCGTCGACTGCGACATCTCCACCGTTTCATTGGGTTTGGCTGCCTCAATGGGCCAGTTCCTGCTCTGCGCTGGCACCCCCGGCAAGCGCTTTGCGCTGCCGCACTCGCGGATCATGATGCACCAGCCCTCGGGGGGCATCGGCGGCACCGCCGCGGACATCGCGATCCAGGCCGAGCAGATGCTCTACGTCAAGCAGACGATGGCTGAGCGGATCGCCCACCACACCGGGCAGCCGCTCGAGCAGATCGAGCGCGACTCCGACCGTGACCGCTGGTTCACCGCCGCAGAGGCAAAGGACTACGGCTTCGTCGACAAGGTCGTCGACAGCACCCGACAAGTGCCCGACGCCACCTGACCTGTCACGCCGTTTCCACCCAGGAGGACCCCGTGCACGACGCGACCAACTACACGATCCCGATCGTCATCGAGCAGACAAGCAGGGGCGAGCGGTCCTTCGACATCTACAGTCGCCTGCTCAAAGAGCGGATCATCTTCCTCGGTACGCCGATCGACGACGGTGTCGCCAACGTCGTCATGGCCCAGCTGCTGCACCTGGAGTCCGAGGACCCGGACCGCGACATCTCGCTCTACATCAACTCACCGGGCGGCTCGATCACCGCGTTGACGGCGATCTACGACACGATGCAGTTCATCCGCCCGGACATCTCGACGACCTGCATGGGTCAGGCGGCTTCGGCAGCCGCTGTGCTGCTCGCGGCCGGCACCAAGGGCAAGCGCTTCGCCCTGCCGCACGCCCGGATCTTGATCCACCAGCCGTCCGGCGGCGGAGAGGGCCAGTCGAGCGACATCGAGATCCAGGCCCGCGAGATCCTGCGGCTGCGCTCGATGCTCGACTCGATCTTGGCGCTGCACACCGGCCAGAGCGAGGAGCAGGTTCGCCGCGATACCGAACGGGACAAGATCCTCACCGCGGAGGAGTCGAAGGCTTACGGTCTGATCGACGAGGTGATCAACTCGCGCAAGCTCTCGACCCTGACGACGGCTAGCTGACAGACGAGGGCGGCCGACCCAGCCAGGCTGGTGCCCAGCCAGCCTGTCGGCGAGTTTCCGGTCTAACGGCTGCTCAGCCGGCGTCATTACAGGTACCGTCGTAGTAGGTCGGGTTGCGAAGTTAGGGGAGTGACGCCAGGTGGCACGTATCGGTGACGGCGGTGACCTGCTCAAGTGCTCCTTCTGCGGCAAGTCCCAGAAGCAGGTCAAGAAGCTCATCGCTGGCCCCGGCGTCTACATCTGCGACGAGTGCATCGACCTCTGCAACGAGATCATCGAGGAGGAGCTCTCCGAGGCCAGCGAGCTCAAGTGGGACGAGCTGCCGAAGCCGCAGGAGATCTTCTCGTTCCTCGACGGCTACGTCATCGGCCAGGACTCGGCCAAGAAGATCCTCTCGGTGGCGGTCTACAACCACTACAAGCGCGTCCAGGCGGGGAGCAACGAGAAGGCGGAGATCGAGCTCGCCAAGAGCAACATCCTGCTGCTCGGGCCGACCGGCTGCGGTAAGACGCTGCTCGCCCAGACGCTGGCCAAGATGCTCAACGTCCCCTTCGCCATCGCTGACGCCACCGCGCTGACCGAGGCCGGCTACGTCGGCGAGGATGTCGAGAACATCCTGCTCAAGCTGATTCAGGCCGCTGACTACGACGTCAAGAAGGCCGAGACCGGCATCATCTACATCGACGAGGTCGACAAGATCGCTCGCAAGAGCGAGAACCCGTCGATCACCCGCGACGTCTCCGGTGAGGGCGTGCAGCAGGCGCTGCTCAAGATCCTCGAGGGCACCACCGCCTCCGTGCCGCCGCAGGGCGGCCGCAAGCACCCGCACCAGGAGTTCATCCAGATCGACACGACCAACGTCCTCTTCATCGTCGGCGGTGCGTTCGCCGGGCTCGACAAGATCGTCGAGGCTCGGATCGGGAAGAAGGCCATCGGCTTCGGTGCCGTGCTGCACGGCAAGCACGAGGTCGATGCGGTCGACGTCTTCGGCGACGTCATGCCAGAGGACCTGCTGAAGTTCGGCATGATCCCGGAGTTCATCGGGCGGCTGCCGGTCATCTCCTCCGTGCACAACCTCGACCGGGTCGCGTTGATCCGCATCCTCACCGAGCCGCGCAACGCTCTCGTCAAGCAGTACTCCAAGCTGTTCGAGCTCGACGGCGTCGAGCTGGAGTTCGCGGAGGACGCTCTCGAGGCCATTGCCGAGCAGGCCATCCTGCGCGGTACCGGTGCCCGGGGCCTGCGTGCGATCATGGAAGAAGTGCTGCTCTCGGTGATGTACGACATCCCGTCTCGCAAGGACGTGGCCCGCTGCGTCATCACCCGCGAGGTCGTCATGGACAAGGTCGTGCCGACCCTTGTCCCCCGCGACGCGCAGCCGGAGATCCGCAAGCGCCGCGAGCCCCGCGAGAAGACCGCCTAGGAGACTGATGTCCCTGTACGACATCCCGCTGAACACCCTGCGCGGAGAGCCCACGACCCTTGCCGAGCACAAGGGCAAGGCGCTGCTGATCGTCAACGTCGCGTCCAAGTGCGGCCTCACCCCGCAGTACGAAGCGCTGGAGCGCCTGCACGAAGAGCTGGCGCCGCGTGGCTTCGCGGTCCTCGGCTTCCCCTGCAACCAGTTCCTCGGCCAGGAGCCGGGCACCGCCGAGGAGATCGAGACCTTCTGCTCGACGACGTACGGCGTGACGTTCCCGATGTACGAGAAGCTCGACGTCAAGGACGAGGGCCAGCACCCGCTCTACGCTGAGCTGGCCAATACCGCCGATGGCGATGGCGTGGCGGGCGACGTCCAGTGGAACTTCGAGAAGTTCCTCGTCTCGCCGGAGGGTGAGGTGCTCCAGCGGATTCGCCCGCGCACCTTGCCGGACGACCCAGCCGTCGTCGAGGCGATCACCGCCGCCCTTCCCGCCTGACCCAGCGCTACCACTGCTGCGCCATGACCGCTCGCTGCTCGTACGCCGTCTTCACCGAGCGCACCGACGACCCGCCGGCGGCACTGCTCGCCGACGCCGACGTGCCGGCCCTGGACCCGTCGGTCTGGCGCATCTCGGCTGCGCCGCTCGCCGAGGACGACTCCCTGCGGGCAGTGGCCAGCACGCTCGCGGACCAGCGGGTGCCACCCATCTCCCGTCGGCACTACCCCAGGGTCGCGTTCTACCGCCAGGCCGTCCTCGTCGACGTCGAGCGTGACGACTCGCTGCACCCCGATGCGCTCGCCTTCGCCGTCGGTGCGGTGACCGCTCTCGTCCAGTGGGGCGAGGGAGCCGTGGTCGACCTGACGGCAGAGCGGCTCTGGACCCCTCGGGAGTGGATCAAGAAAGTAGCCGCGAAAGGCTTCGACTCGCGCCAGCACATCGCCATCCACACCGACTGGTCCCCGGACGGACGGTCGGCGACGCTGCACACCCACGGCATGGCGAAGTTCGCCCACCCGGACTTCGCGGCGATCGACGTACCGGACGAAGGGTTGCGCACGGTGGGCCAGCTGATCGGCCACCTCGCCCGGATCCGGGCCGCGACGCTCGAGCCGCTCGAGCCGGGACACACGTTCGATCCCGGCTTCGGTCAGCCGATGATCGCCTTCGTCGAAGCACCGCCGGAGCATCCAGTGCAAGCCCACCTCGGCGGACCGCCGGCCGTGCTTGTCGACTTCGACGTGTCCACCGGTGAGGCGGTCGACGGGCTCTTCAGCCTGCTCAGCGCGGCCCGCGCCCTCGACCGGCCAGTGCCCGCCGACCGCGGCCGCCGACCACTGGTTGGCGGCGAGCTTTTGGGCGCCTCACAGGCGGTCCCTAGGATTTCGGGCGTGACCCAGCCGAGCGACACCTCCCGGATGCCCGACAAGCCGACTCTCGACGGGCTCGAGGAGAAGTGGGGGGCGCAGTGGGAGGCGAGCGGCATCTACCGCTTCGACCGCACCAAGGACCGCGCTGAGATCTTCTCCATCGACACCCCGCCGCCCACGGTCAGCGGCTCCCTGCACATGGGATCGGTCTTCGGCTACGCGCAGACCGATGCCATCGCGCGCTACCAGCGGATGCGCGGACGTGAGCTCTTCTACCCGATGGGATGGGACGACAACGGCCTGCCTACCGAGCGGCGGGTGCAGAACTACTACGGCGTCCGCTGCGACCCTTCCATCCCGTACGACGCGTCGTACGCCCCGCCGGAGAATCCCGGCAAGGAGCAGACGCAGATCAGCCGTCGCAACTTCGTCGAGCTGTGCCTGCGGCTGACGGCCGAGGACGAGAAGACCTTCGAGTCGCTGTGGCGTCGACTCGGGCTGTCGGTCGACTGGTCGCAGACCTACACCACCATCGGCCCGGAGTCCCAGCGCGCGTCCCAGCGGGCGTTCCTGCGCAACCTCGCACGGGACGAGGTGTACTCCATCGAGGCCCCGACGCTGTGGGACGTCGACTTCCGCACGGCGGTCGCGCAGGCCGAGCTCGAGGACCGCGAGATGCCCGCGGCATACCACCGCATCGTCTTCCCCAGCGCTGGCGGGGACATCGCGATCGAGACCACGCGACCCGAGCTCATCCCGGCCTGCGTCGCCCTGGTGGCTCATCCCGACGACGCGCGCTATCAAGCGCGCTTCGGGTCGACCGTCCGTACGCCGTTGTTCGGCGTGGAGGTGCCGATCAAGGCGCACGAGCTCGCTGACCCCGAGAAGGGCTCGGGCATCGCGATGATCTGCACCTTCGGCGACGTGACCGACGTGACGTGGTGGCGTGAGCTCGCTCTCCCGGTGCGCAACATCATCGGCCGCGACGGCCGCATCCTCGCGACGCCGCCGGCC
This sequence comes from Mycobacteriales bacterium, assembly GCA_035536235.1. GTDB lineage: Bacteria > Actinomycetota > Actinomycetes > BP-191 > BP-191 > DATLNF01. The sequence continues at coordinate 6,918 of DATLOQ010000088.1, forward strand.
GACGTGCCCGACAACGACGCCTGGCGCGGGCTCGCCGGCAAGACGACCAAGCAGGCACAGCGGCGCATCGTGGAGCTGCTCGTCGAGTGCGGCGCGCTCGTGGGAGAGCCGAAGCCGATCACCCACCCGGTGAAGTTCTACGAGAAGGGTGACCGGCCCCTCGAGATCGTCTCGAGCCGGCAGTGGTACATCCGCAACGGCGGTCGT
>DATLOQ010000089.1:0-10911 GCA_035536235.1 Mycobacteriales bacterium
CCTGCTCCCGGAGCGGCGCCGCCGGAGACGAGTCGGGGGCATCGGCTCCGGGCGAGCTTGGCCGGCACCCCCGGGAGGCTGCGCGTGCTCACCGCGATTGCCGTGGCGACCACACTGCTCTTCAGCGTCATCGGGGCGGGGGCGCTCTTCTCGCGGGCCAGTGCTCTTGAGGCCGCCCAGGCCCACGCCGAGCAAGTCGTGCGCATCCAGACGATCCGGACCCGCTTGGTGCAGGCCGACGCCGACGCAGCCAACGCCTTCCTGGTCGGTGGTCTCGAGCCGGCCACCCGCCGAGCCGCGTACGTCGACGGCATCGCCGCCGCGTCGTCGGCCATCGCCCGCGCTTCCGGTCGCAGCCGCGACGACGCTGAGGTGCTGGCCGAGGTCAACGAGAGCCTGAGCCGCTACACCGGCCTGGTCGAGGCGGCGCGCGCCAACAACCGACAGGGCCTCGCCGTCGGCGCGACGTACCTGCAGCAGGCGTCGGCGCTCCTGCGCGCGGAGGTGCTGCCCAAGCTCACTGCTCTCGTGAACGACAACCGGGCGCGGGTGCAGGAGAAGTACGACGACAGCGCCGAGACCGGCACGATTTTCGGCGGGCTGCTGACCGTCGTCCTGATCGCCCTCGTCGTGGGCCAGGTCTGGCTCGCCGCCCGCACCCGCCGCTTCATCAACGTCGGCCTGGCCGCTGCCACCGCGATAGTGATGCTGCTCGGCACCATCGCCGGCGCAGTGATGCTCTGGTCGCAGACGAAGGCCAACCGCGTGCACACCCGGGCGTACGCGGCGACGGTGGAGCTCGCTCAGGCGCGCATCGACGGATTCGACGCGAAGAGCGCGGAAGCTCTCACCCTGGTTGCCCGCGGCTCGGGCGAGGCCTACGAGGACGAGTTCGTGCGGGTGGCCGCTGACGCCAAGGTGCAGCTCGCGGCAGCGCAGCGCATCGCGCCGGGGGCTCGGCCGGCGTTCGACGCCTTCCTCGGCTACCTCGACGTGCACAGCGCGATCCGGCTCGCGGACAACGGCGGCGACTTCGCCAAAGCAGTCACGCTGGCGACAAGCGACAGCGGGGCCAACGCCGCATTCGCCGTCTTCGACAAGACGAGCCGCGAGGAGCTCGACGTCCAGTCGGGCCGGATCGTCGCCGATCTGCGCGCGGCTCGGGCGCCCCTGCGCTTCGCCGGCGCGCTCGTCCTCCTGGGCGGGATGCTGGCCGCGTTCGCTGCCCGACGCGGCGTCGCCGCCCGGCTGCAGGAGTACCAATGACGCGCGCGCACCGGCTGCCGCGCACCGTGGCCGCCGCCCTCGTCGTCGTGCTGGTCGGCGCGTGCGCCAGCAGCCGTCCCGACATCCCGGCGTCGATCACAGAGGCGGCGCCCGAGGCGCCTGAGGCGCCGGCCACCGTGACTGCCAGCCCCGTGCCGGCCGCGCCGTGCGGCAACCCCGTCGCGTCCTTCGCACCGGCCGGCCCACTGCCCCCGGCAGGTGCGATGCCGGCGGGCTCTTTCATGGCCCAGATCGCACTTCGTGGCCGCCTCGTCGTCGGCGTGGACGCAGCCACCACGCTGTTCTCTGCGCGTAACCCGCTGACCGGGCAGCTGGAAGGGTTCGACATCGACATCCTGCGGGAGGTCTCCCGCGCGATCTTCGGCAACCCGGACCGCATCGAGTACCGCGTCATCCAGTACTCCCAGCGGGTCCAGGTGCTCGAGCGCAAGGCCGTCGACGTCGTCGCTGACACCTTCACCATCAACTGCGCCCGGTGGGCGCGCATCTCCTTCTCCAGCGAGTACTTCAGCGCCGGCCAGCGGCTGCTGGTGCGCAGCGACTCCCCCACCTCCTCTATCGAGTCGCTGAATGCTGCCCGGGGCAGCGTGTGCGCTCCGACCGGGTCGACGAACCTCGAGAACCTCGCGCCGTACACCGGCGTCAAGGTCGTCGAGGTGGACGACCTCGGGCGCTGCCTGGTTCTCTTCCAGGACGGGTCGGTCGACGCGGTCACGGCTGATGACACGGTGCTGGAGGGCTTTCGCTCGGAAGACCCGTATGCCAAGGTCGTCGGCCGCCGGTTCAGCAACGAGCCGTACGGGCTCGGCGTGAACAAAGATCACCGGGACTTCGTGCAGTTCCTCAACTCGGTCCTGGAGCGGATCCGCGCCGACGGCACCTGGAAGGCGATCTACCGCCGTTGGCTCGGTACGGCGGGCGCCGCCGTACCGGAGCCGCCGGTGCCGGTCTACGGACGCCAGGGCCGATGACACCATCGTCTCCCCCACCCAGCTCGGTTCCCCCAGGCCCGCCCCCACCGGCGCCCGGCAGCCTCGACGACCCCGCTGAGTCGGCGGAGCTGCTGACCTACCTCACCGCTCTGTCGGCCTGGAGAGACAAGCTCAGGGTGGCACTCGACGACGTCGAGAGCCGCGCCCGTGGGGGCGTCCTGGCGGCGGACGTAACCCTGGCCTACGCGTTGTGGCAGTCCATCACGGAGCGGGTCGACGAGCTGATCCGGGTGTGGGACAGCGGACGCGTGCGGCGGCGCGAGCGAGAGGCGCTCACCGCACTGATCTGGGCCCGCCTCGACGACCAGCCGGGGGGGCTGCCGATCAACCTCACCGAGGCCTGCGTGCTCGGGGAGGCCCTGCTGTCGCGGCTGGCGCAGCGACTGCAGGACGACCTCGTCGCGGGCAGCGGCATCACCGGGCTGGTGGCGCCGGTGCGGGCATCGTTGGCGCGTAGCCGACGACAGCTCGCCGACTCGGGCCAGAGCGACGACCCGGTCACCAGGATCGAGGCGGACCTCGACCGGCTGCTGTCGACGGAGACCGACCCCGCGGCGGCTCGCTTTGCCTTCACCACGATCGATGCCGCAGCCAGCACCCTCGAGCGCGACCTCATCGTGGCCGGCGCGACCCGGTCGGGCCTCTCGCGGCTGCACGCCCAGCTCGACGCCCGACGCACGGCCGCGCTTGCGCGAGCCGATCAGGTGCGGCGCATCGCAGCCACGTGCGCTGCCGCGGTCCGCAGGCCGCCCGTGCTGGCAGTGCCCGATCCGGCTCGGCTCGGCCCGGTGCCCGACCAGACCGCGGACTGGGCAGCGACCCGCACCGCGCTGGACGCCTACGCTGCGCGCCTGAGCCGGGTCGAGGCAGCCTTGGACGCAGCCAGCCAGCGATACGCCGCGCCGCTGGCCGAGCTGGCCGAGCTGCGCGGGCTGCTCGACGCCTACCGAGTGAAGGCAGGTCGGTCCGCCGACGGCACCGACGACGACCTGCAGAAGGCCTACACCCACACGCTCGCGGTCCTGCGTGCCGAGCCGTGCGACCTGGAAGAGGCGCGCGCGCTGGTGCAGTCCTACCGCAGCGCTGTCGGCATCCGCGAGGATGCCGTCACCGGCTTGCGACCGGTTACCGCCCCCCCGAAGGCCAGGTGACGATGACGGCGACGACCTGCCGCAGTCCCGGCTGCCAGGGCGCCATCGAAGACGGCTACTGCAACGTCTGCGGTACGCCGGCCGCGACCGCGCCCCAGACTCCGCCCGTAGGGTCCACGGCGAGCCACCTGGCCGGGTCCGCGCGACTCGCGTCCGCGCCCATCGGTTCGGCCCGCTCGAGCGCGGGGACCACGCCGACGCGACGTCGTACCGGCAGCACTCGCACCCGAGTCAGCCGTCTTGGCGCGGGCATCACCACCGTGCCGGCCACTCCGGTCGCCGACCCGCGATCGGTCATCATGACCAACCCCCAGGTCCCCGAGGACAAGCGCTTCTGCCCGCGCTGCGACGCACCCGTCGGCCGAAGCCGAGGCGATCGCGCAGCGCGGTCGGAGGGCTTCTGCCCGAAGTGCCGCGCGCCGTTCTCCTTCGCGCCGAAGCTAATCGCGGGCGACCTCGTCGCCGGTCAGTACGCCGTCATCGGGGCACTGGCGCACGGCGGGCTCGGCTGGATCTACCTGGCCCAGGACAAGAACGTGTCCGACCGCTGGGTGGTTCTCAAGGGCTTGCTCAACTCCGGCGACGAGGACGCCTACCAGGCCGCGGTCGCCGAACGGCAGTTCCTCGCCGCCGTCGAGCACCCGCTCATCGTCGGCATCCACAACTTCGTGCTGCACGAAGACGCCGGCTACATCGTCATGGAGTACGTCGGCGGCAAGTCGCTCAAGTCGATCCTCAAGGACCGGCTCACCGCCAATGCGGGCAAGTACGACCCGCTGCCGCCCGACCAGGCGATCGCCTACATCGTCGAGATCCTCCCCGCGCTGTCCTACCTGCACGATGCGGGCCTGATCTACTGCGACTTCAAGCCCGACAACGTCGTGCAGTCCGGGGACACGCTCAAGCTCATCGACCTCGGCGGCGTACGCCGGGCCGACGACACGACGAGTGCGATCTACGGCACCGTGGGATACCAAGCCCCCGAGGTAGCCACCCTCGGACCGAGCGTCGCGGGCGACGTCTTCACCGTGGGGCGGGCTCTCACCGTTCTGGCGATGGAGTTCCGTGGCTACCAGAGCACCTATGTCGCGACGCTGCCGCCGGTCGAGGACACGCCGTTGTTCCGCCAGCACGACTCGCTCTACAAGCTGCTGCTGAAGGCGACTGCCGCCGACCCGCAGGATCGCTTCCAGTCGGCGGAGGAGATGCGGGAGCAGCTGCTCGGGGTGCTTCGCGAGGTGGTCGCCGCGGACAGCCACCTCACGGCGGCGAGCCAGTCGACCCCGTCATCGCTTTTCAGCGCGCCGGTAGTGGCCGCGGGCGGGCTCGAGTGGCAGCAGCTGCCGCAGCTGCGGGTGAACCCGACCGACCCGATGGCGACGTGGCTGGCGGCGGTCAGCGTGCCCGATCCGACAGAGCGCCTCACCGCGCTGGACGGGGCGCCGGAGCAGACCACCGAGGTGCTGCTGGCCAAGGCAGCGGCGGCAATCGAGGCTGGCCTGCACGTCGCGGCCGACGATCTCGTCGGCGTGCTGCTGGCAGCCGACCCGTGGGAGTGGCGCGCCGTGTGGCTCGGCGGGCTGTCCAACCTGGCGCTGGGCGAGCTGGCGCCGGCCGTCGCGTCGTTCAACGCCGTCTACGGCCAGGTGCCTGGTGAGCTCGCACCCAAGCTCGCCCTCGCGCTCGCCTGCGAGCGGTCCGGGCAGGTCGACATCGCAGAGCGCCTGTACTCGGTGTGTGCGGAGACAGACGCGGCGTACACCTCGCCGGCGGCGTTCGGATTGGCTCGGGTGCGCGCGAGTCGCGGTGACGTCGACGCAGCACTCGCGGCTCTCGACCTCGTGCCGCCGACCAGCCGGGCCTACGTCGACGCCCGCCGGGAGCGCGCTGCCTTGCTGGCCCGGACGCGGCGCGACCTGCGCTCGCTGGCGGATGCAGTCGACAGCGTAGCCACTGTCAGCATCGACCCGCGCGACCGGCAGGAGCTCGTCGCAACCGTGCTGCAGGCGGCTCTCGCCGAGGTCGAGAGGACCGGCCCGCAGCCGGGCCTGCGCATCGCCGGCATCGCCGCAGACGAGTCCTCGCTGCGGTCCGGGGCGGAGAGGGCGCTGCGGCACCTCGCCGCCTTGACCGAGGACCGGGAACACCGGGTGCTGCTCGTCGACGAGGCCAACCGAGTGCGCCCGAGGACCCTGACGTGATCGCGCCCACCACCCCTGTCATCGAGGGCGCCTGCCCCCAGTGCGCGACTCCCGTCGCGGCCGACGAGCAGTTCTGCGAGTCCTGCGGCGCCGCGCTCACCGACTCCGCCACAGCAAGCGACCCGGCTTCCCGGCCGGGAGCGTCCGCAGAGCCGGCGCAGCCGGCAGAGTCCGCACCCGGCCTGGGCTCGACGCGGACTCGGCTCACCATCCCGGCGCCGTCGGAGCCGGAGCCGGAGCTGGCCGCGGTCGGCGTACGGCACTGCGCCTCGTGTGCTGCTGTGATCGACCCGGACGGCTATTGCACGGTGTGCGGCGCCAAGGCCGCCGCGGAGCGCGACCACTTCCGCGAGACGCCGAGTGCGTGGACGGGCGGTGTGTGCGACCGAGGCATCCGGCACTACCGCAACGAGGATGCGATGGCCAGCGTCGCCAACAGCGCGCCAGGGTCGTTCGCCGCTCTCGTCGTCTGCGACGGCGTGTCCAACTCCGTGGACAGCGATCGTGCCTCACTCAACGCGGCGCGAGCAGCGCGCGACGTGCTCAGCGCGGCGCACGCCACCCGCCCCGAGGAGTCCGACGCCGTCGCCTTCTGGACCGAGCAGATCGGCCTAGCCGCCGACGCCGCCCAGGCCGAGGCGCGAGCTGTCGCAACCGACGCCGAGACGGTCAACCCTCCGTCGTGCACCTTCGTCACGGCGGTGCTCGACGGAGCCACCATCGTGGCGGGCTGCGTCGGCGACAGTCGCGCCTACTGGCTGCCGGACGACGGTCCGGCAGCGCAGCTCACGGCAGACGACTCGTGGGCCAGCGAGCAGATCCGCGCCGGCATGCCCCGCGCCGTGGCCGAGGCCGACAGCCGCGCCCATGCGATCACCCGGTGGCTGGGCATCGACAGCCCCGACTCGAAGGCCGCGTGCGTGGCGACGACCGCCACCGAGCCGGGTTGGCTGCTGGTCTGCTCCGACGGCCTGTGGAACTACTGCTCGGAGGCCACCGAGCTTCGCGCCCTCATCCACCGGCTCGCCCAGTCGCATGAGAGTCCGGTCGCTATCTGTGCTGCCCTCGTTGACTTCGCCAACGCCGCCGGCGGCTCGGACAACATCACCTCTGTGCTCGCCCGAGTGGAGGGCGCGCCCACCCCGGCCCGCTGAACCTCTTGACCACCCCTGAGCCTCCCCTGACAACTCAGCCCGACTGCACGAGGAGCACGCATGGCACAGTTTCGCGCCGAGGTCTTCCAGAACGAGTTCCTCTCCGACGGCACCACCGACGTGCACGCGATCGTGTCGGTCCGCTGCACCGACGCGGGCGTCGCCGGGCAGACCGGCGTCGGTGACGCCGCCGAGCTGGTGATCGTCGACACCTCCGGCTCGATGGCCAACCCACCCGACAAGATCACTGCCGTGCGGGCCGCCGCGCAGGTAGCCCTCGAGGAGATCGTCGACGGCACCTTCTTCGCCGTCATCGCCGGCACCGACACCGCGCGGGTCGCCTACCCGCTGCAGCCCACCGAGGCGCCGATGGTGCGGATGTCCGCCAAGACCCGCAAGGAGGCGCAAGCCGCGGTACGACGGTTCCAGCCCAACGGTGGTACGGCGATCGGCAGCTGGCTGCAGCTGGCCACCGACGTCTTCGCCGCCACGCCGGCCTCGCAGTGCCACGCCATCCTGCTGACCGACGGCAACAACGAGAGCGAGGACCCTGCGGCATTCGAGTACGGCATCGAGACCGCGACAGGCGCCTTCCAGTGCGACTGTCGAGGCGTGGGCGCCGACTGGGTGGTCGATGAGCTGCGCAGGATCGCCACGGCACTGCTGGGCACCGTCGACCTGATCGCGGACCCGGCGGAGATGGAGGCCGACTTCGAGTCGATGATCAAGTCGGCCATGTCGCGCGGGGTCGCGCGCGTGGATCTGCGCGTCTGGGCACCGCAGGGAGCCGAAGTGCTCTTCGTCCGCCAGGTAGCGCCGACCATCGACGACCTCACCCCCCGGCGTGCGCCGGTGAGCGACTTGGTCGGGCAGTACCCCACCGGGTCGTGGGGGGACGAGTCACGCGACTACCACGTCGCCGTACGAGTGCCCGCTCGCACCGTGGGCAGCGCGCAGCTCGCCGCGCGGGTGCAGGTCGTCGTCGCCGACGAAGTCGCGGCCCAAGGTCTGGTCAAGGCCGTGTGGTCCGATGACGAGGCGCTCACCACTCGCCTCGACAAGGCGGTCGCGCACTACACGGGGCAGGCCGAGCTGGCGCAGGTGATCCAGGAAGGGCTGGCTGCCCGGTCGGAAGGCGACGAGGCGACCGCGACCGCCAAGCTCGGTCGCGCCGTGAAGCTGGCGACGGAGACCCACAACGACGAGGCCACGCAGAAGCTGGCCAAGCTCGTCCACGTCGACGACGCGGAGAAGGGGACAGTGCGGCTGAAGCGCGATATTTCCAAGCTCGATGAGATGGCGCTCGACACGGCGTCGACCAAGACCACTCGGGTGCGCACATGAGCTCCCGCTGCCCGGCGGGGCACACGTCCAGCGCCGCGGACTACTGCGACGTCTGCGGTGCGCCCATCCCCGCTGGTGGCGCGGCCGGGGCCACGGGGGCGGCAGGCGGCCCACCCGCCGGCGGTCCCGGCGCGACGGCTGCGGTGCAGGCGTGTCCGCACTGCGCTGACCCCAACTCCCAGGACGCGCTCTTCTGCGAGTCGTGCGGCTACGACTTCACCACTGGGCAGCGGCCCAGCGTCGCTGCCGCGCTCACTCCCCCAGCCAGCGTGAGCAGCGCGGCAGCTAAGCCCGTCGACTGGGTGGCCGAGGTCTGGGTCGACCCCGACTGGTACGCCCACGAGGCTGTTGCCTCCACCGACCCGTGTCCCAGTGCCGGCACGCCCCGGGTGGTCCCGCTGAGAGCGACGACCGAGCTCGTCGGTCGCACGTCGAAGTCCCGCAACATCCACCCGACGGTGGACTGCGGCAGCGACTCGGCCGTCTCCCGCCGCCACGCCGAGCTGACGATCGAAGGTGGCCACTGGTACGTCGAGGACCTGGGCTCGGTCAACGGCACCTACGTCGGCAAGGCGGGCGCGCCGCTGCCGGCCGACCCGATCGCGCCGAACCGCCGTCGCGCACTCGCCGAGGATGAGCGCGTCTATGTCGGTGCGTGGACTCGTCTCATGATCCGATCCGCCACGACCGAGGAACGGGGTGCCTGATGGCTGCCCGGCTGGAGCTCTTCGCGCTTGACGACGACGATCGGCTGGCTCGCCACGTCGTCGATGCACACGGGACCGAGATCCCGGATGACCTTGCCCTGCTCGGCTTCGTGTCGGCTGACGACGAGGACGAGGCCCTCCTCTACGGGCTGCTCGGCGAGCTGGCGGAGACCGGCGACATCGATGCCCGGAGCGAGGGCACCGGATTCATCAGATCCGCGGACGTCCCGGGCCTGCTGTCCCGGCTCACCCGCATCGACGTCGACGACATCGTCGACGAGCCCGGGGATGACCTCGACACGATCCTCGGCTGGCGCGATGCGATTCGCGGCAGCCTGGCCGGGGCGAAGTCAGGAGTCGCGTGGCGGATGCGCTATGACCGATCAGGCTCCACCGACGACGGTGCCGACGAGTTCGCTACCGGCTGGTCCGTTCCCTAGACATCGGGCGGCGTTCGCCGATCGTGACGCTCGTCGCGCTGCTGAAGCGCAGGCCGTTCGCACGAAGCTAGACGAGCGCGATCTCGTGATGCACCGGACGAGCGGAGAGGTCGGGACCTGAGCCGGTGCCGCGCGGTCTGGCCAGGCACGCCCACACGTCCGTCGGCTGGGCGAGGAGACCGGCCACGGCACTTGCCAGGGGGTCAGCCTGGTCGAGCCCGAGGTTGAGGAACGAGTACTCCCGTCCGCGGGCGTCGCCGTACGCGTGGAGAACGAGCGCGCGCAGCACGTCCGGGCGGTTGGCGGGCACGCACACGTTGACCGCGGTCACGAAGCGCAGGGCGCTCCCTGGCCGCGGGAGCGGTGCGGCGCCGACGACGCGGGCCGTCGCGTTGAAGAGCGCGCGGACCGCGGCGAGCCGGGTCGAGTACCCGGTGATCCGCAGCTGCTTGAACCCGTGCTGGTCCCACACGCCGAGGAACCCCACGGCTGCGCCGGTCTCGTCACGGGCCACGAGGTAGGACGACACGTGGAGGCTCGGCGCCGCGTCGATCCAGGACCGCAACGACGCGGTGTCGTGCACCGCTGCGAACTCCCGCCCCGGGGCGAGTCGCGACCACAGCGCGGCCATCTCCTCGATGTCGCCGTCGGCTGCGCGTGACACACACACCCCCGTGCCACCCGGGGAGCGCCTCCAGAGAAGCGGGATCGAGTACGAGCGGACGGTTGCAACCTGACGGATCTGCGGCAGACCGCGTGGTCCTGACAGCCGCCGCTGCATCGACCGGTTGCCGGCCAGCACGGTCAGGAACACCCCGACGTCGTCGCCGCCCAGCTCGGCGCAGACCTCCCGCGCGTAGGCGACGAGGGCATCGGCCGCTCCGGTGCCGCGGTACGTCGGGAGGACCTTGAGGTCGCTCACGTACATCGTCCGCGTCGGCTCGCCGCCGACGTAAGCCAGGCGCTCCGCGACGGCGACGCAGCCGATCGGCACGCCGTCAGCACCGTCCACGACGCCGACGCGCCAGGAGTCCCCCTCCAGCGCGTTGAGCGCGAAGAAGTCCGGCGCCCGCTCGACGCACAAGCCGATGTCGCCATCCATCGGGCACGCCGCCGTGAGTGCGAGGAGTGCCGCGTTGTCGGCCGGAACCACGTCGCGCACCGCGCCGATCCGCGGCAGAGTCACGCCGCGGGCCCCACCGAGCACACCGCGATCCGCCGCTGGAGCAGGCTGCGGTCCCTCGCGATGAGCTGCTCTCCCCGCGGAACGTCCTCGATGACGACGTCGCGCCACTGCGGCGGCACCTCGGTCCACCCGACGAAGTTCCGGAAGACGAGCCGGGCCCCCGGCTTCGCCGTACGGACGATCTGCGCGAAGAGCGCGTCGAGCTGGGACCCGTCGAGCCACTCGGCGATGTTGGACAGCGCGAACCCGTCAACGGACGAGTCAGCGCAGGTCGCGAGGTAGTCCCCGAACGACGCATCAGCCAGCCGCAGCCGCTCCCACAGGTCGGCCCACTGCCCGTCGGCCTGGTGCTGCAGGTACGGGGGCACTCCGTTCGGCTCCCCGACCGGGAACGCACCGGTGAGCATGTGGTGCAGGAAGTAGTCGTCGCGGACCGGGACCTGCGTCAG
>DATLOQ010000090.1:0-12825 GCA_035536235.1 Mycobacteriales bacterium
GCGGTCGACTTCGTGGGGTCGGCTTCGTCGAGCCGCAGGGTGCCGGTGAAGTCAGTGAACCGACCTCGCACCTTTGACACCATGGCGTGGCGAACGACGAAGTCGATGCTGGAGTGGGTGGGGTCGATCGCCCAGGTACCAGTGCGGTCGAGGGTCTCGGTGGCAGTGGTCATGGTCTCGCCTTCCGGTTGGGGGTTGTTGCATACGCAACTACCTGGGAGTTGCCCTTATTCCTTGCCACTGCAAGTAATGTGGAGCGGTGGCCACCCTGCCTCCAGCGTCCTCGGCGCGGCTCTCTGATCTGGAGCTCGCCGCGTGGACCGGCTTTCTGCGAGCGCACAGCACGGTGACCCGGCGGCTCGATCGTGAGCTCGAAGCGGAGTGCGACCTGTCCCTGGCGGAGTACGACGTCTTGGTCACCCTGGCCCGCGCGCCCGGGCGCCGCCTGCGGATGACCGATTTGGCAGACGCAGTGCTCTTGTCGCGCAGCGGTTTGACCCGGCTGGTTGATCGATTGGAGAGCGCCGGCCTGGTGGCGCGGCACCCCTGCGCCAGCGACGCGCGGGTCTCCTATGTCGGGCTAGCGCCGGAGGGGATGACCCTGCTCCGGCGGGCGTCGGTCGTCCACCTGCGCGGCGTGCGGCGCCAGGTGACTGACAAGCTGACCGAGGCGCAGCAGCAGGCGCTCCGGGATTTGACGACGCTGCTGCTCGCTGAGTAGCGACTTAGCTGAGCAGAGACTTAGCTGAGCAGAGACTTGGAGAGCAAGGCGTCGACCCTGTTGGCGAGCTCGGCAGGATCGATCGGCTTGGACATGACGTCGTCGACTCCGGCGTGGCGTGCCTCTTCGAGCATGGCAGCGTTCTTCGAGCCGGTGATCACCAGCAACGGCAGGAGGTTCGTCCGGGCGTCAGCACGGAGGAGCCGGATCAGCTCGACGCCGTTGAGATCAGGCAGATGCAGGTCCAGCACCACCGCATCGACATCTTCCAGGGCGCACAGCCGCAGCGCCTCCTCCGCTGTCCGAGCAGAGCTCACCTCGGCCACACCGGTGAGCGCGGCGGTGACCAGGGCACACATCAGCTTGTCGGCGTCACAGACCACGACTCTCGGGATCGGGCGATCCTCATCCGCTGCGACGTCCGGGTCGTGACCGCTCGCACCGGCCAGCTCCGCCTCCATGGCTTCGAGCACCGCCGCCTCCACCGGCAAGACGTCGGCTGGCGGCTCGATCGGGCCCACCTCGATCGGGCCCACCTCGGCCGGCTCCTCAGCAGCTGGCTCGGAGTCGAGCTCTTCGTCCGAGTCGACGAGTGCAGGAGGCGGCACCGCTAGGTCCGCATCAGACACCGCATCGTCGTCGAGCGCATGTCCATCTGCAGCTAGGTCCATCGCGACGTCGTCATCAGGCTGGGGCTCCGCAACGGTCTCGGCCTCGCCGGCGTCACTGTCCGGCGCAACGTCCCCCACGTCTGTCGAGCTTGCCGAGTCTGCGACGCGCGCCACCTCTGCCACATCGCCCGCGTCGTCCGCTTGCTCACCCAGCTCTGCGGTGTCGGGCACCTCGGCGAAATCGCTGTCCGCCGAGGTGGCGTCGGCCGACTCAGTCGCCGCGCGGCACCAAGGGCAGTGTCGCCACTCCGACTCCAGTCGGGCGGCGCAGGTCCGACAGCTCAAGCTGTTCACTGCGTGGGCGCAGTAGGGGCAGTAGGTCATGCCGTCGTCCAGCACCCGCTGGCATCCGCTGCATCGGGTTACCGCAATCGCGTCGACCTGGGTGACCCGAATCACCTCCTCCAGGGTCGTCTCCCCGCGGAGAGCCTTCGCGACGCCATCAGCGCGCAGCGACGCCGACCCGGAGGCGCGGGCCACCGCCCGGATGGCGGTCTCGGTGGGGGTCGCGGTGAGCACGGAGCGCATCCGCGCATCGACGGGCATGACCTCGAAGATGGCCATCCGGCCGAGATAGCCAGTGTGGCCACAGTGGTCACAACCAGAGCCACGCCGTACGTCGTGTCCGACGAGGTCCTCCTCGACGAGTCCGAGGATGTCCAGCGTGCTCGGACTGGGGCTGTACGGCGCAGCACAGCTCGCACATGGCACCCGCACCAGGCGCTGCGCGACCACGAGGGCGAGCGAGGACGCGATGAGGAAGGGCTCGACCCCCATGTCGACGAGCCGGGTGAGCGCACTCGCTGCGTCGTTGGTGTGCAGAGTCGTGAAGACCAGGTGTCCGGTCAGCGAGGCGCGCAGGGCCAGCTCCGCAGTCTCGGAGTCGCGGACCTCTCCGACGAGGATGACGTCGGGGTCTTGGCGCAGGATCGCTCGCAGTCCCGCGGCGAACGTGACGCCGGCGCGCTCATGCACCTGCACCTGGTTGATGCCCGGCAGCGCCATCTCGACCGGGTCCTCGAGGGTGACCAGGTTGCGGTCCGGCGTGCGCAGCTGGCACACCGCGGAGTAGAGGGTGGACGTCTTGCCGGAGCCGGTCGGTCCCGTGATCAGGATCAGGCCCTGAGGCGACACCAGCGTCTGCAGGAAGATCTCCATGTGCTGGGGGGTGAGACCGATCCGCGCGAGCGGCACCACTCCCTCGTTGCGAGAGAGGAGCCGGACGACGACCTTCTCCCCGTGCATGGTCGGCAACGTGGACACCCGGGCGTCCACGGTCTGACCATCGACGTTGATGCGGGTGCGACCGTCTTGTGGGCGTCGTCGCTCAGCGATGTCGAGCCCGGAGATGATCTTGACGCGGCTGGTCAGAGCGTTCATCGCGGCGCGCGGCACCATCATGACGTCGCGCAGCAGCCCGTCGACGCGGTAGCGGATCCGAAGCCCCTGACGCTCAGGCTCGAGGTGGATGTCGCTGGCCAAGGCTCGTGCGGCATCGCTGAGGATGTCGCCTACAAGGCGGACCACGGGAGCGTCGTCGACGGAGGAGGAGTCGTCCTGGCTGTCTGCTTCCGGCGGGCCCTCGTGCTCTTCGAAGGCTCCGACGTCGGCGGCGCCCTCACCGAGGCTCCACACCCGGGTGATGTGGTTGCGGATGGCCGTCTCGGTGGCCACGACGATCTTGATGGAGCGCACCCGGGTGTAGACCCGGACGTCGTCGAGGGCGACCACGTCCGTCGGATCGCTCATGGCGAGCGTGAGCTGGTCGTCGGTCACGTCGATCGCCAGGACCTGGTAGCGCTCCGCGACGGCGCGGGGCAGCAGCCGGGCCGCAATCGGCGAGACGAGGGAGTTGGCCAGGTCAACCATGGGCAAATCGAGCACCCGGGCCAGGCTCACCGCGATGTCGCGCTCGGTGATGAGCCCCCGGCCGACGAGGATCTCCCCGATCCGCTGCCGGTCGCTGCCCGACTGTGTTGCCTGGATGCCGATGCACTCACGCAGGGTTGGCTCATCGACGAGCCCCGACTCGACGAGGATCTCGCCGAGCCGCCGTCGCCGCCGATCGCCGGTACGGCGTTCAGGCATGCCGCCGGGAAGCCCCCCCGGGGAGCGCAAGTCCGTCACCTCGTCACTATCGGCTCAGACCGGCCGTGGCTGTATGACTGGCCGCCCACTTGAGGGTTGGCCCATCCCGCACGGTGGCGGGGTCGAACGTGTGATGCCGAATCTCGCTGCCCCCCCACAGACTGCTCACGCACGGCTCGACCACGACTCGCGCATCCACCATCACGACGGAGATGAGCACCATGGGACGTCGGAGGACGCTGGGCGGCGTGCTGGCCGCCGTGCTCTTTGCCGTGCCGGGCTCCGGATCCGCCCAGCCGCCGCGCCGCGAGGTCAGTGGGCGAGTCCTGACTGCCGAAGGGTCACCGGCCACGGGCGTCGAAGTGCGGCTGGCGCTGAACCCCCAGAGCGCACTCACCCCGCTCGGGCTGGTCGACACGCCGACGGCCTTCGGCGCCGCATGCTCGCCCGGCCCGAGCTCCCGGTGCGGGCCGACGGTGCTGACCCGGACTGATTCGGCCGGTCGGTTCACTGCCCGGCTCGACAGCGTCGACGGCGGTGATGACCTCGACGACCTGGCGGTGATCGCCGAGCTGGGGGAGGGCCGCTTGGTGGCGCTGCGGACCCGCGCGTCGTTCGGCGTACGCCGGGCGCTCCCGGACCTGCGCGAGTGGTCAGCGGGCGTGCGCCCCATCCCGGCCAGAGGTGGCAACACTGCTCCGGCGGACGACCAGCTCGCGGTGGGGTGGCTCCCGCTGCCGAAGGAGTCCGGACGAGGGGGCAACTACACGGTGCTGTTCTCGGACAGCTCTGGTGAGGTGTGGACCTTCCCCGACAAGGCGCCGGGGCTCATCGTCGATCCTCGGCTGCTCGAGGACATCGACGGTCAGGTTCGCGTGGACGCCGAGGCCTCGGAGGTCTACGACGGCGACCAGGTGGACTTCTTCTACCGGTCCGCGCCGGTCCGCCACACCGGGGTCCGCGGGGCTCCGCCGAGTCGCGGCGGCACGTGCGTGCCGGCGAGTGGGCCATGCCGCCTCGCTGACGGCCGAGCAGTGCCGCACACCGGTGATCCCAGGACGGTCCTGGCCCTGCCGACCGCTGTGGACGTGACCCTGGTGACAGCTCGGGGCTGTCCGACACCGTGCCAGCTGGAGCTCTCGACCGATGGGGTGAGCTGGGAGATCGTCGGCCGCGAGTTCGTGCCGCTGGCTGCAGTAACGGTGGACCCGCCGGTCCGCGCCCGCTTCGTCCGAGCCACCTTCGGCGGCACGGCGGACCTGCTGCGCGCCCCAGCCGAGCTCTCCGTCTGGGGCACCGCAGCGCCGGCGGAGGCGACCGACCGACCGGCGGAGCCGGCCGATCCAGCATCGTCGGCATTCGCCGATGCGCGCGACGCCGCGAGCAACGCCGTACCCGTGCTGGCTGTCCTCCTCCTGGTCGGACTGCTCGCACTCCGCTCTCGACGACGCCGCGGACGCGTTCAGCAGTGACGGATCACTGGCTGTAAGGCTGGTCCTCGATCGGCGCCGGGAAGGGCGTCGGCGCCGGCCCGGACTGCGGCTGCTCGGCTGCTGGATCGTCAAGGCTGGGGGTGGCTGTCGCCGCCGCCGAGCCGCTGCTGGCTGCCGGGGGAGCCGGGTCGGTGTCCGAGGTCGAGCTGCGGTCTCGCCGCTTCGCCTTGCCCTTCGCCTTCCCGGGAGCCGGCCCCTGCAGGTCGTGGACTACGCGGCCGAGCTCGCTGCGGATGAAGTCGCGCGTGGCGACGTCGCCGATCGAGAGACGGATCGAGGCGACCTCGCGGGTGAGGTAGTCGGTGTCGGCGAGCGCACGGGCGTACTGGCTGCGGTCCTCCTCGAGGTTGACTCGGTCCCGGTCGGCCTGTCGGTTCTGCGCCAGCAGGATCAACGGCGCCGCGTAGGCCGCTTGCAGCGAGAGGACCAGCGTCAGGAAGATGAAGGGGTAGTTGTCGAAGCGGAGCTTCTCGGTGATGAAGAGGTTCCACAGCACCCAGCCGATGACGATGAAGGTCTGGATGACCAGGAATCGCGCAGTACCGATGAAGCGCGCGATGGCCTCGGAGAACCGGCCGAATGCCTCCGGGTCGTAGTGCGGCCGAGGCAGGCCGCGCCGCGGGTCGCGCGGGAGGTCGAGGCGGTCGCGGTCGTCACGCGCCATGGCTGCCCGCATCGTCGCGCCAGTTGGCCGGCAGCAGGTGGTCGAGGACGTCGTCCACGGTGACCGCGCCGAGAAGTCGCTGCTCGCCGTCCACGACGGGAGCGGCTAGCAGGTTGTACGTCGCAAGGTGCTCCGCGACCGCTCTCAGCGTCGCCTCGGGCCCGAGCGGGTCGATGTCGGAGTCGACGCAGGCGCCGACGAGTGAGGACGGGATCTCGCGCAGCAGCCGCTGGATGTGGGCGATGCCCAGGAACCGGCCGGTCGGGGTGTCCGTGGGTGGACGCACGACGTAGACCTGGCTCGCCAGCGCCGGAGTCTGGTCCGGCATCCGCACCCGCGCGAGCGCGTCGGCGACTGTGGCGTGCGGGGGCAGCACGATCGGCTCGCTGGTCATGATCCCGCCAGCGGTGTTGTCGGCGTAGGCGAGCAGGCGGCGCACCGGTGCCGCCTCGTCCGGCTCCATCAGCTCCAGCAGCCGCTCCGCGTCGTCGGGCGGCAGGTCGCCGAGGAGGTCAGCGGCGTCGTCCGGCGCCATCTCCTCCAGGACGTCGGCGGCCCGCTCGTCCTCCAGGTGCCGGAGGATCTCGATCTGGTCCTCCTCGGCCATCTCCTCGAGGACGTCGGCCAGCCGCTCGTCGTCGAGCGCGGCTGCCACCTCCGAGCGGCGCTTCTCGCTGAGGTCGTGCATGACGTTGGCGAGGTCGGCCGGCCGCATCGTCGAGTAGACCGCGAGGAGGTTGGCCGCGCCCTGATCGTCTTCGCGCAGGGAGAACCCGGTCACGTCGTACCACTCCACCTGCCGGATGTGCCCCCGGCGCCGCACCAGCCCGCTTCCGGGCTCGGCGACGGCGACCCGGTTGATCTGCCAGTCCCCGCCTCGGATCGGCTCGATGGAGCAGTCGACGACGGTGACGGTGGCGCCGGTGGCGACCAAGGTGACCTTGCGGTCGAGCAGCTCCTCCAGCACGAGCGACTCGTTGGCCCGCTTGGTGAACTGACGCATGTTGACCACCCCGGTGCGCAGCCGCACCTGCCCGGGGTCGATGGTGGTGACCCGGGTGATCGGGACGAAGATGCGCCGCCGCCGCTGCACGTCGACGGTGAGCCCGACGACGCGGGGCGCCTCGGCTCCGATCCGCAAGGTGACCACGACGTCGCGAACCCGGCCGACCTGGTCGCCGTTGGGGTCGAAGACGGCGAGGCCGGCGAGGCGGGCGACGAAGATCCACCCGGCCCGCTGCGGGTTACCCGTGGAAGCCGTCACAGGTGGGAGGCTACCGCCGCACATTGAACCGGAGGCCGCACTGCGACGTACTCTCGAGTGGTGTCCTCTCTCTAGACCTGGAGAACCGATGAAGGCTCGTCGTCCGCTCGCCGCTCTCGCTCTCTTCGCCGCCGCTGCGGCCAGCCTGGCGTCGTTGGGCACGTCCGCTTCGGCGGCCAGCGCGACAGTCGACGTCGTGGACAGCCAGTTCGTGCCGGCCCGGGTCGGGGTGTCCGTGGGCGACTCGGTCACCTGGACCTTCTCCGGTCAGGCGCCGCACTCGGTCACCTTCGAGGCCAACCAGGCGAAAGTCTTCGACTCACATCCGACCTGCGGACAGTCCGGCGGGGCGTGCTCGACGCGCGGCCAGACCGCCACGACCACCTTTGAATCGGCTGGCTCGTTCCGCTACTTCTGCAAGATCCACGGCGGGCCCGGTGGCGTGGGCATGTCCGGAGTCGTCGATGTGACGGCCGCCTCCGCGTCGCCGTCCGCCAGTGGCTCGCCGACGCCGACTCCGCAGACGACCTCTTTCGCCCCCACGGCTAGTCCCACTGCTGCGTCTCCGTCCGCCACCTCGGCCCCGGAGCAGGCACCCACTCTGAACGCGCCGACGACAGCTGTCGCGGGTGTGCTGATCGCGGTCAGCGGTACGGCGGCACCCGGCGCGCTGGTGGAGCTGTTCGGGGTCACTGCGCCGAACGGGACGCTGCGCAAGGTCAACGACACCACGGCCGATGCCTCGGGCAATTGGGTGCGCACCATCCGGCCTCTGCGCAACGTGAACCTGCAGGCTCGCGTAGGGGAGGCGTTCTCGGCTACCCGGTTCATCGCCGTGAGCACGGCCGTGCGTCAGTCGGTGTCACCCCTGGCCGGCTGCGTCGTACAGGTGTCCGGCGCGGTCTTCGAGCCGAAGCCAGGAGCGACGGTCTTCATCCGCGCGATTGACGGAGCGGGCCGCACCGTGTCGCTGGGCACCGGCTCGGTGCAGTCCGACGGCCGATTCCTGCTCCGCAAGCCCTTCGCGTGCGGACAGGCGCTTCGGGTGTACACCGTCATCGAGGGTGACAACGTCAACCGGCCCGGCGCGACCGGCACCCAGACGATCACCACCCGCCGCTAGGCAGTCCTTCGCTTACGTCCTGCGCTCACCGTTGCGACTTCACCCACTGAACCCACCGAGATCGACCCGAAATGGGCTCAGCGAGGTGGGTTGAGTGGGTGATGTCGGGCTTTGAGGTGCCAGCCGTTCGCGCGCCGGTGGGTCAGGTGCCTTCCATGCGTCGCGCCTTCGGACGACCGTGGAACGTGATGGGGATGCGGGTCTCGGTCGAGGCCGGCGACGGCGGAGGCGGCTCGCGTCGGGAGTCGCTGCGCAGGTGGCCCGGCTCCTCGAGCAGGTCTCCGGTCGGCACCAGCCGGGCCACCAGGCACTCCCGCGCCCAGCGGGCCAGCGCGGCGTCGCCGTCGCGGTTGTTCAGCCGCTTGCCGACCAGCAGCGGGGCGACGTCGTTCCAGGCGGGCGAGCCCGGCGGCACCAGCTCCACAGCGCCTCGCCAGGCGACCACGGTGCCGCCCTTGTCCTTCGACCGGACGGTGACGACCACTGAGTCGGCCTCGGCCAGCCCCGGCATGCGCTGCTCGGACCCGTCGAAGACCACGTAGGCCGCACCCTGGTGCCACACGTGCCACGCGGGCCGGGCGGACTGCCCGGACGCGGCCAGCTGATCGGGCACCGAGATCCACACCAGGTCGGACTTCTTCGTCGCGGCGTCGATGATCGGCGACACCAGAGCCGGTGGGCCGCCCACCGCGCCGGGCCCGGGCTCGACGAACACGGGGACACCGGGTACGACGTCGCCGTCGACGGTGAACACCAGCTCGTACTCGCCGGTGTCGAGCTGCACTCCGTCGAGGCGGTCCTCGATGTCATTGCTGTAGTACTCGCCGGAGAGCTCGATGATCCGAGGCTCGCTCTTGTACGCCGTCAGCCGGGAGTCGGCGCGCACGATGCGGAACTGCTCTGCATAGGCGCCCTGCGGTCCGGACCACCCCCGCCGGACGAGGAAGGGCGCGCTGGTGCCCTGCCGGCTGCCGTAGACGTGCACCACGGGGTCGAGCGATCCGCTGCTGTAGAGAGCAGCATCGATGGCGATCGCGTAGCGCAGGCGGGCCTTCGGCATGGCGAAACTATAGTGGGGCCATGCCCGCCGACCGAACGCGCGTCGGCGTTCTCGAGCGGCCGTCCCGCGCTGACTTCGCGCTGATCGCAATCGGCGTCGCGGGCGTGTCGACGTCGGCACCGCTGATCAAGGCGGCCGTCGCGCCGACCCTGGCCATCGCCTTCTGGCGCAACCTCATCGCCTCGGGCGTGGTGCTGCCCGTCGCAGCGGTGCGCAACCGGACCGAGCTGCGCAGCCTCGACCGGCGGGAGCGTCGGCTGGCTGCCCTCGCCGGCCTGCTGCTGGCCGCGCACTTCGCCACGTGGATCCCCAGTCTGTCCTTCACCTCCGTGGCATCCTCGGTCGCGCTGGTCGCCACCCAACCGGTCTGGGCAGCGCTTATCGCGCGAGCGCGCGGCGACGCGGTTGCCGGCCGAGCCTGGCTCGGCATCGCCATCGCGGTGGCTGGCGCTGTGCTGCTCTCTGGCATCGACCTGCAGGTGTCGGCGCGGGCGCTCGGTGGTGACGTGCTCGCGCTCGTCGGGGGGATCTTCGCGGCGCTCTACGTGACGGTCGGCGCGGAGGTACGGCGCACCGTGTCGACGACGGCGTACACGTCGATCTGCTACGCGGTGGCCGCGGTGACCCTGCTGGTCGTCTGCCTCGTCTCCGGCGCCGACCTGTCCGGCTACACCGCGGGCACGTGGTGGCGCATCCTCGCCCTGACCGCACTGGCGCAGCTTCTGGGGCACTCCATCTTCAACCACGTGCTCCGGACGACAAGCCCCACGGTCGTCTCCATCGCCATCCTCTTCGAGATCGTCGGGGCGGCGGTGCTGGCCGCGATCTTCATCGGAGAGCGCCCGCCGCTGGTCGCCGTGCCGGCCGCCGCGCTCATCGCGGCCGGCGTGGTCCTCGTCGTGCGCTCCGGAGCTCGGCAGCCCGAGGTCGCCGGGGTGCCGATAGTCGAGTAGCGCTCAGGCCGGCATTCCGACGAGGCGGGCGGTCTCGTCCCAGAGAAGCTCCGCAGCGGTGTCGTCCTGACCCTGCGCGGCGACGGAGGCACGCCGGCGCCCGGAGTAGTAGCTGCCAGTCTCTGGAAGCAGCTCTGGCGCCGTCGCGCACCACAGGGTCGTCTGCGCGCCTTGCTTTGGTGACTTCATGAACGGCACGAAGGGGTAGATGGCGCCGAGCAGGCGGTTCTCCCGGAACAGTCCGGTGCGCACCGCGCCGGGGTGGACGGCGTACGACGTGACGCCGGTGCCGGCCCAGCGACGGGCCAGCTCGCGGGTGAAGAGCACGTTGGCCAGCTTGGTGTCGGCGTACGCCTGAAAGCTCGACCAGCCGCGCTCGTAGCTCAAGTCGGTCAGCGCCAGGCGACCAGCGCGGTGGGCCAACGAGCTCACCGTCACGACCCGGGACGGCGCGACACTGGCTTCGGCGGCACGGACCAGCGCGTCCCGGAGCAGGTGGGTGAGCAGGAACGGCGCCGCGTGATTGACCGCGAAAGTCTCCTCCATCCCGTCCCCCGTGATGCGACGTTCGCGGGTCGCCGTGCCCGCGTTGTTGACCAGCACGTGCACTCGCGGGTGTACGTCGAGGATCTCCGCCGCGACCCGGCGTACGTCGGACATGACCGAGAAGTCACCGAGCAGCAGCATCACGTCGTCCCGCTCCGACTCCCCGATCACGCGGTCGACGGCGCTCTGAATCTTGGCCGGGCTCCGACCCACCATGGCCACCGTGGCGCCGGCCCGGGCCAGTCCCAACGCCGTCTCGGTGCCGATCCCGGCGCTCGCTCCGGTTACCACGCAGACCCGTCCGGTCATGTCGGGCAGCTCGCTCATGGCGTTAGCATCGCAGCCGCGCGCCAGCGGCCCGGACGGGGCAGCGTGGGCGCCTCAGTCGAAGGAGCTCGCCGCCGTGGCTTTGCGCTCTCGCCGCTCCAACCTGGCCGTGCCAGGTTCGTCGCTGAAGATGCTCGGGAAAGCTCAGGGCCTGCCGGCCGACCAGGTGTTCCTCGACCTCGAGGATGCGGTCGCGCCGCTGGAGAAGGAGGCTGCGCGCGCGAACATCGTGGCGGCGCTCAACGACGGCGACTGGGGCGAGAAGGTGCGGACCGTCCGGGTCAACGACCTGACGACGAAGTACACCTATCGAGACGTCATGGAGGTGGTCGAGGGAGCGGGTCCCAACCTCGACTGCATCATGCTGCCCAAGGTGCAGCACGCCTGGCACGTGCAGTGGCTGGACACGATGCTCACCCAGATCGAGGCGACGATGGGCTTCGAGCGGCGCATCGGCATCGAGTGCCAGATCGAGAACGCCCAGGGGCTTGTCAACGTCGACGAGATCGCCTTCGCGTCGGAGCGCGTGGAGACGATCATCTTCGGCCCGGCCGACTTCATGGCCTCGATCGCCATGCCGTCGCTCACCGTCGGCGCGCTTTCGCCGGACTACCCCGGCGACCCGTTTCACTACATCCTCATGCGCATCCTCATGGCGGCGCGGGCAGCCGGCGTACAGGCCATCGACGGCCCCTACCTGCAGATCAAGGACGTCGACGGCTACCGCGAGATCGCTCGCAAGTCGGCTGCGCTCGGCTTCGACGGCAAGTGGGTGCTGCATCCTGGCCAGCTCGACGTGGCTAACGAGGTGTACGCCCCGACCCAGGAGTCCTACGACAAGGCCGAGCTGATCCTCGACGCCTACGAGCATGCGACGACGGTCGAGCGCAAGGGCGCGGTCATGCTGGGCGACGAGATGATCGACGAGGCGTCACGCAAGATGGCACTGGTCATCGCCGGCAAGGGCCGGGCCGCCGGCATGGCTCGCACGACGAAGTTCGAGCCACCCGCCGGTTGAGCTCGAGGGTTGGAGCGCGGGTGACGCCTAGATGATGCGCCGGCGCTCCAACTGAGCGAACGCGTACGGCGTACGGCGGTGGGAGGATGAGGTCGTGACGAGGCACCGCGAGATCGATGCGACGCTCATCTACGACGGCGACTGCGCCTTCTGCACGAGGTGCGTGCAGCTGATGGAGCGCCGGCTACCGGCGCGACCGCGCGTCACCCCTTGGCAGTGGGCCGACCTGCCCAGGCTCGGGGTCACGCAGGCGCAGGCCGAGCGATCGGTGCTGTGGGTGGAGCCAGGATCACCGCCGCTCGCGGGCGCGGCGGCCATTGCCCGGCTGCTCGTCCAGTGCGGGGGGCTCTGGCTGGCGCTGGGTCGCGCGATGCAGGTGCCCCCGGTCAGCTGGCTGGCGGCCGGGGTCTACCGCCTCATCGCGAACAACCGAGGCCGGCTGCCCGGCGGCACGGCCGCCTGCGCGCTGCCGCAGGCCCAACGTGACGCCCTGCGGTCGCAAGGTGAGGGCCCGGCCGCCTGATCGCGGCGCTGAGGCCGGATCGCGTCTGACCTGCGCTCTCACGTGTCATAGAAGACACATGAGGGCGCAGGGTGAGCTGCTGCGCGAGCGCGACCTGCCCTGGAGCGACTGCAGAGCTACTTGCCGACGGCGACGCACGACGGCGTACCGAGGAGGTAGCTCTTGCCCTCGGCGGTGTCCACAGTCGCGGTCAGTCCGCCGAGCGGGATCCGCGGGGAGGGGCCGACCGCTTGCGACGGCACCAGGCGCTGGCCGATGAGCACCCGGCCCTCGGCGATCAGGCCGCTGAGCTTGGCTCCCTTCGGGAGCTTCGCGCGCGACGCGAACGCCGCGAGGGGCACGTGGATGCGCAGCTCGCTCTTGTCGAGGTCGAC
>DATLOQ010000091.1:0-17659 GCA_035536235.1 Mycobacteriales bacterium
AGCCCGGCCGCAGTGACCACTCCCAGTGCGTCGAGCTCGGCCCGGACGAACTCCGTCGCCGACCGCTCGGGGGACAGCCCGATCGCCCACACGTCAGCTGCGGTGGTGTCGAGGGCGGTCATCGCCGGCAGCTCCGGGGCCGCCTCACCGGTGACCGTGCCGGCCAGGTGACCGGGCCGGGTGCCGGCGACGGCACCGGCTGACCAGAGGGCCGCGCGCCGCTCGAGGCCGAGTCCGGCGAAGGCTCCGGCAGTGGCGAGCGACTCGAGCTGAGGCGCGCTGAGGGTGACGCGCGACGCGAGGTCCTCCATGTGGGCGTACGGCCGGCCGGCGGCGATCTGCTCGGCCAGCTCGGCGCCGATCAGCCGCACCGAGGAGATGCCGAGGCGTACGGCGGGCGCTTCGCGCCGACCTTCGAGGGTGGCGGTGGCGGCACTCGCGTTGAGGTCGGGGCCGAGCACCGTCACTCCATGGCGCCGGGCATCGGCAACCAGGGTCTGCGGCGAGTAGAAGCCCATCGGCTGCGCGTTGATCAGCGCAGCGCAGAACGCGGCCGGGTAGTGCAGCTTGATCCAGGAGCTGGCGTAGACGAGGTAGGCGAAGCTGACCGAGTGGCTCTCCGGGAAGCCGAAGCTGGCGAACGCGGCGAGCTTCTCGTAGATCCGGTCGGCGACCTCGCCGGTGATGCCGCGCTCGGCCATGCCTTCGTAGAGCCGACCGCGGATCCGCTCCATCCGCTCGATCGATCGCTTCGAGCCCATCGCCGAGCGCAGCTGGTCGGCCTCGCCCGCGGTGAAGCCCGCCACGTCGATCGCCATCTGCATGAGCTGCTCCTGGAAGAGCGGCACGCCGAGGGTCTTGGCGAGGGAGCGCTCCAGCAGCGGGTGCAGGTAGGTGACCGGCTCGAGCCCGTTGCGCCGCCGGATGTAGGGGTGCACCGAGCCGCCCTGGATCGGGCCGGGACGGATCAGCGCGACCTCGACGACGAGGTCGTAGAAGCACCGCGGCTTGAGCCTGGGCAGCGTCGCCATCTGAGCGCGGCTCTCCACCTGGAAGACCCCGATGGTGTCGGCGCGGCAGAGCATGTCGTAGACCACGTCCTCCTGCGGCAGCGTCGCTAGGTCGATCTCCACGTCGTGATGCGAGCGCACGAGGTCGATGGCGTAGTGCAGCGCGGAGAGCATGCCGAGGCCGAGCAGGTCGAACTTCACCAGCCCGATCGCCGCGCAGTCGTCCTTGTCCCACTGCAGCACCGAGCGGTCGGCCATCCGGGCCCACTCGACGGGGCACATGTCGACGACCGGCCGGTCGCAGATGACCATGCCGCCGGAGTGGATGCCGAGGTGACGCGGAAAGGTGAGCACCTGCTCGGCGAGAGCGACGACGTCGGCGGGTACGTCGAGGTCGGGGCTGCCGATCGACGTACGGCCCCACGCGTCGATCTGCTTGGCCCACACGTCCTGCTGGCCGGCGGGGTAGCCGAGCGCGCGGGCCATGTCGCGCACCGCACCGCGCGGCCGGTAGGTGATGACGTTGGCGACCTGCGCGGCATGGTTGCGTCCGTAGCGTGCATAGACGTACTGGATGGCCTCCTCGCGCCGATCGCTCTCGATGTCGACGTCGATGTCCGGCGGCCCGTCGCGCTCCGGCGACAGGAAGCGCTCGAAGAGCAGGCCGTAGCCGACGGCGTCGACGTTGGTGATGCCGATCGCGTAGCAGACCGCGGAGTTGGCCGCGGACCCGCGGCCCTGGCAGAGGATGTCGCTGCGCCGGCAGAACTCCACGATGTCCCAGACGATGAGGAAGTAGCCGGGGAAGCCGAGCTGCTCGATGAGCGCGAGCTCATGGTCGATCTGCTCATAAGCCCGCGTCACGCGCGGCGCGTGCCGGGGCCCGTAGCGCTGCATCGCGCCGCGCTCGGTGATCTCGCGCAGGAACGTCATCTCGGTGTGCCACCTCGGCACCGGGAACGGCGGCAGCTTCGGCGCGACCAGGGTGAGGTCGAAGGCGCACTCTGCCCCGATCTCGGCTGCGCGGGCGACCGCGCCGGGGTAGCGAGCGAAGCGCCGCGCCATCTCGGCGCCACTGCGCAAGTGGGCCCCGCCGTGCACCGGCAGCCAGCCCTCGATCTCGTCGAGGCTGCGGCGCGCGCGCACCGCGGCGATCGCTGCGGCGAGCGGCTGCTGCGCTGGCGTTGCGTAGTGCACGTTGTTGGTCGCGACGGTGGGCAGGCCCGCATGCTGAGCGAGGGTGGCAAGGCGGTCGTTGCGCACGGTGTCGGCCGGGTCGCCGTGGTCCCACAGCTCGACGGCGACGTTGCCTCGGCCGAAGGCCTGCGCGAGGTCGGCCAGCTCGCGTGCCGCGGCGGCCAGATCGCCGGTCGCCACGGCCTGCGGCACCGCCCCCTTGCGGCAGCCGGTCAGCACGAGCCAGTGCCCGCCGCTGGTCTCGGCGAGCGCGCTGACGTCGTACACCGGCTTGCCTTTGGTTCCGCCGTCCATCAGCGCCTTGCTGATCGTGCGCGAGAGCCGGGCGTAGCCCTCCAGGCCGCGGGCGAGCACGACGAGGTGGTGTCCTTCAGGGTCGGGCACGCCGGCCCGCGGCGTGGTCAGGCCGATCGAGAGCTCGGCGCCGTAGACGGTCTTCAGGCCCACCGCGGCGGCCGCCTCGGCGAAGCGCACGACGCCGTAGAAGCCGTCGTGGTCGGTGATCGCCAACGCGGTGAGACCCAGTCGGGCAGCCTCCTCGACGAGGGACTCCGGCGAGGACGCGCCGTCCAGGAAGCTGAAGGTGGAGTGGCAGTGCAGCTCGGCGTACGACGTGGTGGCTGCTGCTGCGGGCAGGTCAGGTGCGACGTACGGCGCCCGCTTGCGCGACCACGCCGGAGCGTCGCCGCCGTCGGGCACCTGGGCCGGCTGCAGCGGTCGGTCGGAGAGCCGCCGCTCCAGCTCGCTCCATGGGATCGGCGGGTTGTCGTAGCCCATCAGTCGTAGACCGCTTCGACCCACCAGCCGTCGGAGCGGGCGGTGACGAGCCAGGCCGCGCCGTCGCGGGTGGCCAGCTGGAAGCGGCTGCGTACGTCGGTCGTGTGCGGGTCCCACCATCGCTCGGTGGCCGGCCACGGCCCCGCCCAGCCGACCACATCGAGCCAGCCGTCGGTGCCGACCGCCAGCCGGGCGGGGGGAGCGCTCACCTCGCACCGGGCGCTGACCTCGACGCTCATCCCCCCGTCGTCGACCAGCCGGGCCGGTCGCGAGTCCGCCAGCACCGTCGCCGGTGCGGGAGTGGGCAGCCGGCCCGGCCACGGCCGGTCGGCCGGCTTGGGCGCCACCCGGGGGTCGCCCCAGCGGATCTCCGCGACGCGCTCCCCTGGGTCGCGGCCGCCGGTCGGCAGCGCAGTGGTCACCGCGTCGGGTCCGAGGACGCCCTGCACCCGGGCGAGCGCCCGGGCCACCCGGTCGAGTGCCTCCTCGGGTCCCCAGAGCCCGAGCTGGCGGCCGGTGTCGGCGCTGACTTGGTCGGGCACCAGCCGGATCAGCGCGAGCCCGCCGGTGGGCGCACCGTCGGGGGAGCGCGCGCTGCCGGAGAGCCAGCCGTCGAGCTGCCAGCGGATCCGGTCGACGATGGCCGGCGCAGTGAGCGCGCTGTCGTGGCGCCACAGCCGCGCCAGCCGCTCGCCGTGCTCGGTCTCGGCTTCGATGCTGATGCGCTGACACGTCAGGCCGTGATCCGCGAGCCCTGCACTGAATCGGTCGGCCAGCCCCTTGGCCGCGAAGACCACCTGCTCCACCTGCAGCGCAGGTGGATCGAGCTCGAGCTGCGCGGTGAGCTCTGGCGGCGGCACCCGCGCGGTGACCGGTCGCTCGTCGAGACCGCGAGCGAGCCGATGGGCCAGAGCCGCGTCGGGCCCGAAGCGCGACACCACGCTGGCCGACGGCAGCCGGGCCAGGTCGCCGAGGGTGTGCACCCCGAGCCGGTGCAGCAGGTCGGCCAGCGCCGGCCGGTGCAGCACGTCGACGGCGTACGGTGCGAGGAACTGCCGTGACCTCCCTTCCGGTACGACGCTCCACCGGGGGTCGGCGTACGGCGCGACGGTGACGGCGGCGAGCTCCGCGGCGAAGGGCCCGTCGGCGATGCCCACCCGCGCCCCCCGCCCCACAGCAGTGACAGCAGCCTGCGCCAGCGCAGCGTCGCCGCCGACGTAGCGCGAGGCCGCGCGCGCGGCCAGTGCGCACAGCCCCGGGCGGACGATCTCGATGCCGGGGGCGATGTCCTCAAGCGCGGCGACGACCGGCTCGAAGGCGACCGCGTCGCGATCCGGGTCGTCGGGCACGAGGACCAGGTCGGCGCAGCGGCCCTGCGCCAGCCGCCGCCGCAGCCCGGTCGTGATGCCCGCTGCTCGAGCGGCGACCGACGCAGCTGCCACCCGTTGCGCGACGATGACAACGGCGGGAGTGTCAGGACCGACACCGGCCGCGGTCAGCGGCCAGTCTGGGCAGTCCAGGACGAGAGTGCGGACCGGAGCGCTCACGCCGTCTGCCCCATCGCCCTCGACGCGTCGTCCGGTACGACGCTCGGCGCAGATGCCGGGACGGTCTCCAGAGGCTCGGCCTGTCCGCCCGTCGCGGGCAGCCACAGCACCGCCGACCGCGGCCGGGCCGCAGCGCCCCGGCCGCTGGACTGCACCTCGACCCGCCGCGACTGCAGGTGCCCGTGGCCTGCGCCGAGGCCCTCCCACCGGCACCGGGTCTGGGTCAGGGCGACATCGGCTCCGGTCCACGCACCGAGGGAGACGACGACGGCTTCGCGCTCCCGTACCCGAGCGGCGAGGCGGCGTACGTCGGACTCGGCCGCACCACGACCGGGCCGCACCACGATGACGTCGAGGGCTTCGACGAGAGTGGCCACGACAGTGGCCCAGGCCGCGCCGGGGTGGCCCACCAGCACCAGGCGTTCGAGATCCACCCCGTGCTCCGCCGCAGCGAGCAGCCCGAGCCCGGGCACACCGACCGCGGCACACCACGACCCGGCCTGGGAGGGTGCGGCTAGCAGGGCCAGCGCGAGGGACGTCGACCCCGTGACAGAGACCACGGTGCCGGGTCGCAGCACCCCGCCGGGCAGCAGCGGAGCGAGGGCTGGAACCACAGGTAGGGGCTCGCGACGACCACCACGCGGAGCGGCCAGATGGACCGCTCCGGCGGTGGCGGTGTCGACGAGGGCCATCGGTCGAGTGTCGAACATCTGTTCGATAGGTGTCAATACCACCCGCCTCTCGGGGGGCGCTGTGGTGACGCTGTCAGCAACCTGACAGACGCGGTGAGCACTCCTGGCATCCTCAGGTGTATGCGCCGATCCCCCTTGCTGATCCTGCTCTGCGCGGGCGCCCTGAGTGCTGTTGTCGCACCGGCGGTCGCCCGCACCGCCCCCCGGTGGGTTACCGGCCCCTTGCCAGTGCCCTATGCCAAAGGCACGAACTCCGCCGCCGAGCCGTCGATCGCCGCCTCGCCTGACGGCACGCTCTGGGCTGCCGGCAACTTCTTCAATCCGCCGTGCGGCAACACCGTCTCGGGCTGCGGCACCGATGTGTGGCGCTCCAGCAACAGCGGCCGTTCGTGGGTCTGGGTGGGCAATCCCTTCCAGGCGATCCCGACCTCACCGTCCGAGGGCTTCGGCGGGTACGACGTCGACGTCGCTGTGGCGCCGGACCGCAACCCCCAAGGGCACTACAACATCTACATCACGTCGCTGTGGACGGGGGAGAACTCCCTGGCGATCAGCCGCGACAGCGGGAAGACGTGGTCCGTGCTGCCGGCTGCGACGCTCGCCAGCGCCACGATCGACCGGCCGTGGCTCCAGGCTGACGGAGCGTGCACGGCCTACCTCGGCTCGAAGGAGGTCCTCTCCGACGTCACCGCAGTGGGCACGTTCAACGGCTGCGGGGACCGACCGGTACTCACTGGAGTGGTGTCAGCTTTCCCTGCGGGCAACCGGGTGCGCACGGGCCGCTTCACCGTGGACACCTCGGCCCGCTCGCCGTACCAGCACACCCTCTACTACCCAGGTGTGGCCGAATCCGCCCGACGTGTCGTCGTGTCCATCAGCACCGACCGGGGTGCGACGTGGACGGTGCGGGAGGTGGCTGACTTCACCGAGGGCGTGTTCGTGCCGATCTGGCCGATCACGGTCGCGACCGATGCTCGCGGCGTCGTGTACGTCGCATGGCACGACGCGACGACGTCGTACTTCGCCTCGTCGCGCGACGGCGGGCGGACGTGGACGAAGCCGTTCGCGCTGCACGGTCCGCTGCACACCGGCGTCTACCCCACCGTCGCGGCCATGGGCGACGGCACGGTCGCGGTGGCGTGGTACGGGACCGACCGGGAGGGGCCGTCGGACAGCATCAGCGAGATGGGTGCCGCGACCGATCCCGACGCGGCGAGGTGGCGGCTGATGATCGCGCGGTCCAGCGACGGGGGCCGCCGCTTCGGTCGCGCCGAAGCAGTGACCAGGCCCATTCACGTCGGCCGGGTCTGCGTGTCCGGTACCGGGTGCATGGCCGACGGCAGCCGTGCTCTCCTGGACAACTTCGGCCTGACGTTCGACACCCGGGGCCGGCTGGCCGGGGTGTTCACCAACGCGTTGCCGCGCGTCGGCAACGACCGCGACGGCACCCACAGCGACTTCATCGCCGAGGTGAGTCGCTGAAGCGGTCGGTTACTTGGCGAAGGTGAACGTGTAGGTCACTGTCGCCGTCGGCGCGCCGAGTCCGTTGCACGACAGGATCGTGAACGCGCCCGCCTTCTTCACCTTGAAGGAGAGCGACTCGTCGCCCGGACCGAGGTTCGCCGACTCGGCGACCGCGTCGCCGGCGGCGTCGAGCAGTACCAGGTCCCAGTCACCCACACCGGTGGTCTGCGAGACCTTCAGCGTGCCGGCCGCAGGGGGCATGAAGGGCTCGCGATGCTCGTTGACCGGCAGCCCGCCCGCACAGAGCAAGGCGAGACCGGCGACGCTGGGTGCCGCACTCGCCGTGTAGGTCTTGGTGATCGGCTTGCGCGGCGGTGCCGCTGACGACGGCAGGGCCAGCCCGCCGATCGACACGACGGCGGTCGCGGTGAGCAGGGCGCGGCGCATAACGACTCCAGGTGCGTAGGGGGCTTGACCAAGGAGTTCGTCGTGCCGTCCCGTGCACCTGCTACGGCTTGCTGGCGATCAGGAGGGTGTAGCCGAGGCTTCCCTCGTCGACTGCCGTGCGCGCTTCGCGCAGGGTGGTGCGCAGCCGATGCACTGCCGGTACGGCCGCGAGCGGGCGCAGCCGCTTGAGCAGCCGGTCGATCACCTCTCGGGCATCGTCGGGGCGGGCCTCCTGGGAGACCAGCTCGAGGCGGGCCCGGGCGATGAGGTCGGCATAGCCGACGGCGGGTAGCGGTGCACTGAGCCGACGTACGCCGGCGTCCACGGCTGGGTGGGCCCGGCGCAGGTCGAGCTCGGCGACGACGTCGGTGAGAATCAGCCGACCGCCAGGAGCCAGGGCGCGCGCCATCTCGGCGACGGCGCGGGACGGAGCCGGGAAGGTGGACATCGCGCACTCGCAGAGCACGACGTCGACGGCCGCGTCGCGTACGGGCAGCTCGAGCGCGTCCCCGCGCACAGTGAGGACTCCCCGGGCTCGGGCCGCTCGTGCCGACCGGGCCTCGATGTCGACGTTGATGACGCTCGCGCGCATCTCGGCGCGCAGCAGGTCTGCTGAGCTCCCGACGCCACCCGCCACGTCGAGCACGAAAGACTGGGCGTTGACGTTCGCGAGGCGCGCTGCATAGCGGGTCAGCGACGCCCCGCCGGGATGCGCCGACGCGCCGAGCAGCCAGCGTGCTGCGACTGACGCGTAGGAGCTCACCCCGGAGACGGTAGGGCCAAGCGACATACGCTGCCGGAGTGGCTGCCTTGTTCACCCTCGACGACGTCTCGACCCGACGTGGCACCGCTGACGATCACGTGCACCCGCTCGATGGCGTCACCGCCCAGATCGGTGCCCAGCGCGTCACGGCGCTGGTCGGTCCGTCCGGCTCAGGGAAGACCACTGTGCTGCGGCTGCTCAACCGGCTGGAGGAGGCGCACGGTGGCGTGGTGTCCTTCCACGGCGCGCCCGTGGCGTCGTACGACGTCCTCGAGCTGCGTCGGCGGGTGGGTCTGCTCCAGCAGGTGCCCACCCCGTTCGCGGGCAGCGTGGCGGACAACCTGCGAGCCGGCCGGCCTTCGCTCACCGACGACGAGGCGGTAGCGCTGCTCGCCCGGGCCGGCCTGGAGTCGAGCTTTCTGACGCGCACCGCGACGGAGCTGTCGGGCGGCGAGGCGCAGCGCATGTGCCTGGCCCGAACCCTGGCTGTCGGCCCTGAGGTCGTTCTGCTCGACGAGGCCACCTCGGCACTCGACCCGTTCGCCGTCGCCGTCGTCGAGCGCACGGTGCGGGCGCTGGCGGACGACGGCATGACGGTGGTGCTGGTGACGCATGACCTGCGACAGGCGGCCCGCCTGGCCGACGACCTCATCGTCGTGCACGGTGGCCAGGTGGCCGAGCAGGGCCCCACCCGCGACCTGCTGGCCGGCGCGCAGGACCCGCGGGCGCAGGAGTTCTTGCGTGGCGCATCGTGAGAATGCTGTCGCCGGCTGGGCTGCTCGCGGCCGAGGCCAACGCCGTTCCGGTGCCGCCGATCTGGGGTGTGGCGCTGACCCTGCTGCTTGTCGCGGTCACGGCGTACGTCGCTCTGCGGCAGCGGCTCGGTCTCGCTCGCGACCTCATGGTCGCGACGGTGCGTGCGGCAGTTCAGCTCGTCGCAGTCGGCTACGCGCTGCGATTCCTGTTCGAGGAGACCGGCCTGCCTGGCTCGCTCGGCTGGGTGGGCGGCATGGTGGTGCTGGCCGGCCAGACCGCTGGACGTCGGGCGAGAACCCTGCCGCACGGCCGGCGTACGGCGACGCTCGCGGTCGGGACCGCCGCCGTCGCCACGCTGGGTCTGCTCGTCGGCGCCCAGATCATCGAGGCGACGCCGCGGATAGTGCTCCCGCTGGGCGGGATGGTCGTGTCGGCTGCGATGACTGGCGCGACGCTCTCACTCTCTCGCGTGGCCGACGAGGTCTCGACGTCGCGCGCGATCGTGGAGGCCCGGCTGGCGCTGGGACTTCCATCGGCGCAGGCCTTCGAGCCACACCTGCGTCTCGCTCTTCGCGCGTCCATCGCACCCGCTATCGACCAGACGAAGGTGGTCGGGCTGATCACCCTGCCCGGAGCGATGACGGGCCTCATCATCGCGGGCGTCTCGCCGGTGGTGGCGATCCGCTACCAGATCATCGTGATGTACATGTACCTCGGGGCGGGCACCATCGCGGCCCTGGTCGCCGGGAGACTCGCTGGGCGCACGCTCTTCGACGACGCCCACCGGCTGCGCCGGCTCGATTCGCCGGGCGCTGCCCACAACCCAAGAAGGGGATGATGCGCGCATGACCATCCACGGTGATCTCCTCGGCGGTCCGCCGCCCACGCTTCTCCCTCCGGCGGTCGACGCGGACACCGCGCTCGGCGGCGGGGACGATCCGGCAGCGGTGGCGGCCCGATTCCCCGAGCACTGCGCATCGTGGGCCGTCCTGGCCGACCGGGCTTACGCCGGTGGGCGGGTCGTCGAGTCCTACGCCTACGCGCGCACGGGTTACCACCGCGGCCTCGACGCGCTGCGCCGCAACGGCTGGAAGGGTTTCGGCCCGGTGCCGTGGGCGCACGAGGGCAATCGCGGCTTCCTCCGCGCGCTCAACGCGCTGGGTCGCGCGGCAGGAGACATCGAGGAGACAGCCGAGGCCGCGCGCTGCGCCGACCTGCTCCGTGAGTGCGACCCGGCGGCTTTCGCCGAGCTGCCCATGTCGTTGTCCACGGAGGCTTGAGCGATATGGACGACCTGACCCTGACCAACGTCGTCGTCGAGATTGAGCAGCACGTAGCCGTCAGCGGCTGGGATCAGCCGCCGCGCCTCTACGCACTCGTCGACACCGGCGAGCTGCTCGAGCGGGAGCCGCAGCTCTCCAGCACGCTCGGCGTGAGCCCGACCGGTCCGCTCACGCCGGTCGAGCAGGAGGCGCTGCCCGACGGAGTGCTCGACGACGTGCTGGCCGGACTCGCCTGGCCCGATGACGTGGCCGGCTGCGCTCTCGTCAACGAGGTGACGATGCTGCCCGCTGAGCTAGCAGCGGCGATGCCGTCGGATGTGGACGAGGACAGCTGGGCGGCGGGCCACCCCGGTCGCCGCGAGATCCGACTCGCGGTCGCCGTACTGCGTGACGGCACGCGAGCCGGCTGCCTGCGCCTGCGCAACGCCGAGGGTGCAGCAGACGACGAGGTGCTCGTCGGCGCTGACCTGGTGCCCAACCTGGCCGACGCCCTGCTCGCCACCCTGCAGTAAGCAATCCGGCAGTAGGCCAATCCGAGGGCAGGCGCTAGACTTCCTCCGCAAGAGGCCCCATGGCGCTTGCCCTGACATGTCAGGAGAGCGCCCGGGGCCTTTCGTCTGTCCGGAAGGAGCCGCACATGCCGGCCGTCGTACTCGTCGGCGCCCAGTGGGGCGATGAAGGCAAGGGCAAGGCCACCGATTTGCTCGGTGACCGCCTCGACTACGTCGTGCGCTACAACGGCGGCAACAACGCCGGGCACACCGTGGTGATCGGCGCGGAGAAGTACGCCCTGCACCTGCTGCCGACCGGCATCCTCACCCCGACGCTCGTGCCGGTGATCGGCAACGGCGTCGTCGTCGACCTCGGCGTGCTCTTCGGCGAGATCGACCTGCTCGAAGGACGCGGCATCGACACGTCGCGGCTGCTCATCAGCGCCAATGCCCACGTCATAACGCCGTACCACACGGCCATCGACAAGGTGGTCGAGCGTTTCCTCGGAGCAGCGAAGCTCGGTACGACGGGCCGCGGCATCGGTCCGGCGTACGCCGACAAGATGTCGCGGGTGGGGGTGCGGGTACAGGACCTCTTTGACGAGAAGATCCTGCGGCAGAAGGTGGACAGCGCCCTGAAGCCGAAGAACCAGCTGCTCAGCAAGGTCTACAACCGCAAGGCGATGTCGGTAGACGCAGTGGTGGAGGAGCTGCTCGGCTACGTCGAACGGCTGCGCCCGCTGGTCGCGGACACCCCGCTGCTGCTGCACCGCGCGCTGGCCGACGGCAAGGTCGTGCTGCTCGAGGGCGGCCAAGCGACGATGCTCGACGTCGACCACGGCACCTATCCCTTCGTGACGTCGAGCAACCCCACGAGCGGTGGCGCCTGCACCGGCTCCGGCATCGCGCCCACCCAGATCACCGGGGTTATCGGCGTAGTGAAGGCCTACACCACGCGCGTCGGCGCGGGGCCGTTCCCGACCGAGCTCGAGGACGAGTGGGGGGAGCGGCTGCGCAGCGTCGGCGGTGAGTACGGCACGACCACCGGCCGGCCGCGTCGGTGCGGCTGGTTCGACGCGGTGCTGGCCCGCTATGCCACCCGCATCAACGGCCTGACCGACCTCTTCCTCACCAAGCTCGACGTGCTCTCCGGCATCGAGCGCATACCGGTGTGCGTCGGCTACCGGGTCGGCGGCATCGTGGTCAACGAGATGCCGATGTCGCAGACCGACTTCCATCATGCGGTGCCGGTCTACGAGGAGCTGCCGGGATGGGACGAGGACATCTCGCTGGCGCGGTCGCTGGATGATCTGCCGAAGAACGCGCAGGCCTACGTCACGGCACTCGAGGACATGTCCGGCGCTCGGATCAGCGCCATCGGCGTCGGGCCAGGCCGCGACCAGACCGTGCAGATCCACGACCTGGTCTAGGTCCGACCGGTCGTCGCCACGACGGACGCAACACGGGTTGGCCGGTCGTCACCTCGGCGCCCGGCGCGGCTTCGGCCGGCCCATGCGGCGAAACTCCTCGAGCACCACCTTGGCGAGCGCGGGTGGGAACACAAGCTCGCCGGCCCGGATGCGCTGCACCGCATCGGCGACCTCGTCTGGGCCGGCGGTCTTCAACAGGTAGCCGCTGGCCCCGGCCTTCACCGACTCCACGACGTCGTCCCGCTCGTCGGAGGAAGACAGCATCAGCACCTTCGTATCCGGTAGTGCCGCGAGCAGCTGCCGGGTCGCCTCGATGCCGTTGACGGTCACCAGGTTCATGTCCATGACCACCGCCTCGGGACGTGCTGCGAGGGCGAGGTCCACGACCTCCGCACCGTCGGACGCCTCAGCGACGACGATGCCGACCCCGCTGCCCTCGAGGACCGTCCGCAGCGTCTGGCGCCACATCGGATGGTCATCGACGATCATGAGAGAGAGCGTCGTGCCCGCCCCGTCGTGTGCCGGCCGTCGGCGACCTG
Organism: Mycobacteriales bacterium; assembly: GCA_035536235.1. Classification (GTDB taxonomy): domain Bacteria; phylum Actinomycetota; class Actinomycetes; order BP-191; family BP-191; genus DATLNF01. Next base: position 12,397 of record DATLOQ010000091.1, read on the forward strand.
CTCGCTCCGAGCCGACGACGGCGAACAGCCGCCACGTGCCGGGCACACCTTTTAGCGTGTGGAAGCCGGCGTCGCTCAGGTCGATACCGGACCCCGACAGGATCTCCCTGACCGTGCTCGAGACGAGGATCTCGCCGCCCTCGGCTTGGGACATGATCCGCTGCGCGATGTGCACGCTGATCCCGCTGAGCTCCGTCCCGCGCCGGGAGCACTCCCCGGTGTGCACTCCCACCCGGATGGGGAGCTCCAGTGCGGTCAGCTCCTCTTGGAATCCTCTGGCACAGGCGATCGCGGTCGCGGGGGCGTCGAACACCGCGAACAGACCGTCGCCGAAGGAGTCCACGAGCCGCCCGCCGTGCCGAGCCAGCTGCCGTCTAGCCGCGGCGTTGTGCTCGTCCAGCAACTGCCGCCAAGCGCGATCCCCGCACTCGGCGGCGTGCTTCGTGGAGTCGACGATGTCGGTGAACAGCAACGTCGCGAGCAGACGTTCCTCGACGTCCTCCACGATCGACTCGCCGTCCGACGGGTCGGAGCCATGTGTGTGCCACCGCTTCCCGTCGCCGACGTACCAGCAGAAGGTGCCCGTCCGGATCGCCCGCTTCAGGTGCTCGGCCAGCTCCGGTGCGTGCAGGCTGATGACCTTCAGCGCCGAAGCAACGCTGTTGCGGACGTTGACGCGTGCGCGCTCCGCGGCCGAGCCGGCCTTGCGCGGCCGGCCGCCCAGCCCGAAGGCTGCGGACAGCTGCTGCTCCAGCGCGTCTATCTCGGCGCGGGCGCGCGACGCGCGGACCGGGTCGTTGAACCCCTCGGCCTCCTCCAGATCTTCGTGCAGCTCGACCAGACGGCGGCGGTACGACGCCTTCGCCTGCGCGTCGAGGATGTCCCCACTGTCCCCCAAGTCGCGAACGCTCATCCCGTCGGCGTCGAGGCTGACGCGGTCCGTTCCCGCGCGAGTGCCCGCTGGCGCCGACGTACCCCCGGTTGCGGCTGTCACCAGCTCGAGGACGTGGAACTCGCGCCCTGGGCTCTGCAGCAGGCTGGCGAGATAGCGAAGCCCCTTGGAGTCCTTGAGGCGGCACGACTCCGAGCCGTAACGAACGGTCCAGTACTCGCCCTCCGACTGGAAGACGTTCGTGTCGCAGGCACCGGTCATCGCAAGCCTCCCCACGGCCCGTGACGCTACTGCGCCGCCGTCGCCGTCGTCCTCGTCCGGATCCGTTCGTGACCGGGCAACAGGTGTTGCCTTGCTCTTAACGAACTGGTATCAGAGCGAGTCTGGGGGTGCACCGCATGGCCGTGTCCGTCACTCGGGCGAGCCGCCGACGGCGTCGTGCCGCCGTTCCGGGGATCGTTCTCCTGGCTGTGTCCACGCTCGTCGGCGGTGTGGTTCTCGGTCTCAAGGTCCCGGGCGTCGGCTTCCTCCCCGGCTTCCCGCACCTCGGACCGCTCGACTACTCTGCCGGTCCGCCAGGTGGCTTCGCGCCCCTGGATGGCCAGTTGGTGACTCGACTTCTGGGCCGTGACAGTGAAGTCAAGGCTGCAACGGCCCCAGCGCCCGGCCAGGCCGCCGTCGATGCAGCCCCGGACGAGGCGACCCAAGGGGGTCGTGCATCCCGACAGGACGCTGCAACGCGGCGGGTTGCCGTGGACCGGCATGTCTTCGTCAACGACATGTTCGCCGATGCGCACCGGGTGCCGTCCCTTCCGTACACAGCGCAGACCGACGCACGCGCAGCCACGGTCGAACGCGGCGAACCGGCGTCCTGTAGCGCCGTCGGCGGCAAGACCGCCTGGTACGTCTACACGGCCACCCGCGACACGGGTCTGCTCGCGGACACCTTTGGCTCCGACTCCGCGGCAGCCCTGACCGTCTACCGAGGGAACTCGATCCGCGAGCTGGAGCGCGTGAGCGAGTGCTCCAGCGACGCCCGCGGCAACGCCTTGGTCGCTTTCGCGGCCCAGGCTGCCACCACGTACTACTTCCAGGTCGACGGCGCCGTCGGCGGCCAGATCGTCTTCACCTTGCAGGAGCAAGGCGTCACGACGCGAGCGTCCGTCTCCGCGAGCGACCAGGAGGCGGACGGGGACTCGTTTATCGGGATCATCTCGGACGACGGCAGGCAGGTCGCGATGGCCTCCGGCGCGAGCAACTTCGATCCCGCGTCGGCCTCGAGACCGTGTGTTCCCAGCGCTAGGCTCGGCACGGTCGCCCCGTGCGGCTCCATCGGTGTGTACCTCCGGGACCGGACGCGTCATCGCACCGTCAACGGCTACCCGGAGCAGGGCGTCGCGCTCGCCGGCACAGGCGCCGGCAGCCTCGCGATCCCGGGCACGATGTCGACGGACGGGCGCTATTTCGCCTTCTGGACGAGTGTGCGCATGCACGCGCCCGGGCAGGCGGCGAGCCCGTCCTCGCCGTACCGCTTCGAGGTCTATCGTCACGACAATCTGACCGGTCGCAACGAACGGGTGTCGGAGCCGTGCGGCGGCTGCGGGGTTGACACGACGGGGTCCAGCGGCCGGGGTGAGATCTCCGCCGACGGCCGGTTCGTCGCTTTCGTGTCCTGGGCCGACAACATCGTTGCAGGTGACAACGACAAGGCTCGGAACGTTTTCATCCGAGACCTGGGCAGAGGCGTCACTGCCCGGATCGACGTGCCCTCGGACGTCGACCGGGCCCAGCTGGGCTCGCCCGACTACAGCGGCACGAGCCGAGGGTCTCCGACCGGGGATCAGGGGGCTGACCTGTTCTCGATATCCAGCGACGGCCGTTATGTCGTGTTCAAGTCGAGCGCGCCGAACCTGGTGCGGAACGACACCAACGGCGTCACCGACGTGTTCGTGCGGGACCGCGTCGCCAGGACGACGGCGCGCGTCAACCTGTCGTCCACCGGTCAGCAGGCGAACGGCGAGACGAAGAGCGTCCTCGGCCTGGGGCTGCGCACGATCTCAGACGACGGCCGGTTCGTGTTCTTCAACTCCGATGCGACGAATTTGGTGACACCGGGGACGGCCACGGACGTCGAGAACGTCTTCCGCCGCGACATCAAGCTAGGCATCACCACCCTCGTGACGGTCTCCTCGACCGGCTTGCGCGCGAACCAGGTGCTCAACCACAAAAGGGACCCGCGGCGCACGGCCTTCGTCTACGCCGCACCGATCGTCGTTGCCGGTGGGCCATGGGTCGGACTCAGCGAGTTGTCCTACTCGGCGACGCGCGACGGCCGCTACGTCGTCTTCAACTCCGACGCGACCAACCTTGTCCCGGGGGACACGAACGAGTTCAGCGACATCTTCATGCATGACACAGGCACCGGTACGACGACGAGGGTGTCGGTGTCATCGACGGGGGCGCAGGCGACGGGGGGGCCGTGCGGGTCGCCCACCATCTCCGCCGATGCCAGGTTCGTCGCTTTCGACTGCGTGGCAACCAACCTCGTCCCCGGCGACGGAAACGAAAGCACGGACGTCTTCGTGCGCGAGCTGCCAGGACCGCGTCCGCTCACCGGCTGGTACTAATGGTGGCCGCGCGGGTGCGCGATCTGCCAATGTTCTGGAAGCTCCTCCTGCCATTCCTCGCTCTGATCGTCATCTTCGGTTCGGTTGGTGCTTTCCTGATCGTGCGCGACCTGTCTGCCAGGGCCCAGGACGCACTGGACCAGGACCTCGCCCGCCGGTCGTTCGAGGCGCGCGCCGTAGCACACGACCGGGAGCTGTACCTCGTCGAATCGGCCAACTTCGCCACGAACATCCAGGGCATGGTCAGCGCCGTCCAACGGGGTGACCGCCGAGCCGTCGAGACGCTGCTCGGCTCTGTCCTGGCCCTGAAGAGCGACGTCAACCTGCTGGTCGCCACTGATGCTCGTGGTCGCGGGATCGCCGAGCTCCGCCGATTCGATCCCGCGTCGCGGCCGGTGTCGAGCAGCGGCGGCCGGTGGGGCGCGAGCCGGTTCATCGCCGACGCGGTTCGCGACCGAGCGGGGACTCGCCGGGCGGGCGTCGTCGACGACGCCGGCCGGAAACTCCTCGTGATCGCGGCGCCGATCTGCTCCACAACCGGGAGCTGTGCGTCGGGTGCGGTCGGCGTCGCTGTCGTCGGCATCTCCATCGACCGGCTTGTCGGCGGAGCCCCCAGCGGGAGCGCACTCGGCGGTCGCGGCGGCGCCCAAATCTACGACACCCGCGGGCTACTTCTGGCCTCCACCGGGCTGAGGCCCGTCGTCTCCGCGCCGCGCGTAGCGGACGACGGACGCCTTGTGCGTCGCCGGAGCTCAGTCGCGGGGGTCGACGTCGCCACGCTGTACACGCCATTCGAGGTGCAGGGCGAGCGAGTCGGGACGCTCGCGATCACCGTCCCATCCAAGGCGGCCTTCGCGTCGGTTAGAGGGACGGCATTGCGCCTCGGGTTGATCGTCCTCGCGGTCATGATCGGCGTGGTCGGGGTTGGCGCGCTGCTGTCGCGCTCCATTCTCGCCCAGCTCCGCCCGCTGGTTGCGACGAACCGTGCGCTGGGGATGGGCGAGCTGTCGGCTCGCGCCGCCGTCGTCAGCAACGACGAGCTCGGCGAGCTCGCGCGCGGAGTCAACCAGATGGCCGACCAGCTGCAGGCGACGTACGACTCCCTCGAGCTGCGGGTTGGTCAGCGGACAGAGGAGATCCAGCGCCTCCTCGACGACCGCACGGAGTTCTTCGCTTCCGTGAGTCACGACCTCCGCACGCCGCTGGCGGTCATCCGCAGCCAGGCGATGATGATGCTCAACCCGAAGTTCGGCCAGCCGCCCGACGAGGTGGCCAAGACCATCGTCGCGTCCAGCGACCAGCTCCTGACGCTCATCAACGAGCTTTTGGAGCTGTCGAGGGCAGAGGCCGGTCGGCTCGACCTCGATCTCGACAAAGTGCGGCTCAAGGACGCGGTGCGGGATCTGCGCCGCACGATCGACGGCCTCGCCCAGGGCGCCTCGCTGAAGATCGTGATCTCGGTCCCGAGGGAGCTCCCGCCCGTACTCGCCGACCCCCGTCGACTGCGAGAGATTTTGCTCAACCTCGTCGACAACGCCGTCAAGTACACGCCGCCCGGTGGAGCGATCTCAGTCGCAGCCGCGGTCGAGGACGGCCACGTCTGCGTCCGGGTGCAGGACAACGGGATCGGCATCCCGGACAACGTCCGGGAGAAGATCTTCGAGCCGTTCTACCGGGTGAAGGGCAACAGCCCGCAAGGGGGACAGGCGTCTACGGGGCTGGGGCTGGCGCTGACCAAGCGATT
>DATLOQ010000092.1:0-27638 GCA_035536235.1 Mycobacteriales bacterium
TCCGCCCCCGGCGCCGGCCCTGGTGACGCAGCTGCAGCCCAACCCCAACCCCAACCCGCAGGTGAACCCGCAGCCCCAGCTGCAGCCCAACGTCGGGATGGTGAGCCAGCAGCAGGAGCAGATCGAGGTGGCGCTGGCCACGGTCGACCTCGAGGACTCCGCGGAGGGTCAGCTCGCGATGTCGGCGGTGCGCTCGGACGACTCCGCCGTCCAGGTGGCCGCGGCCCTGCTCGCGGTCGGCCTCACTGCCGGGGCGGCCTACGGCCTCGGCGTACGCCGGCGCGCGGAGCCGGCCGTGGTGCGCGTCCGGGCGGACTAGTCGGCCGGTCGCCGGATCTCAGGCGATCTTCACCTCGCCGAACACCTTGCGCACCAGCGGCTCGAAGTGCTCCAGGGGCTCGCTGTCGTAGCTGGGGTCGAACGCGGTCTGGTCCCACTCGTCGGTGAACCGCTCCGCGGCGGCGTACCACGGCTCCTCGGCGTACTGCGTGCGGGCCTCCGGGTCCTTGCCGAGCAGTGCGTAGTAGTGCCGGCCCTGGAAGTCCTGGTGGGTGCCGACGATCCGGTAGGTCTCCTCGGTGACGTAAGGCTTGAGGATCTCGGCGGCGATGGCTGGGTGGTTGGCCACCGAGATCACCTTGCCGATGTCATGGCAGAGCGCGGCGACGACGAGGTCGTCGTCGGCGCCGGCGCGCTGCGCCAGGGTCGCGGTCTGCAGTGCGTGTGCCAGCTGGTTGACCCCGAAGCCGCCCGAGAACGACTCCAGCCGGCGCAGCATCGCGAGGATCCGGTCAGCGACCTGCTCCTGGTAGGGCACCGTCTCCTGGGCGATCGCCATCCAGTCCTCGATCGTGCCCTGGTCCATCCGGGTGAACGCCACGGCATGCTCCTCGCGTCGAGCGATGGGCTGACGATGCCGAGGATATGCGGTTCCGGGGAGAGTTACGCCCCGTTCCGAGCCGGCGGATGGGGCGCAGCTCTCCCCTGAACCTGGGGTGGACAGCTGGTACGGGCCGGGCCAACCCGAGCTGAGTCGGTCCGACTAGGCGGTCGGGTGCAGCAGGGCGTCGAGCCAGGCGAAGTGCTCGACAGGGGGGTCGTCGCCGGCGCGCTCAAGGGTCGAGGTGCCGTCCGCGCCGCGGCGCAGGCGGAAGGCGAGCGCCCGCCGCAGGGCGGGACGGCCCAGGCTGACGTAGACCAGGGCTCCGTCAGTGCCCTGACCGCTGTGCGTCTCGTCAGGACCGATTGGCGCGCTGCCGTCTGCGCCGAGGCGCGCTGCGAGCATCAGCACGAGACCGGCCGGGTCGTGGACCGCAGTCTGCGGCCGCAGCTCCGCGACGATCGCGTCGGCCCGCTCGACGAGGTTCCCGCGCAGCCCGTCGAGCCGAATCGCCACTTCGTCGGCTGCCTTCTCCCGCGGCAGCAGGATGAGGGTGGTCGCCAACGCGCCGGTCTGCTGTACGACGACGTCGGCCTCGCGCACCCAGCGCAGGCACAGCTCGTCGAAGAGCAGGTCGATGGTGCCCTTGGGGGAGCTGCCGTTCGGTCGAGGATGCGCGTCCATGTCAGGAGACAGTACGGCGGAGCGCGGCCGCGGCGAGGGCGGTGAGAAGTGCCCCCACGGTGAGGGTCCAGCGGGCGCCCGTCGCGGGGAGCGGGCCGGGAGCCGGTGGCCGGGGCGCAGGTGCCGCGGCAGCTGCGGGTCGTGGCCGGGCGGGCTGCGCAGCGCGCGCCGTGCTCGGGCGGCGCAGCGCCAGGCCGGGCTGGCCGACTTCGAGGTCGAGGACGGCATAGCTGGCCGGGTCGGACCGGAAGAACGACAGGTTGGTGATGAGCAGCCGCGTGCCGGCGAAGCGGATCGAGGCCGGGTTGTCCAGCGGCACCTCGAGGGCGAGGTTGCCCACAGGGTCCGCTGGGAAGCGCGCGGTCTCGGTCCCGTCGGCCGTGAGCGCGACGACCTGGTTGGTGATGAGGGTGGTGACGTAGACATCGCCGGAGGCGGCGACCGCGAGCCCGTCCGGGCCCTCGCCAGGCTTCGCGGTCCACAGGTCTTCGACGGAGCCAGCACTGCCATCGGGTGCGACCGTCACTCGCCGCAGGCCGCCGCGGGCAGCACCGCCGGTGGGTCGGGGAAGCACCTCGAGAGTTGTCGTGAAGAGGAGCCGACCCGCAGCGTCGACGGCCAGGCTGTTGATGCCGAACGGGGAGATGTACCTCTCGTCCTGCAGCCACACCTGGGCGACACCGCCGCCGCGCGGCACCCGGAAGATCGTGGCCTGGGCGAAGTCGGCGACGTAGAGCGCACCGTCGGCGGCGAAGGCGGCGCCGTTGGGCCAGGGCACCTGGTTCGGCCCAGGCTCACACGGCGGCGCGCCGCACGTCGGCAGGTCGGGGATCTCGGCGTACGTCGACTGCCTCGTCGTCACCGGATCGACCCGCAGGATCCGCGCCGGGGCCCGGTCGACGACGTAGAGCGCCCCGCGGTCGTCGAGAGCGATGCCCAGCAGCCCGTGGTCGCGACCGACGTTCTGGCCGGCGATGGTGATCTCGCCGAGGAGCCTGCCGGTCGGGCTGAGGTGGGTGAGCACCGACGGTGCGGGAGTGTTCTGCGCCCCGCCGTTGCTGCCGACCCACACGCTCCCGTCGTCGGCAATCGCCAGCGCGTCGGGGTGACCGGGGGGCCCGACACGCGCGAAGACGGCGATGTCACCGACCTGACGCTGCTGTGCCTGGGCGGCCAGCGCTCCGACGAATGCGAGGAACGCGGCGCTGGCGAGAAGGGCGGCGCACCGCAGGACGACCCGCCCGCCCCGCCGCCGCCGCACCATGCAGAGCATTCGACCACGGGCCCGGCCGGGATGGGAGCCGGGGGCAGCCCCGCTCCGCTAGGGTCGGCCGCGATGAGCCGAACCGCCACGCCGGCACCGGGCCTGCCCCTGCCGCCGCGCCACCCCGCTGCCCCGGCCCCGGGCACCGACCTGCCGCCGCACTACACGCACTGCTACGGCTGCGGCGATGCGCACCCCACCGGCTTGCATCTGCAGGTCCGGGCCGGAGAGGACCTTGCGGTCGAGGGCCGCTTCACCGTCGGCGAGCTGCACCAGGGGGCCGCGGGACTGGCGCACGGGGGGCTGCTGGCAACGGCGCTGGACGAGACGCTCGGCTACCTGATGTGGCTGATCGGCCAGCCGGCCGTCACCGGTCGACTCGAGATCGACTACCGCCGGCCGGTCCAGGTCGGCACGGTGCTGCAGATCGCGGCGGAGGTCACCGGAGCGACCGGGCGGAAGATCTACACCAAAGCGCGCGGCTCCGTCGACGGCCAGGTCGCGGTCGAGGCGCGCGGTCTGTTCGTCATCGTCTCCTTCGACCACTTCACCACCCACGGCTCGGCCGACCAAGGGCTGCCCGACGAGCTCACAGCGCCGCACCTCGGCCGCAACCCCTACAACCCATGAGCTGCCCGCCGGTCGAAGTGCTGCTGCTGCGGATCGACTCGGACCTGCCCGCGCCGACCTACGCCCACTTCGGTGACGCCGGGGCCGACCTGCGTACGACGATCGACGTCGAGATGGCACCCGGCGCGCGGGTCACCGTGCCCACCGGAGTGGCCATCGCCTTACCCATCGGCTACGCCGCATTCGTGCACCCGCGGTCCGGACTGGCGGAGCGGCACGGGGTGAGTGTGGTCAACACTCCCGGCACGGTGGACGCGGGTTACCGCGGCGAGATCCGCATCACGCTGATCAACCACGACCTGGTCGAAACGGTACGTTTCGCTCGCGGCGACCGCATCGCGCAGCTTGTGGTGCAGCGGGTCGAACGGGCCGCCTTCGTCGAGGTCGACGAGCTGCCCGGGTCGGCGCGCGGGGCTGGCGGACACGGTTCGACCGGCGGGGTTGCGATGATGGCACCGGGCACGTCGGATCCGGCGGCGCCGGAGGAGGAGCACTAGATGGCGTTCGGGCGAAAGAAGCGCGACCGGGACGAGCCGGTGGTGCCGGGCGTCGAGACGCGTCCGGAGCCGGTGCGGATCGTCACGGTCGGGCCGTGGGACCCAGCGGACGGCCCTGGGGACGAACGCATCAGGATCGATCTCGGCGGCATGCAGGTCCTGGTGCCGGAGGGTGTCGAGGTGCGCGTCGAGGTCAGCCCCGAGGGCCAGGTCATCGCGGCGACCGCAGTCGACCGGGGCAGCTCACTACAGCTCAACGCTTTCGCGGCCCCGCGCGCTGACGGCATCTGGGCGGACGTCCGGGCGGAGATCGTCGAGGCATTGCGCGGTCAGGGTGGGTCGGCCGAGGAAGTCGAGGGGGTGTTCGGCCCGGAGCTCCGCGCGCGCATCCCTGGATCCGCGCCGGGCCAGACCACACCGGCGCGGTTCCTCGGCACCGACGGACCGCGCTGGTTTCTCCGCGGCATGATCACCGGGCCGGCGTCGACCGACTCCGCGCAGGCCGCCCGCCTGCTCGAGGTCTACCGGGGCACCGTCGTCGTACGTGGCACCGACGCCATGGCACCACGGGACCCGCTCCCCCTTCGCCTGCCGAAGGAGCACGCCGACGCGGCCGCCGAGGCCGGCGGTGAGAACGACCGTGCGGCCGCCGACGGTGCCGACGAAAAGGGCCAGCCCGACCTCAACCCCTTCGAGCGGGGCCCGGAGATCACCGAGACGCGCTAGCTCGCCGGGTCGAAGACGTCCGCGCGGGAGTAGTGGCCGACTGCGTCGAACCACCGCTTGGCGCGCAGCCCCACGCGCAGGTCGCAGTCGGCGATGACGAGCCCCTCCTGGTCGTAGAGGGGTCCGGCGAGCACGGTGCCCAACGGATCGATCACGACCGCGCCGCCGCGGCCCAGGCAGTCGAGTCCTTCCGGGATGTCGGCCGGGAAGTCCGCGCCGAACGCATCGCGGGGCAGGTACTGCGGCACGCTGACGACGAAGGCACCTGACTCGATGGCGATGTGGCGGACCGTCGCCTGCCACGACTCGCTGTCGTCCGCAGTCGGCGCCAGCCAGATCTGCGGCCCGCCCTGGTAGACGGTCCACCGGGCCAGCGGCATCCGGTTCTCCCAGCAGATCAGCCCGCCGACGCGTCCGACGCCCGGCACGTCGACCACCTGCAGGTCGTCTCCCGCGCCGATGCCGTGGAAGACGCGCTCGTGCATCGTCGGCATCGACTTGCGGTGGCGTGAGAGCAGGCCGCTCGGACCGAGCAGCAGCGTGGTGTTGTAGAGCGTCCCGGGCCGGGCGTCCTCGCGCTCGTTCACGCCGACGGCGAGGTGGATGTCGTGCTCCCGGCACGCTTCGACCAGCCGCTCTACGTGCGGCCCGTGCACGTCGACCGAGGACCCCCAGAGGCGCTCCCACAGCTCGTCGGCACCACCGAAGCTCGCCGCCGCCGCCGCCCAGGCGCCACTCGGGTAGGCCGAGATGAAGCACTCCGGCAGCACGACGAGCTGCACGCCCTCCGCGGCTGCGTCCTTGACCAGCCCGACGACCTCGTCGACGGTCGCTTCGGCGTCGAGCAGGACCGGAGTGGCCTGCGCCGCCGCGACGCGGACCGTGGGGAAGTCCGTCACCCGGCGGGCGGCGCGAAGAACTCGAGGGCGAGGTTGTCCGGGTCCCGGAACGACAGGCCGGAGCCGTAGCCGGCGTCGACGATCCCGCCGTGGGCGATGCCCAGCTCGCTCAGCCGGGACTCCCACTTCTCGAGCTCCGCCCGGTCGGCGCAGGCGAACGCGAGGTGGTCGAGGCCGGGTCGTCGCTCGTCGAAAGCTCCCGCCACGGGGTCGGGGAATTGATGCAGACCCACCAGGGTCGTCCCCAGAGCCCACACCACGTGCCGGAACGGCCCGGTGTCCTCGTCGACAACCGGCTTGGCGCCGAAGAGCGCCTCGTACCACGGCACGCTTCGGGAGAGGTCGCTCACGGTGAGAGCGGCGTGACCGATCGCTGGAAACTCGGGCATGGCAGTGGTCCTTTCGTCGGACACCCCCGGAGAGCGCGAACAACGCCCTTTCGACGTGCTACCTCATACCACCCAGCAGGGCCGGCGGTCACCCCCCGAGTTGCGGTGCAGTTGCCAAGGGAAGACCGTTGTGAGCATGGGCGGCGAGCGGCTCGCGTGGTGGTCCCGTCGGGAGGCGCTGGGCCTCGGGCTGATTGCCTCTACCTCGCTGGTCGGCCTCGGCAGCGCACTGTACGGGCGCGGCGATCGTCAGCTCCCCGGGTCCCCCCGCTACCCGCTCGGTCGGCTCCGCGATCTCTACAAGCGCCTCGACGCGACCGGCGGGCTGTTGACCTATCCCGAGCTCCGTGCGCATCTCGTGCGCTACTCGCCGACGGCAGAGAGCCGCGCTATCTACTCCGAGAGCGTGCCCGGCCTGCTACTGCTGTCGTGGGTCTGTCCGCACCTCGGCTGCAAGCTGCCGAGGTGCGAGTCCAGCCAGTGGTTCGAGTGCCCGTGCCATGGCGCTCGGTTCAACGGGATCGGCGAGTACCAGTTCGGGCCGCCGCCACGAGGGATGGACCGGCACGCGCTCCGCTTCGACTCGAGCGGCGACGTGCTGGTGGCGGACACCGCTTCCGTCGTAGCGGGCGCGCCCCGGGGGACGAACACGATCGGGCAGGCACCCACCGGAGCGCACTGCGTCGGCTGAGTCAGCACACCGACGCAAGAGCGTCGGCCGCTCGGCGGCGGCTCAGGTTCCAGCCGAGGCCGCTACCGACCTCATCGTCCTCGCGCAGCTCGCAGAGGCGCTGCACGACGGCCGCGCGAGCCGGCGCGTCGAGCCGGTCGAGCTGCGCCACGATCGTGGGAGTCGCGTCGACCGACAGCCTCGCGGCGTAGGCCGCGTCGAAGGACCCGCCGGAAACTGCCCGGTCGACGTTGCGGCGCACGACGACCGCCTCGGGGTTGACGATGGCCAGCGCGAGTACAACGGCTATCAGCGAGACGGCGATCGCCCCCGGCAGCCAGTCGCGGTCGGCGGCTACGCCGCTCACCGACGCGACGACGAGCAGGAGCAGGAGGGCCAGCCAGCCGGCGGAGACGAGAGCAAGAAGACGGAGCAGCGTCAGTCCGAACGCGTTCTCGTAGAGGGCGAGACGGTGCACCGCGGTAGCCGCGCACACCAGCGTGAGCACGGCGACGGCGACCGAAAGCGCGGTCACCCACCGGTCCCCGGCGGCGTCGCGGGCACGCAGGCCGCGGACGCCGAGCAGCACCACGACGGTGACGGCGACGGCTCCGAGCAGCTGGAAGAAGCCCGAACGCGCGTACTCGGCGTACGTCAGGCCGCTGGTCTCCAGCACGTGGCGCGCCCCGCCTAGGGCCGCGACGACCCGGCCGCCGGTGAACGCGGCGTACACCGCGGCCAGCGTCGCGAGGACGATCCGGCACTCGGCGGTCCCGAGGGAGGGTCCGGCGGGCAGGTCAATCGCTGGCTGGGGCCGCGATGCGGCGTAGAGCATGCCACCCGCCGCCCCCGCGCCGATGACTACGACCACGAGATGACCGGGCAGCGGGCCGAGGTCGACGTCGAAGGTCACCAAGGCGGCGAACACCGCGTCGCCGGCGGCCAGCAGCGGGACGACGAGCAGCGCGATGCCACCGGCGAGCACCACACCGCGTGCATACGACGACGCCCGGCGGCGGCGGTCGGGCGAGGCGATGACCCGGTCCCGGGCATCCGCCACCCAGGCCGCCACGGGCGCCGGCAGCCGGATCGCGTCATAGGTCGCGCTGAGGGCGCGGGCCACCAGGCGCGGGGTCGTGGTGTCGAACACCGAGCCGCCACGGTGCGCCACGACCGACAGCGTGATCGCCGCCACCGCCGCGAGCAGCCCGAGTGCGGCGACCGGTCCGCTGCGGGTGACCAGGGCGATCCCGAGCACCGCCGCGACCAGGCCGAGCGTGCGGCCGGCCGCAGCGCCGCTGCGTGGCAGGAGCGCGACAGCGACGCTGGCGCCCGAGACGAGCAACGCGCCGGCGACAGTGGCCGCACCGTGCACCGCCACTCGGTCGAACGAGAGCCCGAGCAGGACGGCGCACAGGAGTGCGGGCACCGGCAGCTGCGGCGTCCGGGTCAGCGGTGTGGCGTCGATGGTCGTCACGAAGTGGCTCCAGGGAGGGTGACCACCATGCGGCAGCCGGGGAAGTGGGAGAGGTCGACGCCGATGTCGCCGCCGTGCAGGTCGATGACCCAGCGGGCGATCGCCAGGCCCAGCCCGGCACCGCCGGACTCCGAGCGGGACGGGTCGCACCGGTAGAAGCGCTCGAAGATCCGGCCCGCATCCGCCGGGTCGATGCCGGGGCCCTCGTCGACGACCGAGAGCACGCAGCCAGCCGCACCGTCGGCGGCCGCGGTCACCCGGACCGCGGACCCAGCCGGTGCGTGGCGCAGCGCGTTGTCGAGCAGGTTGACCACGACCTGGTGCAGGCGCTCGCCATCGCCGTCGACTCGCAGCGTCGGCGGGTCGACCCGCACTTCGATGGTCGCGTCGGACCGGTGCAGGCGTGTCTCCCGGGCGGCGGCGTCGAGGACGGTGCGCAACGAGACCGGTCCACGTTCGAGCTGGGCCGCCCCCGACTCCAGCCGGCTCAGGTCGAGGAGCTGGCTCACCAGCCGACCTAGCCGTTCGACCTGCGCGAACATCGTCGCGAGCAGCTCCGGGTCGGCGGCCTGCACCCCGTCGACCATGTTCTCCAGCACGGCCTGCAGCGCCGAGATGGGGGTGCGCAGCTCATGGCTGACATTGGCGACCAGGTCGCGACGCTCGCGGTCGAGCTCGGCCAGGTCAGCCGCCATGGTGGTGAACGCCCGGGCCAGCTCGCCCACCTCGTCGCGGGAAGTGGTCGTCACCCGGCGCGAGTAGTCACCGCGGCTCATCGCCGCCGCGGCGCGGGCCATCTCCCGCAGTGGTGATGTCATCCCGCGGGCGAGGATCTGGACCATGCCGAGCGCAAGCGCCGCCGCTACGGCAGCACGCAGCGGCGGCCACACGTCGAGCGCGACACCCACCTCGTTGACGACGAGGGTCACGACGACTGCGGCGACGATGACCAGCCCGAGCTTCACCTTGAGCGAGCGCATCCCGTCGAGCGGCCTCACTGCGCTGACTCCTCGACGGCGTACCCGACGCCGTGGACCGTGCGGATGACGTCGTCGCCGAGCTTGCGGCGCAGCGCCTGCACGTGGGAGTCAACGGTGCGCCCGCCGGTCGACGCGTCCCGATAGCCCCAGACGTCGGCGAGCAGCTGCTCGCGGGTGTGCACCCGGCCGGGGCGGCGTCCGAGTCGGTGCAGGAGGTCGAACTCCAGGGGCGTGAGGTGCACGACCCCGCCGCCGCGCGTGACGCGCCGGGTCGCGGGGTCGACCTCGACGTCGCCGATGCGCACCGTGGCGTCCGCCTCGGAGGTGCGCGTCGCCCGGCGCAGCACGGCGTGCACCCGGGCAACCAGCTCGCGCGGGCTGAACGGCTTGGTCAGGTAGTCGTCCGCGCCCACCGCGAGGCCGGTGAGCAGGTCTGCCTCGGCGTCCTTGGCGGTCAGCATCACGACCGGCGTCGGTCGCTCCCGTTGGATCCTTCGGCAGACCTCGAGGCCGTCGAGCCCAGGGAGCATCAGGTCGAGGACCACCAGATCGGGCTTGAGCCGGTCGCAGAGCGCGACGCCGTCCGGCCCGGTTGCGGCGACCGCGACCTCGAAGCCCTCGCTGCGCAGCCGCGCTGCAACCGCGTCGGCGATCGCGGGCTCGTCCTCGATGACGACGATCCGGCGGCTGCTCACGGAGCAGACGATAGGGACCAGATGTGGCCGAGTCCCCGTCTTGCTGCGGAGATCCTGCGGAGAACCTCGCCCGCCAGAGGTGGGGGTGGGCGGTCACTCCCCGGGCAGCGGTCGTCGAGTGAGGTCGAGGGCTCTCAGCGCGACGCGGCCCAGGCTCGACCTGTCCGGTTCGAGGTCTGCCAGCTGCATCGTGAGCACCGCTGCTCGGGGCAGCAGAGTTGCGTAGCGCATAGCGATCTCGACGGGGTGCCCGAGATCGTCGCTCACGGCCACCATGCCGACAGGTACGTCGATCCGCTGCAAGGTCGGTGCGGACAACGGCTCGGCGTCTGCCACCGCCCGCAGTGCGGCCACCAGGCTCGCGGGCTCGTGCTGCCCCCAAGACGCGCGCACCTCCTCGACCACCCAGGGGAGTACGCCGTCAGCGGTGCGAATCCGTCGTAGCACGGCCTCCAGGCCGCAGGACGAGAGCTCGTCCGCCATGGCCCGGTTGGCGCTCGCCGATGCCGACGTCGGACCGGCCACCCCTGGGAGGCACAGCAGCAGACCTGCCAGGCCCGCTCCGCGAGTGTCGGCGACCCAGCGCAGGGCGATCTCTGCGCCGAGGGAGATGCCCGCGACCAGCCGCACGTCGTACGCCGACACGCAGTCGGCGAGATCCGCGACGTGGCGGTCCAACGAATGATCGACAGGGTCTTCGGAGGGCGCCGTGTTCCCATGTCCGCGCAGGGTGGGTGCCACGACGTCATAGCCGAGGGCCTCGAGGGGCCCGGCCAGGCACCGAAGAGCGAAGTCCGGGGTCGAGCCGACGCCGTGCAGGACCACCGCGGCCGGGCGCCCCGGCCGAGCAGGCGCAGATGATGACAGCACAGATCACAGTGTCCCTGAGCGGAGGACGGGCGTTGGGCCGGAGCAAGACGGCGGGAGTGGCAGCAGTGGTGCTGGCCGCGATCTCCGTGCTTGCAGTGGTGGTGAGCCTGCGCGCGCCGTCAGCGGGGGTTCTGCGCTCCATCGGCGCGCGCGGCGGGGCGCCGCTGCTGAAGCCGGCCGGTGACTCGCCGCCGGCGCCGGAGCTGACCGGCATCTCCGGCTGGCTCAACTCCGACCCGCTGACCATGGCCGGGCTGCAGCGGCAGCGCCAGGTCGTCCTCGTCGACTTCTGGACGTACTCCTGCATCAACTGCCGGCGCACCTTCCCGTTCCTGCGCCGGCTGCAGGAGGCGTACGGCGACAGCGGGCTGACGATCGTCGGGGTGCACACGCCGGAGTTCGACTTCGAGAAGATCCCGGAGAACGTCGCCGACGCGGTGGAGGAGCTCGACGTCACCTGGCCGGTCGCCCAGGACCCTGCCATGAGCACCTGGAACGCGTTCGGCAACCAGTACTGGCCGGCGAAATACCTCATCGACTCCGCGGGCCGCATCCGCGGCTTCCACATCGGCGAGGGAGACGAGGCGGCCGTCGAGATGGGGGTGCGAACGCTGCTCCGCGAAGCGGGAGCCACCCTGCCGCCGACTGCTCTGGGGGGCGTCACGGCGGCCCCCAGAGCGGCCGGTCTGGGGGAGGACATCACCCGCGAGCTCTACCTCGGTGCGCAGCGCGGCGCGGACTTCTACGACGCTGCCGGCCCCGTGCCGGCGGGGAGCACCGAGACCCGGGACGACGGCGCGACGCAGAACGACCCGCCGCCGCGCGACCGGGTGCGGCTGACGGGGGAGTGGTCCGGCGCTGCCGAGTACACGCTCGCCTCGAGGCGGGGCTCGCGCCTCGCCGTCGACGTGCGGGCCCGTGACGTCTACCTCCTCGTCGCCCCCGAGCGCGGCTTCGGCCCGGTCGAGCTCGAGGTGCAGCTGCGCGGCCAGCCGGTGCCGCCATCGCTGCGAGGTCGCGACATCACGACGACGCGGGACGGCCGGACGGTGCTGGTGGTCGGCGATGACGACCTCCGCCACGTGATCACCGGCGCGTCGGTCGCCGAGCACGCGCTGACCTTCACGGCCCGGCGGGCTGGCGTGCGCTTCTACGCCTTCACGTTCGGCGGGTGAGGGCTGATGCTGCTCGCTGTCGTGGTCGCCTTCGGTGCCGGCGTCGTCTCCTTCCTCGCTCCGTGCACCGTGCCGCTGCTCCCGGCGTACGTCGGCGTGCTGTCCGGGTCGAGCGCGGGCCGACCTGTCGCGGAGCAGCCTCGGCGGCTGCTGATCGGCTCGCTGCTCTACGTTCTGGGCTTCACCGCCGTGTTTGTCACCCTCGGCCTGCTGGCCGGCTCGGTGGGCTCCGCCGTACGCCGGGCCGGTGGTCCGGTTCAGCGCGGTGGCGGTGTGCTGGTGCTGGTACTCGCGTTACTGGTGCTGCTGGACGCCCGGCTGGGGCTGCTCGCCCGCGTCAGCAGTGGCGACAGGGGGCGCAGTCGTCTCGCCCGGTCCTCCTCTGCCTGGGTCCCACTGCTGCTCGGGGTGGTGTTCGGCACGGCTTTCACCCCCTGTGTCGGGCCGTTCCTCGCCGGCGTGCTGACCCTTGCTGCGCGCGAGGGCGGTGCACTGACCGGGGGTGCGCTGCTGGGGGTCTACTCCCTCGGCCTGGGCGCGCCCTTCGTCCTCGCCGCGCTCGGGGTCTCCTCCTCGGCGCCGCTGACCGGCACCCTCGCCCGGTGGAGCCGCCCCGTGAGTGTCGTAGGGGGCGTGCTGCTGGCAGTGCTGGGGGTGGCCATGCTGACGGGGGAGTACGGCCGAGTGGCCGGCCTCGTCGCGCGGGTGCTGCCCTTCCCGACAGTCTGAGCTCGCGACGAGGCCTAGGATCGACCCATGCCCGAGGGACGGTTTCGACGTGCGATGCGCCGCCTCACGACCGACGACGAGGAGCTCGCCGCCGAGGACCTCCTCGAGCAGGTGCGCGAGGCCGGGGCCACGCCGATCGCTGAGTGCGCCGAGCGCGCCATGGTCACGGTGCTCGGCTCGGTCAAGAGCGTGACCCTGCGGCCACTGGCCGGTGTGCCGGCGCTGGAGGTGGAGGTCTTCGACGGCACCGCCAACCTCTACGTGGTGTGGCTCGGCCGCCGCCAGATCGCAGGCATCCGGGCCGGGGTGACCCTGCTCGTGGCCGGCCGGGTCGGCACCATGGCCCACCGGCGGACGATGTTCAACCCGACGTACACCATCGTCGCCGCGGGGGATTGATCGCGGCTACGGCGGCGGGGAGTCGTCGCCGCGGCGGAGGTAGCGCTCGAACTCCTTGGCGATCTCGTCGCCCGTGGCCTCCGGCAGCTCGGTGATGTCGTCGCGCTGCTCGAGGGACCGGACGTACTCGCCCACCTCTCCGTCTTCCTCGGCGAGCTCGTCGACGCCGCGCTCCCACGCACGGGCGGAGTCGGGCAGGTCGCCGAGCGGGATCGGCAGCTCGATGAGGTCCTCGACCCGGTGCAGCAACGCGAGTGTCGCCTTGGGGCACGGCGGCTGCGACACGTAGTGCGGGACCGCGGCCCAGAAGCTGACCGAGGCCATCTCCGCGCGCAGGCAGGCGTCGTGGAAGACGCCGACGATGCCGGTCGGGCCTTCGTAGCGCGGCCGGTCCAGCCGTAGCCGGGCTGCCGTCTCAGCGTCGGACGCGGAGCCGGTGACCTGGATGGGACGGGTATGCGGCGCATCCGCCAGCAGCGCGCCGAGGGTCACGCACAGGTCCACCTCGAGCTCGTGGCAGATGCCGATCAGCTCATCGCAGAAGGCGCGCCATCGCATGTTGGGCTCGAGGCCGCGGATGAGGATGACGTCGCGTTCCTCGAGGCGGCACAGCGAGAGCCGCGTCGTCGGCCATTGGATGCGTCGCGTGACTCCGTCGACCAGCGTGACCGTGGGCCGGTTGACCTGGAAGTCGTAGTAGTCGTCCGGGTCGATGGCCGCGACGGGTCGGGCAGACCATGCCACTTCGAGATGCTCCACGGCGGCCGTGGCGGCGTCACCGGCGTCATTCCAGCCTTCGAAGGCAGCGATGACGACGGGATCGCGCAGCGGCCCGATCTCGGTGTCCGTCACTCTCTGGCTGTCTCCCTGACCTCATCGACGGCCGACCTGATCAGGCCGGCGATCGCCGCCGGCCACTGCAGGGGTACGTCGTGCACCGCACCGGCCAGGATAACGACGCGCGGCTGGGCGAGGGTCTCCGTCGCCAAGGCGATGCCGGCCTGCTTGTCATCGCGCCACTCGCGCCCGGCCGGGTCGTCGGGCACGGTCAGCGGCTGGGCGATGACCAGCCAGGTCGGCACGGTGATGGCCGACATCGTCGTGGCGGGGTCGTAGTCCCACAGGGCGTCGACGATCTCGAGGTGATGCTCGAGGTCGAGCCGCGCGCGGGCGGTGCCGTCGGGCCCGACCCCGAAGATCGGCAGCACCGCGTTCTCGACGTCGGCCGACCACCACGCTGCCAGATGCCCTTGCGAGATGAGCGCGACCAGATCCTCCGGAGCGACGGCGAGCTGCGGCGGGGCCAAGGCGATCCGGGCATCCTCGCGCGACCATCGGGTGGACGGAGTCGACACGCCGCCGTCGACGGCGACCACAGCCAGGGTGCGCTCGGGGTGCGCCGCGGCGAAAGCCAGCGCGACCGCCGCGCCCCAGGAGTGCCCCACCACCACGGCTCGCGAGAGGCCGAGGGAGTCCATGGCGGTCGCCACATCAGCGACGACGGTAGCCATGTCGTACCCCTGTGCCGGCGCATCGGACTCGCCATGCCCGCGCTGGTCCCAGGCGACGACGGGTAGGCCGGCGAGCCCCGGCACCACGAGGTTCCAGAAGCGTCGCGTCGACGCCAGACCATGGAGCAGTACGACGGGTGGCCCCGTCCCCGCCCAGCGGGTGGCCGCCAGCCGTACGTCGACACCGGGCACCGGCAGGTCGCGCCCCCCGGCGACGGGAGAGTGCGGGCGGATCGGCGTGAGGGCCACGACTCGGCACGCTATCCGAAGGGAAGCGACGTCCGTCGCGGCTAGCATGGGCCTACAGACCCGCCGCTTTCACAATGACCAGCCCCGGAGCTTCCGTGTCGTCCGACCTGCTGTCCGCACTGCGTGAGCGCGTGGTGGTCGCCGACGGCGCGATGGGCACGATGCTGCAGGAAGCCGACCCCTCGCTCGATGACTTCGAGGGTCTCGAGGGCTGCAACGAGATTCTCAACGTGTCCCGCCCCGACATCGTCCGGACGGTGCACGAGGCCTACTTCGCGGTGGGCGTCGACGCGGTCGAGACCAACACCTTCGGCGCCAACTGGGCCAACCTGGCCGAGTACGCGATTGAAGACCGGATCTACGAGCTGTCGCTAGCCGGCGCACGCCTCGCCAGGGAAGTCGCCGACGGCTTCTCCACGCCGGACCGGCCCCGCTGGGTGATCGGCTCGGTCGGCCCCGGGACCAAGCTGCCGACGCTGGGGCACGCGCCGTACGCCGTCCTGCGCGATGCCTACGAGCAGGAGTGTGCGGGGCTGCTCGACGGCGGTGCCGACGCCCTCCTGGTCGAGACGGCTCAGGACCTGCTGCAGGCGAAGAGCGCCCTGGTCGGGGCTCGCCGCGCAATGCGCGCCGCGGGGCGCGTGGTGCCGCTGCTCGCGCAAGTGACGGTGGAGACCACCGGCACGATGCTGCTGGGCACCGAGATCGGGGCAGCGTTGGCCGCTCTCGAGCCGCTGGAGATCGACCTCATCGGGCTCAACTGCGCGACGGGTCCGGCCGAGATGGGCGAGCACCTGCGCTACCTGGCCAAGCACGCCCGCGTCGGCCTGTCGGTCATGCCCAACGCCGGACTGCCGGAGCTCGGCCCCCACGGTGCGTCGTACCCGCTGACCCCGGAAGAGCTGGCGGACGCACTCGAGAGCTTCACGCGCGAGCACGGCATCGCTCTGGTGGGCGGCTGCTGCGGCACGACGCCGGAGCACCTGCGTCAGGTCGTCGACCGGGTGCGCGGACGTGAGCTGGTCCGGCGGCGGCCCGTGCCCGAGCCGGGTGCGGCGAGTCTCTACCAGCACGTGTCCTTCCGGCAGGACAGCTCGGTGCTGATGGTCGGCGAGCGCACCAACGCCAACGGCTCCCGGGCGTTCCGCGACGCGATGCTGGCCGGTCGATGGGACGACTGCGTCGAGATCGCCCGCGACCAGACTCGGGAAGGCGCGCACCTCATCGATGTGTGCGTCGACTACGTCGGTCGCGACGGTGCGGTCGACATGGCCGAGGCGATCAGCCGCTTCGCCACCGCGAGCACCCTGCCGATCATGCTCGACTCCACCGAGCCGCCGGTCATCGAGGCCGGGCTCGAGCGCATCGGCGGCCGGGCGGTCATCAACAGCGTCAACTTCGAGGACGGGGCCGGACCGGAGTCGCGGTTCGGCCGGATCATGCCGATCGTGCGCGAGCACGGCGCTGCCGTCGTCGCGCTGTGCATCGACGAGCAGGGCCAGGCCCGCACCGTCGAGTGGAAGGTCCGCGTCGCCGAGCGGCTCATCTCGGTGCTGACGACGGAGTGGGGGATGCAGGAGAGCGACATCCTCGTCGACACGCTCACCTTCACCCTGGGCACCGGCCAGGAGGAGTCCCGCGGTGACGGCGCGGCCACGATCGAGGGCATCCGTGAGCTCAAACGCCGGCACCCGGCAGTCCAGACGATCCTCGGGCTCTCCAACATCTCCTTCGGGCTCAAGCCGGCCGCCCGCGTGGTCCTCAACTCCGTCTTCCTGGCCGAGTGCGTGAAGGCGGGCCTCGACTCGGCCATCGTGCACGCCGCGAAGATCGTGCCGATGTCGCGCATCCCGGACGAGCAGCGCGAGGTGGCGCTGGACCTGGTCTACGACCGGCGCCGGCCCGCCGATCCCGAGGCGGGCACTCCGGCGTACGACCCGCTGACGAAGTTCCTCGAGCTGTTCGAGAACGTCGAGGCGTCGTCGAGCGGCCTGTCGCGTGCCGAGGAGCTGGCGCTGCTGCCGCTCTCGGAGCGGCTGGAGCGACGGATCATCGACGGCGAGCGCAACGGCCTCGAGGCCGACCTCGACGAGGCGATGGTCACCCGGCCGCCGCTGGAGATCATCAACGACACCCTGCTCCGCGGCATGAAGGTCGTCGGCGAGCTCTTCGGCTCGGGCGAGATGCAGCTGCCCTTCGTGCTGCAGTCGGCCGAGGTGATGAAGACGGCCGTCGCTTACCTCGAGCCGCACATGGAGAAGGCCGACACCGACGGCAAGGGCACCATCGTGCTGGCCACCGTCAAAGGTGACGTGCACGACATCGGCAAGAACCTGGTCGACATCATCCTGAGCAACAACGGCTACACCGTGGTCAACCTCGGGATCAAGCAGCCCATCTCGGCCATCGTCGACTCTGCCGAGGAGCACTCGGCGGATGTGATCGGGATGAGCGGCCTGCTCGTGAAGAGCACGGTGATCATGAAGGAGAACCTGCAGGAGCTGAACTCCCGGGGGATGGCCGGCCGCTTCCCGGTGATCCTGGGCGGCGCGGCGCTGACGCGGGGCTACGTCGAAGGCGACCTCGCGGAGATCTACGACGGCGACGTCCGCTACGCGCGTGACGCTTTCGAGGGCCTGCGGCTGATGGATGCGCTGATGTCGGCGCGGCGTGGGTCGGTGCCCGGGTCGGCGACTCCGACGGCGCCCGCGGATGACGCGGCGGCCGCTGAGCGGGCCGAGCGGATCGCGCGTCGGTCGCGGGCCCGGCAGCTGCCCGAGGTCGACGAGGCTCTGCTGCCGGGGCGGTCAGACGTAGCCACGGACAACGCCGTACCGACGCCGCCGTTCTGGGGGGCCCGGGTGGTCAAGGGCATCGCGCTGGCTGACTACGCCAGCTGGCTCGACGAGCGGGCGCTGTTCATGGGCCAGTGGGGTCTGCGCGGGTCACGCGGCGGCAGCGGTCCGTCGTACGACGATCTGGTGGAGACCGAGGGACGGCCGCGACTGCGCGCGTTGCTGGCGCAGGTGCAGGCCGAGAGCACGCTCGAGGCGGCGGTGGCCTATGGCTACTTCCCGTGCGTCAGCAAGGGCGAGGACCTGATCGTGCTGCATGAGGACGGCAGCGAGCGGCTGCGGTTCACCTTCCCGCGTCAGCGCCGCGAGCGCCGGCTCTGCCTCGCCGACTTCTTCCGGTCCGAGGAATCCGGCGAGGTCGACGTCGTCGCCTTCCACGTCGTCACCATGGGGCGCCGGGTGTCCGAGGTGGCCGGCGAGCTCTTCGCCCGCAACTCCTATCGCGACTATCTCGAGCTGCACGGGCTGTCGGTGCAGCTCACCGAGGCGCTCGCCGAGCACTGGCACGCGCGAGTGCGCGAGGAGCTGGGCTTCGCCGCGGAGGACTCCGGCGACCTTGCGCTGATGCTGTCCAAGCAGGCCTACCGCGGGTCGCGCTACTCCTTCGGCTATCCCGCCTGTCCCGACCTCGAGGAGCAGGCGAAAGTTGCTGAGCTGCTCGAGTGGTCGCGCATCGGCGTCGAGCTGTCGGAGGAGTACCAGCTCGAGCCGGAGCAGTCGACGTCGGCGATCATCGTGCACCACCCCGAGGCAAAGTACTTCGCCGCCCGGTGACCGACTTTCCCGCACTTCTGGATGGTCCGGGTGAGCTGTCATGACGCGGCGTTTGCAGGCTGTTCTCTTTGACATGGATGGGCTTCTGGTTGATTCGGAGCCACTCTGGACAATTGCGGAGACGGAGCTGTTTGCGCGGCTGGGGGACGTGCCGTGGTCGGATGCTGCGAAGGCCGCCTGCATGGGGCATCGGCTCGATGCGGCGGTGCCGATCATGCTGCGCTATGCCGGCTCGGATGCGTCGTACGACGAGGTCGCCGGCTTCCTGCTGACCCGCATGTGCGAGCTCTTCCGTGGTCGCCTCCCGCTGCGGCCCGGGGCGGTCGAGCTGCTGGACGCGCTCGCCGCGCGGGGGGTGCCGCTGGCGCTGGTGTCGTCGTCATACCGCGTGCTCGTCGACACCGTGGTCGAGCTGCTGGGTGTTCATCGCTTCGCGATGACGTTGGCGGGGGACGAAGTGGTCAACGCGAAGCCCGACCCGGAGCCCTACCTGCGAGCAGCCGCGACGCTGGGTGTCGACCCGCGGTGCTGCGTGGTCTTCGAGGACTCCGCGGCCGGGGTGCAGTCGGCGCTGGCCGCCGGCGCGGTGTGCGTCGCTGTCCCCGAGCTGCAGGTCTTCGAGCCGGCGGACGGCTTGCTCGTCCTGCAGTCGCTGACGGAGGTTGACGTCGACGAGCTGACCGCGATGCTTCCGTCCGGCTAGTCGAGCATCTCGGGCTGGATTCGATCAGGCATCTCGGGCCGTCGGGGATCAGGCACGCGAGCCGATCACGTAGTCCGAGCCGATGGGGCTGGAGTCGACTCCGCAGTCGATCCCGCTTCGCTGGCGTACGTCGTCGGTCGCGGCCACCGAGGTCCGGCCGGTACACGCTCTGGTGCGGGTCAGCGCGACGCCGTCGGCGAGACCGTGTGACAGAGGCACCCACCATTGCAGCCCTTCGGGAAGCCACGACACGGTGATGTCCTGGCTCTCGTACTCGTAGACGGTCTGCCCGGCGGCGTTGATCACCGCGTGGCAGGACCAGAACGTCGCGTTGGTCGCGGTCTTGCCGATGCCGAGCTCGTGCTCCAGAGTGCCGCCGCCGAGCCAGTCGTAGGTGACCTTGCCGCCGCCGCATTGGCCGTAGTCGAACGCGACTGTATAGGTGCCGGGATCCTCGTCCTGCGGCCACGCGGCCAAGCCGAGCGTGATCTGCAAGCGGCGACCCTCGACCGGCAAGTCGATCGTCTCGAAGGTCGCGTAGACGACGTCCCGAGCGGGTGTCGCGTCACCACGTGCGTCGACAACCTGCGGGGCGGCGGCGTTGGACGGGTGAACGAAGGGGAGCAGGAGGATGGCGGCGATGCAGGGCATCAGTCGACGTCGCATGGTGGACCCCCTGGTGACAGGTGCGCGCAGACCGGGGAAGCCGACCACGCGCGGTGGCTGAGATGCGGCGCCGAGGATCCGTCAGCGCCGTTCCGTGCGTCGAACTCGTGGTGCACCAGGTAAGAGTCTGCTGGCGTAGGCGCGGTTCGGATCGCGCGGGCTGGATCTCGCAGTCAGAGACGCCCAGTCCGGACCGGCCGACCGGTCGGCGCTACTCGAGGAGGTCGGGCTGCTCGCGGACGATCTTGTCGAAGAGAGGCTGGAAGGACAGCCAGCCGGCGAACTCGCTGCCCACCTGCTTGCTGGTCAGCTCGGCCATCTCGGGCTCGATGAGGATCGGAGTGCCGGCTGCCGAGGCGAGCAGCTGCGCTTGGCAGGACCGCTCCATCGTGATGAACCACCACACCGCCGTGTCCACCGAGGTGCCGACCGTGAGCAAGCCGTGGTTGCGCAGGATCGCGGCCTTGTTGTCGCCGAGCGCGTGTGCGATGCGCTTCCCCTCCTCCGGGTCGAGCACCACACCGGTGTAGTCGTCGAAGAGGCCGTGGTCGCCGTAGAACGCCGTCACGTCCTGGGTGATCGGGTCCAGGAGGCGGCCCAGGGACGAGAACGCCTTGCCGTGCAGGGAATGCGAGTGCGCGGCTGCGACGGCGTCCGGGCGCGCCTGGTGGATCTGCGAGTGGATCGCGAAGGCGGCGGCGTTGACCGGGTGCTTGCCTTCGACGACCTCACCGGCGTGGTTTACCAGGATGAGGTCACTGACCCGAACGTGCGCGAAGGGCATCGCGAACGGGTTGACCCAGAACGCATCAGGCCACTCCGGGTCGCGCGCGGTGATGTGTCCGGCGATGCCCTCCTCGAAGCCGAACTTGGAGAACAGGCGGAAGCCCGCGGCGAGGCGCTGCTTGCGGTGCAGCCGCTCGTCCTCGACCGAGTCGAAGGTGGGCGGCACGCGGTAGACGAGGTCGGTCTTCGCGGACGGCATCGCGGGCACGACGAGCTCCAGGGTGTGAGAGGTGGCAGGCACCAGAATAGGCGCTGCGCTACTCGGTGGCGATGGCCGCCAGCACATCTAGGCGGGCCGCGCGCCGGGCCGGCCGCACGGCGGCCACCACGCCCGCGAGCGCGGCGATCACAGTCACCAGCGCGAGCTGGCCCACCGGCACGCGGAAGGTCGTGAGGCCGTCCTCGCGCAGCGCTTGGACGAGCGCCCAGCCGAAGAACAGCCCGATTGCCAGGCCGAGCGCAGTGCCGAGCAGCGCGATGATCACCGACTCACCGCGCACCGTACGGCGTACCTGCCGCCGAGTCATCCCCACCGCGCGGAGCAGGCCGAGCTCGCGGGTGCGCTCGAAGACCGACAGCGACAGCGTGTTGGCGATGCCCAGCAGGGCGATGATCACGGCCAGCCCGAGCAGCGCGTAGATCAGGTTGAGGATCTGGTTGATCTGCGCGCCTTGCGCTTCCTTGAACTCGGTCTGGTCCTGCAGCTCGGCGTTGGGGAAGTCGGCGAGCACGCGCTCGATTGCGGCGCGGGCAATGTCGACGCGCACGCCGTCGGCGATGTTGATGAAGACCTGCAGGTCGAACTGCGCCGGCACCCGCAGGGCATAGGCGGCGATGCTGACCACATGGTCCGCCGGTGCGGTGACGTCGCCGGCTGCGTAGATCGCGCGTACGACGAAGTCGGCCGGCCCGCTCTCGGCGAAGGTGAGCCGGAGTGGGTCGCCGATCGCCAGTCCCTCGTCCTTCGCCTTCGACTCGGACACGGCCACCCCATCCGTGCCCAGCTCGGCGAGGGAGCCCTTCGCGACCTCGAGGTCGACGACCTGCGGGTAGGTCTTCGGGTCGATGGCGAGCAGGGCCGAGTCGGCGCCGTCGACCTGCACGAAGCCGAGCCTCAGCCCCGTGGCCACCGCCACCTCGGGGATGTTGTTGAGTCGGGCCGCGAAGTCGGGGCTCAGCCCGCCGAAGCCGAAGAGCGCCGAGTCGGCCACGAAGTCACCGCGGAAGGCCTTGTCGATCGAGTCGGTGATCGAGGCCTTGATCGACGACGCGAAGATCGTGATGAAGCCGACGAGCGCCACGCCGATCATCAGCGCCGACGCGGTGGCCGCCGTGCGCCGCGGGTTGCGCATCGCGTTCTCTCGAGCCAGCGTGCCGGCAACGCCTTGGATGCGGGGCAGCGGGGCGCCGAGCACCCGGCTGACCGGGCGCGCGATGACTGGCCCGAGCACCGCCACGCCGAGGAAGATCGCGGCCGCGCCGATCCCGACGAGCACTACGGGCCGGTCGGATACGGCGGCCAGCCCGGCGATGAGCAGGCTGGCGCCGATCGCGGTCAGCACGGTGCCGAGCACCACGCGCCGACGTGAGCCGGCAGCGCCCTCGACAGAGAGGTCGCGCAGCGCGGCGATCGGGGCCACCCGCGCGCCGCGCCGCGCGGGCAGATAGGCGGAGACCATCGTGACCACGAGACCGGTGACGAGAGACACGACGACCGTGCTGCGGGTGACGACGGTGCCGCCGGCGGGGATGTCGATGCCGAGCGCGGCGAGCAGGCCCTTCAGCAGGCTGGACACGCCGATGCCCGCCAGCAGCCCCAGCACGGAGGCGACGAGACCGACCACTGCGGATTCGGCGATCAGCGACCAGAGCACCTGGCGCTGGGTCGCACCGAGGGCCCGCAGCAGCGCCATCTCGCGGGTGCGTTGCGCCACGAGAATCGAGAACGTGTTGTAGATGATGAAGCAGCTCACGAACAGCGCGATGCCGGCGAAGGTCAGCAGGAAGGCGGAGAAGAACGTGAGGAAGCCGGCCACCTCGTTCTGGTCCTCTGCCGTGATGTCGGCGCCGGTCAGCACCTCGACCCCTGCTGGAGTGACCGCCGAGATCCGCCGCTGCAGCTCCTTCTCCGACACGCTTTCGTCGGCCACGGCCACCACGGCGTCGTAGCGCCCCGGCTCGCCGGTGAGCCGCTGAGCGACCTCGTCGGTGAAGAGGGCGTACGACGCACCGAGTGGGCTGTCTGCGGCGCCGAACCGCGCGATGCCGACCACGGTGACGTCGTACGGCGGCCCGAGCGCCAGCACCCGGGTCCGATCGCCGACGTCGAGCTTGCCGAGGTCGGCCGAGCGCTTGTCGATGACCACCTCGTTGGCGGCACGGGGGGCACGACCCTCGACCAGCCGGAAAGGGTTCAGCGCCGGGTCGCGCTGCCAGTTGCCGCCGAAGGTCGGTGCGCCCTGCCCGGGGTTGCCGAGCGCCTCGCCGTCGGCACCGACGATCTGGGTGTAGCCCTGGAGAGTGCCCTCGGCGGTGCGTACGCCGTCGACCGCCGCCACCGTGGCGATCAGCGCGGTCTCGACCCGGGGACGCGCGCCGAAATCGGAGCGAAAGTCCGCCACACGCCGGACGTAGGCGTCGGTGCCCGCGTTGACGTCGGCGAAGAGCGCGTTGAACGTGCGCTCGATCGTGTCGGTGAGCACCAGCGTGCCGGCGAGGAAGGCCACCCCGATCAGCACGGCGAGCGACGTGCTCAGCAGCCGGCGCAGATGGCCACGCAGGGACGCCAGCGTGATCCGCAGCACCGTTCTAGCTGCCGAGCTTGCTCAGCCGGGCGAGGACCGACTTCGTCGTGGGCTTGGCCAGCTCGTCGACGATGCGGCCGTCGGCGAGGAAGACGACTCGCTGGGAGTAGCTCGCCGCGATCGGGTCATGGGTCACCATGATGACGGTCTGGCCCAGGTCGTCGACGGCCGCGCGGATGAAGCCGAGGATCTCCGCGCCGGCTCGGGAGTCGAGGTTGCCGGTCGGCTCGTCGGCCACGATCACCTCGGGCCGAGACGCGAGGGCTCGGGCGACGGCCACCCGCTGCTGTTGACCGCCGGAGAGCTCGCTCGGGCGGTGGGAAAGGCGGTCGCCCAGGCCCACCGTGGTCACCACCTCGTCCAGCCAGGCCCGGTCGGTCGGGCGGCCGGCGAGCAGGCTGGGCAGCGTGATGTTCTCCAGCGCGGTGAGCGTCGGCACGAGGTTGAACGCCTGGAAGACGAAGCCGATCTTGTCGCGACGCAGCTCGGTCAGCCGGGTGTCGTCGAGGGTCGAGATGTCGGTGCCGCCGAGGAAGACCTGACCTGAGGTCAGCGCGTCGAGCCCGGCGAGGCAGTGCAGCAGCGTCGACTTGCCCGACCCCGACGGCCCCATGATCGCGGTGAATCTCCCCGCGCCGAAGTCGACGGTCACGTCCTCGAGGGCCGTGACGGTCGTGTCACCCGAGCCGTAGACCTTGGTGGCGCCGACCACGCGTACGGCGACCGACTCCTCGGCTGCCGTCGGCACGGGCTAGATCCTCTCGGTCACGTCATCCACGGTCACAGTGGGGCACAGCGAGGTGTCGACCACGGGAAGCGGGGGCAGCGTCCCACCGAACTCCGGGCAAAGCGACTGGAAGTCGCACCAGTCGCACAGCTTGGACTTCCGGGGTCGCCAGTCGCCTCGCTCTGTCGCCGTGCGGATCGCCGACCACAGGGCGGTGACCATGCGCTCGAACCCACGCAGCTGCGCCTCGTCCGGCTCATAGGGCAGCACCACGCCGTCCGCGAGGTAGAGCAGTCGCAGCTGGCGCGGGATCACCCCGCGGGTGCGCCAGAGCAGCAGGGCGTAGAACTTCAGGCCGAAGAACGCCGCTTCCTCGAAGCCCGGCCCCGGTGACCGGCCGGTCTTGTAGTCGCTCACGATCAGCCCGCCGTCGGCGGTCACGTCGAGCCGGTCGATGATCCCGCGCAGCTGCACGCCGGCCGGGTCCAGCACGTGCTCGACCCGCAGCTCTCGCTCAGCGGGGGTGAAGCAGGTCGGGTCCTCGAGCGTGAAGTAAGTGCGCACCAGCGCCCGAGCCGACTCGAGCCAGGCGGTCAGGTCGACGCCGTCGGGCTCAGTGCCGTCGAGCCCGACGGTGAAGAGCTCCGCGCAGTCCGGCCGCTCGGCGAGCAGCGCCGTCCACGACGGCTCCACCATCGACATCGCCAGCTCCACCGTCCGCGCCTCGGCGGGGGAGTCGAAGAGGTGCTCCAGTACTGCGTGGACCAGCGTGCCGCGCACGGCCGCCGAGCTCGGCTTCTCGTCGAGCCGGTCGAGGACGCGGAACCGGTACTTCAGCGGGCAGCTCTTGAAGTCGCTGCCGCGCGACGGGCTCAGCGAACCCAGCGCGGACGTCGGGAGGGCGGGCGCGGCGAGCGGGATCGCGGTGTCCAACGTGGTCATGGCTCCGACAGTAAACGCCGCCTCTGACAAGTCGGCTTCGACGCACCGACATGTGGACGACGACCGCAAGATCAGCAGGTGAGGGGGGTGAGGGGGGTGAGGAGGGACCACCCCCGCACCCAACCGGTGATCTTGCGGTCGGTGTCCCAGGGCGCCGTACGATCTGGCCATGGAGCGCAAGGGGCTGGTGGCCAAGGCGACGCACGTCGGCATTCCGGACGGGCTGACGGAGGAGGAGCACGGCCGGGCGGCCTTCGCCGGTCCGGTCTCGCACCTCTACCGGACCATCCCGGCCACGGCGTGGGTCGAGGTGGACGGACCCCTGCGCCCGGCCGCCTTCGACCTCAACCGGCTGACCCCGACCGACGCCGAGGACGCGCTCGGCGCCCGCACGCTCCTGCTGCACAACGCAGACCTTCGGGTCTCGGTGTCCCGCCGGGGTACGCCGATGCCGTACGGCGTGCGCAACGCGGACGGCGACGAGGTCGTGTTCGTCCACCACGGAGCGGGCGTGCTGCAGACCGACTTCGGCCCGCTCGACTACGCCGCCGGTGACTACCTCGTGCTGCCGCGCGGGGTGCTGCACCGGTGGGTGCCTTCCGCCGGCGAGTCGTTCCTGCTGGTCATCGAGTCGACCGCCCCGGTGACCCTGCCGGACTTCGGCCCGCTGCTGGGCCGCCATGCTGTGGTCGACCCCGGCGTGCTCGTCACCCCTGAGCCGTGGGCTGAGCCGCCTGCGGACTGGGCCGGTGGCCCGGACGCGCGGTGGCGGGTTCGGGTGCAGCGACTGGGCGAGTGCACGACCTTCAGCTATCCGCACAACCCGTTCACTGCGGTCGGCTGGGCCGGCGACCTGGCGCCGTACCGCTTGCACACCGCCGACATCCGCCCGATCGGCTCGCACCGGTTCCACCTCCCGCCGTCGGTGCACACGACCTTCCGGTGCGGGGCCTTCGACATCGCGACGTTCGTGCCGCGGCCCTTCGAGACCGACCCCGAGTCGCTGCGGGTGCCGTTCTTCCACGCCAACGTCGACAACGACGAGGTCATCTTCTACAGCCGCGGCGACTTCTTCTCCCGGCAGGGCATCGGCGAGGGCTGGCTCACCATGCACCCCCAGGGCGTCCCGCACGGCCCGCAGCCCGGAGCTGCCGAGCGGGCGGCGGCGAAGACGATGGCCGACGAGATTGCCGTGATGATCGAGTGCACCGCGCCGCTGACCATCACCGAAGACGCGAAGCCGGCCGAGGACCCGGCGTACCTCACCTCCTGGGCCCGCGGCATGGGACTGCTCGACGGCTGACCGCGGCGCCACGCGGCCGGTAAACCGGAAGAGGCTGTCGCAGCCCGCCGTTAGGCTCGGGGTACGCCGTCGTACCACCCTGACCTGGAGGAGCCCGCTGTGACCGCCCCCTGGCTCTCGCACTGGGGGCGGGTCCGTGGGGCTGTCGTCTGGCAGGTGCTCACCACCGCGCTGGCCGGGCTCGCCAGCCCGGCCCACGTGCTCGACGCCGGGGGCGGCACGGGTGGTCTGGCGGTGCCGCTCGCCCTGCTGGGCCACCGGGTGACCGTGGTCGACCCCAGCCCGGACAGCTTGGCGGCGCTCGAGCGACGATCGGTTGAGGCGGCACCCGGCGGGTCGCTGGCGCTGACTGCAGTGCAGGGCGACTTGACCACTCTCCCTGACGTCGTGGAGCCGGGCTCGGTCGACCTCGTCCTGTGCCACAGCGTGCTCGAGGTGGTCGATGACCCGGCCGCGGGTCTGGCCGCGGTCGCGGCCACACTGCGCGCCGGGGGACTGGCCAGCGTCCTCGTGGCCAACCGCAGCGCAGCCGTCCTGTCCCGCGCGTTGTCCGGTCACTTCACCGAAGCCGCCGCCGCGCTGGACGACGCAGACGGCCGGTGGGGCCCCGCCGACGCTGCCCGGCGGCGCTTCGGCCGCGACGACTTGCTCGATCTCGTCGCGGCAGCAGGGCTGCGAGCCGACGAAGTGCACGGCGTCCGCGTCTTCAGCGACTTGGTGCCCGGCGCGCTGGTCGACGCCGACGTGGCCGCCGTTGACGACCTGGTCGCGCTCGAGCTCGCCGCGTCGCGACGCCCGCCGTACGCCGACCTGGCCACCCAGCTGCACGTGCTCGCTTCCCGGGTGACCACGAGTCAGGTCACCCCGTGAGCCCGCGCACCCGCCGGTGGGCCCGGCGGCTCGCGGGCGAGGGGGCCGACGCGGTGGCCCGGCCCGACTTCCGGGCGCTCATCGTGGCGCACGCCGTCAGCGTGGCCGGCTACTGGCTGTTCCTCACGACAGCGCTGACTTTGCTGTCGTCCTCCGGCACGTCGGAGTCCTCGCGGCTCACCGCCCTGCTGACACTGCCGCTGATCATCCTGTCGCCGTTCACCGGGCTGGCTGTCGACCGACTCGGCGCTCGGCGCACGCTGCTTCTGTCGTACGCCGCCGGCAGTGCGGTGCTGCTGATGCTGACCCAGGTCGACTCGGTCGGCGGCCTCTACGTCGGCGCCCTGCTGCTGAGCGCTGTGGTCGCGCTGCTGCGGCCGTCGGTGTTCGGCTTGCTCTCGCGGACCGTCGCGCCGCGCCAGCTCGGCGCGGCCAACGGGTTGATGGCCGCGGCAGGTGAGGCGTCGATCGTGCTCGGCCCGCT
>DATLOQ010000093.1:0-9068 GCA_035536235.1 Mycobacteriales bacterium
GTGGTGGGCACGTCGGTGGTCCCCACGTTGTCCTTCAGCAGCACCGGCAGGCCGTGCAGCGGACCGCGGGGGCCCTTCACCCGCCGTTCGCTGTCCAGCTTGTCGGCCTGGGCGAGCGCGGTCGGCGCGAGCACCCGGATCGAGTTCGTGGGGACCCCGGGCGCCCTGTCGAAGGCTGCGATGCGCGCCAGGTAGGCCTCGACCAGGCGCCGGCTGGTCAGCCGGCCGGTGGTCATCGCCGCCTGCAGGTCCAGCGCCGTCGCCGTCTGCAGGTCGATCCCGGCCACGGTGACCAGGCAGTCGCCGTGCAGCGGGAGCGCCGCGGGGGCGGGTCTCGCCAGCAGGATGGGAGCGGTGAGCAGGCCGGCCACCGTGAGTGCGCGGGCCGCCGTACGTCGCAGGGTCATGGGCACAACCCTTCTCGGTGCAGCTGAGCGGTTCCTGCCGCGGGCGAGCGAGAGCGATGCATGATGTACCGCATGCCTCGCTTCCCCCGCAGCGCCGGATCCGCGCTTGTCCTGCTCACCGCGGTGGCCGGTCTGCTCGGTGTCGCGCCGACGTCAGCTTCCGCCGGCTCGGCGCAGGCCGACCTCGATGCTCGGATCCGCACTGCGCTGCGGGGCTCCACTGCGCGAACCGTCGCCAGCTATGTCCTCGTGGACGGCCTGGGCACAGTGGCGGCGGCCAATCCGCACGTCGCCCTGCCGCCTGCGTCGAACGAGAAGATGTACGGCGGGCTCGCGGCGTTGCTCGCCGCCGACCCCAACCGACGGCTGCGCACCGAGATCCGTCACACGGGGACCATCACCGACGGGGTCGTCGAGGGGGACCTGGTCCTGAAGGCCGGCGGCGACCCGACGCTGAAGAGCGCTCACCTGACTGCATTCGCCCAGCAGCTTGCCGCCCAGGGCATCCAGGCGGTCACCGGAGCCCTGTGGGCAGATGACACCAGGTATGACCGCGACCGCCGGGTGTCGGGCTGGGAGCCCGACGACGTGCCGGAGGAGCTCGGGCCGCTGTCCGCGTTCGTCGTCGACCGCAACACCTGGCGCAAAGACGCCGCCTACGTCGCCGACCCGGTGCCCGCCAACCTGGCGAAGTTCCGCTCGGCGCTGGCTGCCGCGGGGGTGCGGGTGGTGGGCCCGGACCTGGTTGGGCAGCCCACGAGCCCGGTGGTCGATGCCGAGCCGCTGGCGCTGCACGAGTCCCCGCAGATCGCCTGGCTCGTGATGAAGTCGATGAAGAACAGCGACAACTTCTACGCCGAGATGCTGCTCAAGGAGCTGGGTGCGGAGGCCGGAGCTGGCACCACCGCCGGGGGCGCGAACGTCGTGCGCCGGCTCGGCAGCACTCTGGGGGTTGACCTCCGAGGCTTCGTCGACGGCTCGGGCCTCTCCTCGCTCGACCGGCAGACCGCGGTGGGAGCGGTGACCTGGCTGCGTCGGGCTTCGACCACGACGGCCGGGCCTGCCTTCAAGACCTCACTCGCCATCGGCTGCCGCGACGGCACCCTGGTCGACCGTTTCTGCGGCACGCCCGCGGCGGGTCGGGTTTCCGCGAAGACGGGCACCCTCAAGGGGGTGCGCACGCTCTCCGGCTACACAGTGACCCGGTCGAACCGCAAGGTCTGGTTCTCCTTCATGCTCGTCGGTGCGAGCAACGGCACCGAGGCTCGCCGGGCGATCGACCGGGCGGTTGTCGCGATTGCCGGCTTCGCAGCGTAGTTGCCGCCGTCCGGGGTACTAGCCTCCGGGCGGCGGAGGTGCTAGCGTTCCCTGTGGCTGCTAAGCATTTCCTCGCTCGTTCTCGAACGCCCGCGGAGTGTGATTCGCGGGCGTTGTTCATTTCCCCTCAGGGAAGTGGCCTCGGCCGAGGGTAGCCCGGGATCCGCGCCTGTGGGTCCTGTCGTTTCCGGTAGGGAGATCAGCATGGCGCAAGGCAGTGTGAAGTGGTTCAACGCAGAAAAGGGCTTCGGCTTCATCGCACAGGATGACGGCGGGGCTGACGTGTTCTGCCACTTCTCGGCCATCCAGGCGGACGGCTACAAGAGCCTCGACGAGAACCAGCGGGTGGAGTTCGACATCACGCAGGGTCCGAAGGGCCCGCAGGCGGAGAACGTCCGCCCCATCTAGTCCTCACGTTCGTCGAAGGCCCGGTCCCCGCGAGGGAGCCGGGCCTTCGGTGTTCTGGCCGGTAGGGTCGATCGGTGCAGCCCGGGCCTCTCATGATGATCGGCGGCGCTGAGGACAAGCTCGGCGCGCGGGTGATCCTCTCTCGCTTCGTCCGCTTGGCCGGCGGCGCCGAGGCGAAGGTGGCCGTCGTGGCTACGGCGTCGGCCTTTGGTGAGCAGGCGGTCGACCTCTACCGCGACGCGTTCGCGCGGCTCGGCGTACTCGATGTGCGCGGCCCGCGGCCGACCACTCGGGAGGAGTCGGCAGACCCCGACCTGGTGGCGCAGCTCGACGGGGTGACCGGGGTCTTCATGACCGGGGGCAACCAGAGCACGCTGACCGGCGCCGTCGCCGGGACCCCGTTCGGGCAGGCCCTGCTGGCCGCGCACGCGCGAGGGGCGGTAATCGGCGGCACGTCGGCCGGAGCCAGCGCGCAGAGCGACCACATGGTTGCCTTCGGGGCCGAAGGGGCGACCCCCAAGCTGCGCATGGTGCAGATGTCGGCCGGCCTCGGCCTGATTCGGGGGGTGGTGATCGACCAGCACTTCGATCAGCGCAACCGCTACGGCCGGCTGATGACCCTGGTTGCTCACTCGCCGCACCTGCTGGGCATCGGTCTCGACGAGGACACGGCGGCAGTAGTGACCGAGGCACGTTGGCTCGAGGTCGTGGGTCGCGGCTCGGTCACCCTCTTCGACGGCGCGGCCGCGACCTCGAACGTGGACACCGCTCGCGGTTCGCGCCCCCTGCTGGTGTCCGGCGTCGTCGGCCACTCGCTGCCGGACGGAGCGCGCTTCGACCTCGTCGACCGAGTGCTGCGACCGACCGAACGGGGCCGCAAGGACGATCTGCGCAAGGTAGGCATCGCGACGCCTACGGCCGAGCCGCCCCGGCGGACCACTGGGCGACGAAGTATGGACAAGCTGCTCGCCGTCGAGGGAGCAGTTGGACGCCGTCTCGACCCGAAAGGCCCCCGATGAGCGGGAGCCGACCTCCTGCGGCGCCCGAGCTCACCTTGCGCTCGAGCAAGGTCTACCGGGGCCCCAACATCTGGTCCTACGCTCCCGCAGTCCACCTCGTGGTCGACCTCGGCGTGCTCGAGCACTGGCCGTCGAACGAGTTGCCGGGCTTCGTCGACGGGCTGCTTGAAGCGGTGCCCGCTGTCGCGGAGCACTCCTGCTCGCGGAACAAGAAGGGCGGGTTTCTGGAGCGACTGCGCGAAGGCACCTGGCTCGGGCACGTCGCGGAGCACGTCGCCATCCAGCTGCAGCGCGCCACTGGCGCTGACGTCGGCCGGGGGAAGACCCGGGGCACGGGCGAGCCTGGGGTCTACAACGTCATCTACGCCTACTCCGATGAGACCGTCGGCCTCGCCGCGGGCAAGCTCGCCGTGCGGCTGGTGAACCACCTGGTCGAGGCCAGTCCCGGCTTCGACTTCGACGCCGAGATGGAGACGCTGCTCCTCCTTGCCCAGCGCGCGGCATTCGGGCCGTCGACCCAGTCGCTGGTGGACGAGGCGGTGTCGCGCGACATCCCCTGGATGCGGTTGAACAGCGGCTCCCTGGTCCAGCTCGGCCAAGGGGTCCACCAGCGCCGCATTCGCGCGACCATGACGTCGCTGACCTCGAACCTGGCGGTCGACATCGCCAGCGACAAGGAGATGACGATCCAGCTGCTCGGTGCCGCGGGGCTGCCCGTGCCCAGATCGGTGGCGGTGCGCGGCTACGACATGGCGCTCGTCGAAGCGCACCGGCTGGGCTACCCCGTCGTAGTCAAGCCGCTGGACGGCAACCACGGCCGGGGCGTCGGGCTTGACATCAACGACGACGAAGCCTTGGGCCGAGCGGTGGTGGTGGCGGAAGGGGAGTCGCGCCGGGGCTGGATCCTGGTGGAGAACTTCCTCGTCGGCAACGACTATCGGTTCCTCGTCGTAGGCGGCCGAATGGTCGCCGTGGCGGAGCGAGTGCCGGCCCACGTCGTGGGCGACGGGCGTTCCACCATCGAGGCGCTGGTGGCCGAGACGAATGCAGACCCCCGTAGAGGCGTCGGACACGAGAAGGTGCTCACCCGCATCACGGTGGACGAAGCAGCAGTGGCGATTCTGCGAGCGCAGGGCTTCGCTCTGACGGACGTGCCGCCGGAGGGCGCCCGGGTCAAGCTGGCGCTGACGGCCAACATGTCGACGGGCGGCATCTCGATCGACCGCACGATGGAGGCGCACCCGGACAACGTCGAGATCGCCGAAGAGGCCGCCAGGGTCGTCGGTCTCGACGTCGCCGGCATCGACTTCATCGCCGAAGACATCACCGAGCCGGTGCGCGAGGTCGGCGGCGGGATCGTCGAGGTCAACGCGGCGCCGGGCTTCCGCATGCACACCCATCCCACCGTGGGAGAGGCGCAGTATGTCGCCAAGCCGGTGATCGACCTGCTCTTCCCGCCCGGTACGCCGAGCCGCATTCCCATCGTGGCGATCACCGGCACCAACGGCAAGACCACCACCTCCCGCATGGTCGCTCACATCTTCAAGGGGATGGGCCGCAAGGTCGGCATGACGTCGACCGACGGCATCGTCATCGACGAGCGGCTGGTCATCCGCTCCGACGCCAGCGGCCCGCGCAGCGCCCGGATGGTCCTGCAGAACCCCCGAGTGGACTTCGCGGTCTTCGAGGTGGCCCGCGGCGGTCTCCTGCGGGAGGGCCTGGGCTACGAGCGCAACGACGTCGGGGTCGTGCTCAACATCGCCGCCGACCACCTCGGCCTCGGCGGCGTCGACACGGTGGAGCAGCTCGCGGCGGTGAAGCGCGTGGTCATCGAGGCGGTGCCCCGCCACGGGTTCGGCATCCTCAATGCCGATGACCCGCTCGTCGCGGCGATGTCGCGGCACTGCTCCGGAGACGTGATCTGGTTCTCGATGAGCAGCGCCGGCTCGCCGGCGTGGGAGATGATCGACGCGCACTGCCGACGCGGCGGCCGTGGCGTCGTGCTCGAGCACAGCGACCTCGGCGACATGATCGTGATCCGCCACGGCCGACGCGCGATGCAGCTCGCCTGGACGCACCTGCTGCCCGCAACCTTCGGCGGCAAGGCCGTGATGAACGTGCAGAACGCCATGGCGGCAGCGGCGGCAGCCTTCGCGGCCGGAGCGCCGCTGCACGACATCCGACAGGGCCTGCGGACGTTCACGACCTCCTACTACCTGGCGCCTGGGCGGCTCAACATGGCCGAGGTCGACGGTGTCACCGTGCTCGTCGACTACTGCCACAACGCCCCGGGGATGCGGCTGCTCGGCGACTTCATCGAGAAGCTGACCGAGCCCACCGGCGAGACCATCGAGCGGCAGCGGCGCATCGGCATCATCGCCACGGCCGGCGACCGACGGGACGAGGACATGCGAGAGCTGGGCGAGGTGGCGGCACCGCACTTCGACCACATCATCGTGCGGGAGGACGCCCACTTGCGCGGCCGAGCTGCCGGGGCCACTGCGGCACTGGTGGAGGAAGGCGTGCGAAAGGCGATGGAGACGGGGGTGCGCTGCCGCATTGTCGAGCGGGTGCTGCCCGAGCTGGACGCCGTACGCCGGGTGCTCGACCTGGCCAACCCCGGCGACCTGGTGGTGATGTGCGTCGACCAGGCGAGCTCGGTGTGGGCTGAGGTCGAGGCGCGCTCACATCGCGCGCAGGCCGGCGCGCGCGAGCACCCGAGCGGCGACCCGGACCTCTAATCGCCCTGTGGAGAATCACCCCAAGATCATTCGCTGGGATCTCTCTCCCTAAATGGTGATCTTGCGGTCTCTGTCCACAGGTCCGGGCCCGGCGGCGAGCAGCACGCGCTGGCGCACAGCGTCGGCGCTCATCACCACGGCGCCGTGGCCGATCAGCCACGCATCGCACTCCGCGCGGTCGGCATGGCACATGAAGGCGACGACGTCGCCGCTGCTGGCGCCGTGCACACCTGCCTGCAGGCCGGACAGCTCGTCCGGGTAGACCGGC
Organism: Mycobacteriales bacterium; assembly: GCA_035536235.1. Classification (GTDB taxonomy): domain Bacteria; phylum Actinomycetota; class Actinomycetes; order BP-191; family BP-191; genus DATLNF01. Next base: position 6,161 of record DATLOQ010000093.1, read on the forward strand.
GCACCGGTTATGCCGCCGAGGCGGAGGCCGTCGAGGAGAAGGGTGGTGATCTCCTCGCGCGATCGGCCGCGCAGGTACTTGTCCTTGTGGGCGATCACCGCGTGATCGGAGCGCCGCGCCGCGATCTCGCCAAGGGTGCGGATCATCTCAGCGGGCCGGTCGCCCGCGGTGCCGACCACTGTCACGAGCTGGGCGCCGGGAAGCCGCAGGCCCTCAGCCACCTGGAGCAGCGCCAGCAGGCTGTCCTCGTTGTGCGCCAGGTCGAGCACCACCGCCACGCCTCGGACGTCGTAGAGGTTGAGTCGGCCAGGGTTCAAGGACGGGTCGGGCGCGAAGGTGCGCAGACCCGCCACGACCGCCTCCCGCGGGAGGCCTACGGCTAGACCTGCCGCAGCCCCGGCGAGCGCGTTGGCCACGTTGTACGACGACAGCCCACTCAGCGACATCGGCACGTCGAGCACCGGTACCAGCTCATCCACGTCCCAAGCGCCGGACACTGCGCAGATGCAGCCGTCGGTGACCGTCATCGCCTGGCCACCCTCGGAGAGCGCTGCGCGGATGCCGGGAGAGTCGGGGTCTGGTGAGAAGACGAAGGGACGGGCTCGGGAGACCGCGCGCATGGCCAAGGTTCGCGGGTCGTCGGCATTGAGCACGCACCACCCGGATGGCTTGGTCATCCGGGGAACGATGGCCTTGACCTCCGCGAGCTCGTCGATGGTGGCGATTCCTAGGAGCCCGAGGTGGTCGGCGCTCACGTTGGTCACCACCGACACGTCGTTGTGCGCAGCGCCGGCGCCCCGCAGCAGCAGGCCGCCGCGTGCTGTCTCCAGCACGGCTAGGCGCACCCGGCGGTCGGCCAGGACCCGCCCCGCGCCGCCGTACCCAGACCAGTCGCCCGCCTCGACGCACTCGCCGTCGATCCAGATGCCATCGGTGTTGGACCAGCCCACCACGAGACCGGCGCATCGCCCCATGTGGGCGATCAGACGAGTAGTCGTCGTCTTTCCGTTGGTGCCGGTGACCGCGACGACCGGAATCGTCGGGCGCGGTGTGACGGGCCGCTCGCCCGGGTCCCCGCTAGCGACCGAGGCTCCCGCCTCGAGCACGTCCCGGCCGGCCACGACCTCGGCCAGGGCCACGGCGAGACGGGTCGCGGCCGCGCGCTGCCGCCAGGGAAAGGCGATCGTGAGCTGACCCGGCTCCGGGCCGGGACGACTTCGCACGGCCAGCCGCTTGGCCCCGCCCAGACCCGCCAGCCGGCGGGCCACCGAAGCGAGCGCCCGAGCCAGCGTGCGCAGGCGGCGGTCTGTTCCCGGGCGGCCGGGGCGAGCTGCCGCAGCGCCGAACTGCGCGGTGGCGGCGACGAAGTCGGAGTCAGGGAGCTCCAGAAGGTGCCGGACGTCGAGGACTACTTTGACGGCGGCACGGGGGAAGTAGAGGTTCGGCCCGTCGAGGACGCGCAGCTCCACGAGGGTGGCCGGGCGGGGATCTGGAGCGTGCGGCACGCCGCCAACCTATCGACACGGCATACTGCTCGGCTGTTGCCAGGTGACGCGGGACTCTCGCGTCGGGGAGCTGCGCAGAGCAGCAGGGGAGGCCGAGTTGACGACAGTGGACGCAGTGGAGGTTCAGGGCGGACTGCACCCGCATATCGCGCGGTTCCTCGCCGACCAGTGCCCGCCTACACCGTGTCTCGTGTTGTCCACCGATGTCGTGGCGGAGCGCTACGACAGCCTCCAGGGCGCCTGCCCGACCTCTTCGATCTACTACGCCGTGAAGGCCAACCCGGAGATCGCCGTTCTGCGGCTGCTTGCCGAGCGCGGGGCCTGCTTCGACGTGGCCAGCCCGGCGGAGATCGACGCCTGCCTGATGGCCGGCGCGGCGCCTTCGTCCCTCTCGTACGGCAACACGATCAAGAAGAAGCGGGACATCGCCTACGCCTACGCGCGTGGGGTGCGGCTCTTCGCGTTCGACAGTGAAGCCGAGCTGACGAAGATCGCGGACGTAGCGCCTGGGGCCGCGGTCTTCTGCCGGATCCTGACGTCCAATGTCGGTGCCGACTGGCCACTGAGCCGCAAGTTCGGCTGCGATCCCACGATGGCGGTCGACCTGCTGCTCCGCGCCGACGAGCTCGGCCTCCTCGCCCGCGGGGTGAGCTTCCATGTGGGATCGCAGCAGCGCGATCCGCGTCAGTGGGACGCCGCGCTAGCCCACGCTGCGGACGTCTTCCGCGCCTGCGCCGAGCAAGGTCTGGCCCTCACCCTCGTCAACCTCGGCGGCGGCTTTCCGGCGCACTACATCCACGATGTGCCGGCGGTCGCCGCGTACGGCGAGGCGATCGGGTCGGCGCTGCTGCGGCACTTCGGCGCTGAGCTCCCCGACACGATCGTCGAGCCGGGCCGCTACATCGCCGGCGATGCGGGCGTGCTGCAGTGCGAGGTCGTGCTGGTCTCCCGGAAGTCCTACGGTGACGCTGAGCGTTGGGTCTACCTGGACACCGGCGTGTTCGGCGGCCTGGCCGAGACGCTCGGCGAGAGCATCAAGTATCGGATGATCACCTCCCGCGACGGCGGCCCGACGGGTCCCGTCATCCTGGCCGGACCGACCTGCGACTCCCTCGACGTGATGTACGAGAAGCACCGCTATGAGCTGCCGTTGGACTTGCAGGCCGGCGACTTCGTCACGATCTTGAGCGCTGGTGCCTACACCAAGGCCTACTGCACCGACGGCTTCAACGGCTTCGAGCCGATGCCGGCGTTCTGCCTCAACTCGTCAGGCCGGGCCGTGGACGAGGAAGGTGTCGAACTGCCACACGTCGTCGGCTGAGGGCTTGTCCCGCCCGTAGCCGGTGAACGGGTCGGACCAGCTCTGGAGAGGCGTCCAGCTCGACCGCTGGCTGACCAGCGGT
>DATLOQ010000094.1:0-17222 GCA_035536235.1 Mycobacteriales bacterium
TGGTCGCTTCTCGCTCGCTGTGCAGCCGTCCCGCCAGACCTCATACGGCGCGAACGTCACGGACAGCGTGCGGTCGAACATCGTCAACATCCGGGTCTCGACCCGGGTGAACATCACCACCCCGGTGCCCGGCGTGGTCAGCAACCCGGTGACCTTCACCGGCACGCTCCAGCCTGGCTTCGCCAACGTCGCGGTCGGCCTCGGCACGATCGTCAACGGCCGCTTCTCGGTCCTGCAGCAGACCCGCACCAACTCCAGCGGCGGATTCAGCATCACTCGCACGCTGCCGCTCGGCACGGGTGTCTACGTGATCTTCACCTCTGCTCACGAGGGCACTGACAAGGGCTCCAAGTCGGTCACCCTGACCGTCCGGTAGCTCTGAAGTTCCTGCACTACTCAGCGCGACCCGAGCGGCCGGTGGGATCATCTCCACCGGCCGCTCGGCCTTTGCCCAGGGAGACCTATGCGGAAGACCACGCCGGTGCTCGGCCTCGCTGTCGTGCTGCTCGTCGGCTGCACGGCTGACGGCGACGGCCTGGCGTACAACGCCGCCCGCTACAGAAGTGGCGACTGCAAGGTCACGTCGCGATTGGCCTTCGAGATCGATGAGGCTGTCAAACCAGTGGTGGCGGGTGACACCAAGCCGGCGCGCGTGGTGGACGACCTGAAGGCCCTGCAGAAGGAGCTGATCGACGCTGTACCAGGCATCGCCGACGCCAAGCTCCGTGACGGGGCTCAGGACGTCGTGGACGCGGTGGGGTTCTACCGGATCGGCATCGACGCCGAGAAGTTCACCCCGGAGCTGGCCAAGAACGTCGCGACGGCCAGCCGCCGATTCCTCTCCAGCTGCTCCGTCAACTAGATCCGGCTCGGCTCGGCGACTTCATCGGTGCCTCCTTCAGCTCCGCGGTTTGTCGCGACACGCGCGGCGTGTCCCGGGCGAAGTCCGGAGTTGAACGGGGAGTCTCGGGCGGGCGCATGTGTGGGACCGGGTAGCCTCCCGAGCGAGGTGGGCGAGCCAGGGGAGAGCGCGTGAGCGAGCAGGACCAGCCGGCTCCGCCAGCGAGCGACCGCACCCTCAAAGACGCGGCGGCCGAGCTTCACGATCGGCGGGCGGACGCCCTCGGCATGGGTGGGCCCGAGCTGGTGGAGCGACAGCACTCGCTCGGCAAGCTCACCGCGCGCGAGCGGATCGAGCTGCTCTTCGACCCGGGCTCCTTCGTGGAGGCCGGCCTGCTCGCCGGAGCAGTCGACTCACCGCAGTCGGCCGGCAAGCGCACCCCCGCTGACGGCTGCATCACCGGCGTCGGCCTGGTGGACGGCCGAGCGGTGACGGTGGTCGCCTACGACTTCACCGTGCTGGCCGGGTCGATCGGGATGCACGGCGAGCGCAAGGCGACCCGCGCGCGTCAGAGCGCCGTCCGCCTCGGCATGCCGGTCGTCTACCTGCTCGACTCCGCTGGTGCACGGGTCACCGAATCGGTCGGCGCCGCGTTCGCCGGAGCTGGTGACCTCTTCCGCGAGATGGTTGCGATGAGCGGCGCAGTGCCGCAGGTCGCCGCGATGCTGGGCCCCTGCTCGGCGGGTACGGCGTACATCCCGGCGCTCGCCGACTTCGTGCCGATGGTCAAGGGCACGTCGTCGATGGCGCTGGCCGGTGTGCACCTGGTGCGCGCGGCGACCGGCGAGGAGGTCACCGAGGAGGAGATGGGCGGCTCCGCCGTGCACAACAGGATCTCCGGGGTGGCCGACCGCGAGTGCGCCGACGACGCGGACTGCTTGCGGACGGTGCGCGACTACCTGTCCTTCATGCCGTCGCGCTACGGCCAACGCCCGCCGGACCGGGCGACAGCCGACCCGGGTGACCGGCGATGCGAGGAGCTCTACGACGTCGTGCCGACGAGCAACCGGCAGGCGTACGACATGCGCCGGGTGATTCAGGCCGTCGCCGATGACGGGATCTTCTTCCCGATGAAGCCGGACTGGGCGAAGAGCATTCTCACCGGCTTCGCGCGGTTCGGCGGCAGGGCGGCGGGCATCGTCGCATCGCAGCCGATGCAGGCCGGTGGTTCGCTCGACGTCAACAGCGCCGACAAGGCAGCGCGGTTCATCAACCTGTGCGACTCGTTCGAGATCCCGCTGGTCTTCCTGGTCGACGTGCCGGGCTTTCTCGTCGGCAAGGCGGTCGAGCACCAAGGGATCATCCGGCACGGCGCGAAGATGCTCTACAACGTCTCCGAGGCGACCGTGCCCAAGGTGACCGTAGTGCTGCGCAAGGCCTACGGCGCAGGCTACTTCGTGATGGCCGGGCGGGCCTACGAGAGCGACTACCTCGTGGCCTGGCCGACGGCGGAGTTCTCCGTCATGGGCCCGGAGGGGGCGGTGAACATCCTCTTCCGCAAGCAGCTGGCGGCAGCCGAGGACGACACCGCCCGCGAGGTGCTGCGGGAGCAGCTCGTGGCGGGCATTCGGGCTTCCATCGACCCCTACCTAGCGGCTCGGATGGCGCTGGTGGACGACCTCATCGACCCGGCTGACACCCGCCGCCACATCATCCACGGCCTCACCGTCGCAGCGGGCAAGGTGCTGCAGCGGCCACCACGTAAGCGAGGAGTCACCCCGGTATGAGCCTGCGCGATGCGTGCATCATCACCAACGCGATCTCCGGGGCGGTGGCCAACAAGACGCAGCACCCAGCGATCCCCTACACGCCAGAGGAGTACGCCGCACAAGCACGGGAGGCGTACGACGCGGGGGCGTCCGTCGTACACATCCACGCCCGTCGCCCGGACGGCACGCCGAGCGTGGCAGTCGAGGACTACCGGGCGATCACGGCAGCGATCGTCGCCGAGGTGCCCGACATCGTCATCAACTACTCCACCGGCACCATCGGCATCCCGATGGCGGAGCGCGTCGGGCACGTGGTTGAGCTCAAGCCGGAGCTCGGCGCGCTGAATATGGGCTCGATGAACTACGCGAAGTGGTCGAGCTCGCGCAAGGCCTGGGTCTTCGACTTCGTCTTCGAGAACTCGTTCAAGGACATCACCTACCTCCTCGAGCGGATGAACGAGGTCGGCGTGAAGCCGGAGTGCGAGTGCTTCGACGTGGGCCACGTCGAGAGCGTCTACCCGCTCATCGAGGCCGGTCTGCTTCGCCCGCCGATCCAGTTCTCCTTCATCCTCGGCGTGGTCGGGGGCATCTCGGCGCACCCGTCGAACCTCGCGCACATGGCGGCGCGGGCTCCGGAGCACAGCACGTGGGAGGTCATCGGCATCTCCACCGAGCAGTGGGATCTGATCAGCCAGGCCGCCGCACTAGGTGGCAACGTGCGCACCGGGCTGGAGGACAACTTCACCCTCCCCGGGGGTGCTAAGGCTTCTGGCAACGGTGAGCTGGTCGCGCAGGCGGCACGGCTAGCAGAGGCCGAAGGCCGGCGAGTCGCCAGCCCCGCCGAAGCGCGGGCGCTGCTCGGCCTCCCCGACCCAATCCGCGTGCCCGCCCTCACCCGCGCGTGAGCCAGCCCGCCCCCTCCGGTGATCAATGGCATGGTTCTCGGGGTTTGGACTGAAAGTCGCACCTTTGATCATCGAGAAACGCCTGACAGAGAACCCGAGGGAGGACCTATGCCCGTGCCGCTGCCCGATGCGACCACTCGGTGGCGCTGCACTGCGTGCGGCAACCTCACGCGCTTCGACGTCTCACGGACCCTGAAGGTGCTGGACTTCGTGCACGCCGACCTCGCCGGCGAGCCCGTGGTCGAGGAGCGCTCGGTGCTCACCGACACCGTCGACCGGGCCGTCTGCCGGTGGTGCAATGCCGTCGACCAGGTCGAGCTGGTCCCCCGCCCCGGATCCGTTTTTGTCACACCCCCGCCCTAGCGTGCACATCACGCAGCATCCGGCTGCCGCGAAGGCGAGGCTTCCCCATGGCTCGAGACCTGTATCGCCCCGACGAGGGTCTGCTGATCGACTGCGACACCTGCACCGTTCGCGGTGATGCGTGCGGTGACTGCGTGGTGACCGTCATGCTCGGCACCGCGCCCGGTCCGGTAGTGCTCGACCCCTACGAGCGGCGGGCGCTGGAAGTGCTCGGGCGCAGCGGCCTCGTGCCTCCGCTCCAGCTCGCCGGGCCCACCGACGAGGTCGTCGCGAGCTAGCCATGCCGCTCGCCGTTCGAGCGCGTCGCTTGTCCCAGAGGTGCGGGTAGGCAACCATGAGCGCGCCATCTGATCGGGTGGCAGCTGAGGTGCGTCAGGCGGAAGGCGGAGTCCGTGCGCGAGCTGTTCGTGGTCGCGCTCAGCTCCGACGGCCGCCACGTTGTCCTGACGTCGAAGAAGGGCTCGCCACGAGGTTCCTACCTCCTCCGGGTCGGCCCCCGTCTGCAGCGGGCGCTCAACGGCGAGCTGAACGACGATGGATCGAAGGCAGCACCGCCGCCGCCGGCCGAGAGCGCTCTCACGCCGAAGGAGATCCAGGCCCGGCTGCGTGCCGGTCACCCGCCAGAGAAGGTGGCCCGCGCCGCCGGCGTACCGGTGGAGCGCATCACCCGCTTCTACGGCCCCGTGCTGTCGGAGCGAGCCCAGGTCATCGACGCGGCCCGCCAGGCCGTGCTGGTCCGCGCTCGGAAGGGTCCGTCCGCCGCCTCGCTCGGCGACTCGGTGTCGGCCAACCTCGCGGCCAAGGGCGTGTCGCCCGGTGACGAGGAGCGGTGGTCAGCCCATCGTCGGGAGGACGGCTCGTGGCTCGTCTCCATCGCCGTCACTGCCCGGGGCCGCGAGCGGTCCGCGGAATGGGTGTGGCTGCCTGCCTCGCGTGAGCTCAAGGCGGTCGATGCTTACGCTCTCGCGCTGGGCTCTGTGGATTCGCCCCTGTCCCGTCGTCGGCGGTCCTCGCCCGCGTCACGGTGAGCACCCCCGGGTCGACCGGGCATCCTCGGCGCCGGTCGAGGCTTGGCGCCGTCGCATCGCTACTGCTGGTGGCGCTGGTCAGCGGCTGCTCCCGCGACACCTCGGGCCCACCCCCGTCGCCGCCGCCGGTGGACGGATCGCTCGACCGGCTGGCTGATGCAATCGAGCTCGTCAACGACGGCCGCGCTTCGGTGCTGGAGCGGGTCACCGCGGTGCTCGTCGGGTTGCAGCGCCGCGATGCCGTGGATGCCCTCGCCGCTGCCGGGGACCGGCAGGGCGCCCAGCAGCAGGATGGACCAGCCGACGTCGCTCTCGGTCGCTCCGCCCCAGCGCTCAATGACGTCGGCATCGCGCTAGAGGCGTTCGTGCAGGGCCTCGACGACCTGGCCGCCGCGGCCGTGACTGATGAGCTCGACGCCACGCAGCGGAGGCTCGTCGAGTCTGTGGTGACGGTGGGCCGCGCCGAGGTCTCGACTACCCGCGCCTTGGCCGCTGCAGTCCGTACGGCGCTGCCGGCGTACGCCGACCTGGGAGTGCAGCTCGACGAGTGGCTGCGCCGGGCGCGAGCAGGCTGGTACCGCACCCGGGAAGAGGCGGCGAACGCTTACGCGGTGCTCGTCGCGCCCGGCCGACCCCGTCTCGAAGCCGCTCGGGTGGCCGTGACCTCTGCGGATGGCAGAAGAGTCGCCGCGGTCGAGCGCTCCACCGCCGCGATCGGGCTGGCTCGCCGGGCCCTCGCGCCGCTGACGACGCGGCCCACTGAGGTGGCCGGGCCTCCGTCCGGTCTCCCCGGCGGCTAGAGCCAGGCCCGCCAACTCCGCAGTACGCCGGCGACCCGCGCCGAGTGTCGCGGCATAGTGCGGAGGCGAACGCGGCACCAGCGTGGCGGGCCCGGGTAGCGGGTGGCCCATAACGACCGGACCGCCCGTACGATGCGGTGTTGTGGGACGACACTCGCGCGGCGCCGCGCTGACCCGGGGCCGGCGCCGGGTCATCGCAGTTGTGCTCGCGTCGGTCGTCGTCGCGCAGGTCGCCGCCGGCGTGGTGGTCGTGCGCGAGCGCCGGGGTCCGAGCGTCGGCGCCGGCGTCGACGCGCAGCGCGGCCCGGCAAACAGCACGGCGGCCGCCTCCGCCCGCCGCGTCGCACTCGAAGAGCGGGCCGGTGCCGTCCGGAGGCTGTTGGACGACCGCGCCCGCGCTGTGCTGACCCGCAACCGGTCGCTCTTCCTCGCCGGGATCGACCCGGCAGCCAGCGCGTTCCGCCTCCGGCAGGGCAAGGTCTTCGACGCCCTTGCCCAGGTGCCCGTCGGGTCGTGGGTCTACGAGCTCGACGCCGACCGCGAGTCGCCCTACATCGAGAGCTTCCTCGGCTACTACCAGGCCGAGACGTGGGTGCCCCAGGTCGTCCTGCGTTACCAGCTGAAGGGGTTCGACGACCAGCCGACGGCGGCGGCCCACTTCTTCACCTTCGTCCGGCGCGGCGATGTCTGGCGGATCGGCAACGACGACGACTTCCCTGGTGTCCCCAACCTGGCGACCGACCGCGAGCTGTGGGACTTCGGTCCCGTCGAGGTCGTGCAGAACAGACGCGCACTCGTCCTAGGTCGACGCGGCCGCCGGCCCCTCCTCGTGCAGATTGCCCGGCTGGTCGAGGCGGCCGAGCCTCGCGTGACCGGGGTGTGGGGAGCCGACTGGGCGCGGCGCGTAGTGGTCCTGGTGCCTGAGACACAGGCCGAGCTCGGCACGCTCATCGACGAGGGCAACGACCTCTCGCAGATCGCGGCGGTGGCCGTGGCTCAGCTCGGCGCGGGGGACGGTGGGCCGCGGACGGTCGGCAACCGCATCATCGTCAACCCGCCCAACTTCGCTCGGCTGAGCCCGCTCGGCCGCCAGGTGGTCCTCCAGCACGAGATCACCCACGTCGCTGCGCGCGACGCGACCGGTGGTGCGAGCCCAACCTGGCTCGTCGAGGGTTTCGCCGACTACGTGGGTTACCTCGGCTCTCGGGTGTCGACCCGCAGCGCCGCTCGGGAGCTGCGCGCTGACGTGCAGGCCGGTCGGGGGCCCACGTCGCTGCCCGGCGATGAGGAGTTCCGCGGGACGTCGCCCCGCCTCGCGCAGTCCTACGAGATGTCCTGGCTGGCCGCCCGGCTCATCGCCGAGCGCACCAGCGCGGCCGACCTGGTCCGGTTCTACCGCCAGGTCGGTACGGCGGTCGGCGAGCGGGATGTCGTCCTGCGCCAGGCATTTCGGGACGTGCTGGCCACCACCCCGGAGTCATTCACCGCGGCGTGGGTCGCCTACCTGCGCCAGCAGCTCGGTTGATGTCGCCGCGCCTCTGGGCACTGGCCGGCTTCCTGGTGCTCGGCGCCGCGCTGGTCGCGGTGCTGGTGACGACCACGCCGGGGCGCCCGCTGGCCGCCGCAGCATCGCCGGATGCCACCCGGGACTTCTCCGCGGCCGAGATACGCCGGGAGGTCGACTTCCACGACGCACTGCGTCCGCCGGCGCTGACCGCCCTGGCCGTCGGCCTCGCGGCCAGCGGCCTGCTGGGCCTCACCTCCTGGGGGGCCCGCCTCGTCGCTTCGGTTGCCCGCCTCGGTGGCGACCGATGGCAAATCACCGTCGTGCTGGGCGTCCTTGCAGTGACCGTGCTGCTCCGGCTGACCCGACTGCCGTTCGCGATGCGGGCGGAAACAGTCCGCCGGCGCTTCGGCCTGTCCAACCAGGACTGGGCCGGCTGGGCACTCGACGTCGCCAAATCGACGGCGGTGGGCGTCGCGGTGCTGTCGGTGGCACTGCTCACTCTCTACGCCGTCGTACGCTGGTCGCCGGACCGCTGGTGGGTCGGCGCGGCTGTGGCCGGGGCGGGTCTGGTCGTCGTCGCGTCGTTCGGCTACCCCCTCGTCGTCGAGCCGCTCTTCAACCGGTTCACCTCCCTGCCGCAGGGGGAGCTGCGCACGTCACTGCTAGAGCTCGCCGAGCGCGACGGGGTCGCGGTCGATGACGTCCTGGTCGCCGATGCGTCGCGACGCACCACCGCACTCAACGCCTACGTCTCCGGCATCGGGGCGACCCGGCGCATCGTCGTATTCGACACCCTGCTGGAAAGCGCCACTCCGCAGGAGGTCCGTCTCGTCGTGGCGCACGAGCTGGGTCACGTGGTCGAGAACGACGTACGCGACGGCACCCTCGTGGGAGCCCTCGCTGTGGCGGCCGCGATGCCGCTGCTCTACCTCCTGTTCTCCTGGACGCCGTTGCTGCGCCGCGCTGGTGTGACCACACTGGCCGACCCCAGAAGCCTGGCGCTCGTAGCCTTCGCGGTGACTGCGCTCTCGCTGATGACCGCTCCGGTCCAGACGCTGGTGTCCCGGCGGGTGGAGGCTCGCGCGGACCTGCACTCACTCGAGCTCACCGAGGACGTGGCCACCTTCGTCGCGACGGAGCGGCGGCTCGCGCTGGCCAACCTGTCCGACCTGGAGCCGAACCGAGTGCTCTACCTGCTCTTCGCCACGCACCCCTCCGCGCCCGAGCGGATCGCCCTCGCCCGGGCCTGGGCAGAGCGAGCGGATCGGCGGCCCCCTGTTGCGCTCCAGGCACCGTGAAGGCGCTCTGCATCACCAACGACTTCCCCCCGCGCCCCGGTGGCATCCAGCAGTACGTGCAGGGGTTCGTCTCACATCTGCCGGCCGACGAGATCGTCGTCTACGCGCCGCGGTGGGATGGCGATCGGTCGTTTGACGCCGCGCAGCGCTTCCCCGTCGTCCGGCACCGGACCTCGCTCATGCTGCCGACGCGCGATGTGCTGCACCGAGCGCGGAAGGTAGCCCGGTCCGAGGGCTGCGACACGGTGTGGTTCGGCGCCGCCGTGCCCCTCGGCTTGTTGGCCGCTCCGCTGCGCGACGTCGCGGGCCGGTTCGTGGCATCGACGCACGGTCACGAGATAGGCTGGGCCCGCCTCCCCGCGGCTCGCCAGGCGCTGCGCCGGGTCGCCCGCACCGTGGACGTGATGACGTATCTCGGGAACTTCACCGCCGCCCGTCTCCGGCCGGCGCTCGGCGGTCTGACCGACCTGCAGCGGCTGCCGTCCGGGGTAAACACGGACCTGTTCCGGCCAGGGCAGGGCCGCGACGACGTACGCCGTCAGCACGGGCTGGGATCGCGGCCGGTCATCGTGTGCGTCTCTCGGCTGGTGCCGCGCAAAGGCCAGGACATGCTCATCCGGGCGCTGAGCCAGACTCGGCGGGCGGTGCCGGGGGCAGCTCTGCTGCTCGTCGGCGGAGGTCCGGATCTGCCCCGCCTGCGGCGGCTCGCCGTCGAGCACGGCGTCGCCGACCACGTGAGGTTCACCGGCTCAGTGCCCTGGGCGGCGCTGCCCGCGCACTATGCCGCCGGGGACGTCTTCGCCATGCCATGTCGCACCCGCCTCGGCGGGCTCGACGTCGAGGGCCTCGGCATCGTCTACCTCGAGGCCGCTGCCGCCGGGCTCCCGGTCGTCGCGGGCCGGTCCGGCGGCGCCCCGGAGGCGGTGCAGGACGGCACGACGGGACTCGTGGTGTCCGGCGAGTCGCTCAGCGCCGTGACGGCAGCGGTGGTCGAGCTGCTTGCCGACCCGGCCCGGGCGGCGGAGATGGGGGCGCGGGGACGCGCCTGGGTCGAGCGGGAGTGGCGGTGGGACGTGCTCACGACTCGGCTGCGCGGCGCGCTGGGGGGTGGCGCCGGTCGGTGACCCGGGCAGTGTTGTTCAGCCCGCAGGTCAGGCGTAGATCGCCTCGACATCGGCGCCGAAGTCCTTCATCACCACATTGCGCTTGAGCTTCAGCGTCGGGGTCAGCTGGCCGCCCTCCTCGGTGAAGTCGACCGGCAGGATTCGGAAGCTCTTGATCGCCTCCGCGGCCGAGACCGCCTTGTTCGCCTCGTCGACAGCACCCTGGATCGTCGCGCGCAGACTCGGGTCGTCCACCAGGTCCGAGACCGACGTGCTCGCCGGCTTGCCGGCCTGGGAGACCCAGGCCGCGAGCGCGTCCGGGTCGATGGTCACGAGGCAGCCGATGAACGGCTTGTTGTCCCCGACCACCATGCACTGGCTGACCAGCGGGTGAGCCCGGAGGCGATCCTCGAGCACCGCGGGGGCGACGTTCTTGCCGCCGGCAGTGACGATCAGCTCCTTCTTGCGCCCGGTGATGGTGAGGAAGCCGTCCGAGTCGAGGTCGCCGATGTCCCCTGAGTGGAACCAGCCGCCGTCGCTGATCGCCTCGGCTGTCGCGGCCGGGTGGGTGTAGTAGCCGCGGAAGACGTTGCCGCCTTTGAGCAGGATCTCGCCGTCGTCGGCGATCCGCACCGAGGTGCCGGGGATGGCCCGCCCGACGGTGCCGATCTTGATGTTGCCCGGCGCGTTGAGGGTGGCTCCGGCCGAGGTCTCGGTCAGCCCGTAGCCCTCGCAGACCACGACGCCGATGCCACGGAAGAAGTGACCCAGGCGCGCACCGAGCGGAGCGCCACCGCTGACGGCGTACCGGGCCCGGCCGCCAAGTGCCGCCCGCAGCTTGCTGTAGACGAGCTTGTCGAAGAGCTTGTGCTGCACGCGCAGGGCGACCCCGACCGTGCCGGTGTCCAACGCCTGGCTGTACTCCACAGCGACCGCTTCAGCGCGATCGAAGATGGCGCCCTTGCCGTCCGCATGCGCCTTCTGCTTCGAGGCGTTGTAGACCTTCTCGAACACGCGCGGCACCGAGAGGATGAACGTCGGCTGGAAGACCGCGAGGTCAGGCAGCAGGTTCTTGACGTCCGCCGTATGACCCATCCGGGTCCGGTTGCGGACACAGCCCAGCTGGATGAGCCGGGCGAAGACGTGGGCCAGTGGCAGGAAGAGCAGCGTGGAGCCCTCGTCGTTGAAGAACTCCTCGAGGTAGCCGCTGGTCGATGCCAGGTCGAAGATGAAGTTGCCGTGGGTCAGCTCGCAGCCTTTGGGCCGGCCCGTGGTGCCCGAGGTGTAGATGATCGTGGCGAGGGTGTCGGGCGTGAGCTGCGAGTAGCGCTCCTGCAGCTGCGCCTTCGTCACGCTCTGACCGGCGGCCTTGAGGGCGTCGATGCCCAGGTTGTCGATGGTCCACACGTTGCTGAGCGCGGGCAGCGAGCTGCGCACCTCCGCGACGAGCGCCTCGTGGGCGGCGGACTCCACGATGACCGCCACTGCAGCCGAGTCGCTGAGGATCCACTGCACCTGCTCTGCGCTCGAGGTCTCGTAGATCGGCACCGTGACCCCGCCGGCCGCCCAGATCGCGAAGTCGCAGAGCGTCCACTCGTACCGGGTCTTGGACATGAGTGCCACCCGGTCGCCCACGTGGACTCCGGCAGCGGCCAGGCCCCCGGCGACCTTGCGGACCTCCTCGGCGAACTGCCGGCAGGTGACATCCGCCCACCCCTGCTGGGTACGGCGGCTGAACAGCACTGCGTTGGGGTGGCTCGCCTCGTTGTCCCAGACCATGTCGACGAGGCTGCCTGTCGTGGGTGCGGCGACGACACCGCGCCCGGTGTACTCCTGCACAGAGGGCTCCTCGAGGGTTGGACGTGGGGCCCGCGGCAGGCGGGCTCGGCCAGAAGGTATCTCGCCAGCGTGGTGCGTGCTCTTCGCGCGCCCGCCGGCGGATACTTGCCATCATGCCGATGGTGGACCTGATCGACGAGACGTTCATCGTGGCCGCGCCGGCCGACGTGGCCGTCGCTCTGCATGACGAGGCGCTGTGGGCGAGGCTCTTCCCGGGCCTCGAGCTCACCGTCTTCATGGACCGTGGCGATGAGGGCCTGCGCTTCACGGTGACGGGGTCGCTGGCGGGCAGCAGCGAGCTCTGGGTGCAGCCGTGGGGCGACGGCGCGATCGTGCACTACTACCTGCGCGCCGACCTCACCCGACGGGGTAGTGCCACCGAGGCGATCACCGGCGCGCCGCGGGCCCTCGTACGCCGGTCGATCCGGGCTCGCACCCGCCACGTGCACCGGGTGAAGGCGGGCATGAACGCGCTGAAGGACTCTCTCGAATCCGGGCGGGCAGCGGGACTGGGCCGAACGGGCTAAAGGTGCTGGTGCAGCTGCGTCGATATGCAAGAGGCCGCTACGCCCCTGGGAGGTGAGCTTGTCCGCGTTCCGATGTCCTCAGTGCAGTGGTGTCATCCGCGCCGACGCCGACTGGTGCGGGCTCTGCTACGCCGACCTGCGCCCACCGCCCCCCGTCATCGCGACGGCCTCATCCGTTTCGATCCCAGCTCCGTCGCTCGTGGAGCCGGCGGCCGTGGGTTCGCTGGGCCTGTTGGACCCAGGTGACGGGGACGTCGAGGAACCACCGGCCCCCACCGGGTGGCCGTGCCTGGAGTGCGGCGCTCGCAACGACTTCGAGCTCAGCGAGTGCGCCGGCTGCGGCATCGCCTTCGGCGCGCCGCTGCGGGAAGCAGCTCCCAGCCTGCCCGGCACCCGCCAGACCCGGCTGCTCGCGGCGACGGGCATCGTCGTACTCGTGATGTGCGCCATCGCCCTGCTCAGCGTGGTGACCAGTTCGGACCCGGGTCCCCCAGAGCCCTCCGGTGACGTCCTGGTGCCGGTCGAGGTGCCCGCCGGCCAGCCGGTCGCCCCGCCCAGCGGCTGATCTACCCCTGGTCCCTGCGGTCGACGTACCCTCGCAGGGTGACGAGCGGTCAGCCAGTGCCGAGCGGTGTCTGGTGAAGGTGCACGTCGTCAGCGACGTCCACGGTGCCACCGGCGCGCTGGAGCGGGCCCTCGGCGACGCCGACGCACTGGTCTGCCTGGGCGACCTGATCCACTTCATCGACTACGACGACTACTCCGGGATCATGTCCGACCTCTTCGGCGTTGACGCAGTGCGCGAGCTCGTCGAGCTGCGTACCGCTCAGCGCTTCGACGAGGCACGGGACTTCAGCCAACGGCTGTGGGCGGCGCACGGCGGGGACCGGTGGGAGACGCTGGAGAAGGCGATTCGGGCGCAGTACGCCGAGATGTTCGCCGCGTTCCCGACACCGACCTACCTCACCTATGGCAACGTCGATCTGCCACACCTCTACCCCGACTACCTCCATGACGGGATCACCCTGCTCGACGGTGAGGTCGTCGAGATCGGCGGGCGCACGTTCGGCTTCGTCGGTGGCGGGCTGCAGACCCCGATGCGCACGCCGATGGAGATCCCCGACGACGAGTACGCCGCGAAGGTCGCCGCCGTCGGCACGGTGGACGTGCTGTGCTGCCACATCCCCCCGCAGGTCGACGACCTCCTCTACGACACCCTCGCCAATCGACACGAGCGCGGCAGCATCGCCGTACTGGACGCGATCCACGAGACGCAGCCCGACCTGTGCCTCTTCGGCCATGTGCACAACCCGCTCGTCGCTCGGATGACCATCGGGCGCACCGAGTGCGTCAACGTCGGGTACTTCCGCGGCCACGGCACGCCGTACGCGGTGCAGTGGTGAAGCAGTAGCCTCCGCCCCACGCACCGCCCGCCCCGAGGAGCACCTATGGCTGACCAGGCCACGTCCACGATCACCATCGCCGCGAGTCAGGCCGAGATCATGGCGGTCATCGCCGACTTCGACCGCTATCCGGAGTGGGCCGGGTTCATCAAGCGCATCGAGGTGGTCGAGTTCGGTGCCGACGGCCGTGGCAAGGTCGTGCACTGGGTCCTCGACGCGGGCGTGGTGAAGGCGGAGTACGACCTGGGCTACACCTGGTACGGCGACGACAAGGTCGAGTGGGCGGTCATCTCGGGCACCCTGAAGCAGAACGACGGCTCGTACACGCTGCGCGACCGCGGTGACGGCACCACCGAGGTGACCTACGTCCTCGCCGTCGATCTCGGCATCCCGATGCTGGGCATGTTCAAGCGCAAGGCGGAGAAGGTCATCATGGACACCGCGCTGAAGGAGCTGAAGAAGCGCGTCGAGGCCGGCGCCTGACGCACCAGGCGAGACCCGCCGGACCCGCCCGGCCACCGGGTGGATAGCCTAGGTTCCTGCCCACGAGTTGACGTAAGGAGTCCGCCCGCCATGCGCGTACTGCTGTTCACCGGCAAGGGCGGCGTGGGCAAGACGACTGCCGCGGCGGCGACCGCGACGCTGGCGGCCAACCGCGGGCTGAAGACGCTCGTGCTGTCCACCGACTCCGCGCACTCCCTCGCCGACGCGGTCGGCATCCCCCTCGGGCCCGAGCCGACGGAGATCGACACCGGGCTCTACGGCCAGCAGGTCGACGCGCAGCGTCGTTTCGAGCAGACCTGGCGTGAGGTGCAGGACTACCTCATCACCTTGCTGGACAGGGCCGGCGTCGACCCGATGGAGGCGGAGGAGCTCACCGTCCTCCCTGGTGCCGAGGAGGTTCTGGCGCTGCTCGAGGTACGTCGGCAGATCGCCGAGGGTCCCTGGGACCTGCTCGTCGTCGACTGTGCACCTACTGCTGAAACGTTGCGCTTGCTCGCGCTGCCCGAGGCGCTCGGCTGGTACATGGACCGGGTCCTCCCGATGGAGCGTCGGGTGGTCCGCGCGCTGCGTCCGGTGCTGGGCCGCCTCGGCGGTGCGCCGCTGCCTGCTGACTCGGTCTTCGACGCGATCACCCGGCTGCACGCCGAGCTGGGTGAGGTCCACGCGGTGCTCACCGACCCCACCGTGAGCTCGATCCGCCTCGTGCTCACCCCCGAGACCATGGTGCTCGCAGAGGCGCGCCGTACGCTGACGTCGCTCTCGCTCTACGGTTATCGCGTGGACGCGGTCATCGCCAACCGGGTCTTCCCCTCCGGCGGTGAGGACGTGTGGCGAGCGGGCTGGGTGGCGGCGCAGCGCGACGTGCTCGCCGAAGTCGAGGAGTCCTTCGCGCCGCTGCCGATCTATCGAGCGGCCTATCGCGCAGGGGAGCCGGTAGGGCTCTCGGAGCTCGCTGCATTTGCCGCCGACACCTACGCTGACGCCGACGTCTTTGCGTTGCCCGTCGGACCGGAGCCGATCTCGGTCGAGCGCGGCGACGACGGCCATTTCACGTTGGTGCTGACGCTGCCGCTGGCGGACAAGCGCGACCTGGACCTCGTGCGCCGCGGTGACGAGCTCGTGGTGACCGTCGGGGCTCACCGGCGCGTGCTGTCCCTGCCGAGCGTGCTGCGTCGCTGCGTCGTCGAAGGTGCTGAGCTCGTGGACGCGACGCTCCGCGTCGAGTTCTGTCTCGACCCCGACCAGTGGACCGGGTCATGACCGAGCCGGTCGGCAGCATGTCCGAGGAAGCCACCCGGTTGTTCGCCGCCGCCGAGTCGTGGTGGCGCGACGCGCACCAGGAGCCGTCGACCGGTGCGTCAGCTGAGCCGGCCGGGGCGGCGGCGCTGGAATGTCGGTTCTGCCCACTCTGCCAGGCGCTGTCACTGGTGCGCACTACGCGCCCCGAGGTCTTCGAGCACCTGAGCTCCGCGGCGATGTCGCTCCTGCACGCGGCCCGAGCGGCGGTCGAGACGCACTCGCACACGGGTCGAGGGCGGCCTGGGCCCGCCGTCGAGCGCATCGACATCCGGTGACCCGATCGGCCGCAGAGCCGCCATCGGCAGAGACAGCTGCCGAGCCACGACTGGCAGGACCGACCATTGGCGTCGACGTCGGCGGGACGAAGGTGGCGGCCGGGGTCGTGGACAGTGACGGGCGGGTGCTCGCGCGCACCAAGCGCCCGACGCCGAGTTACTCGCCGGGCGAGATCGTCGAGCTCGTGGGTGAGGTCGTCGCCGAGCTGCGCGAGTCCCACCCCGACGTGGTGGCGGTTGGTGTCGGCGCCGCCGGCTGGGTGGATGCCGAGCGGGCCCGGGTGGTCTACGCGCCCAACCTGGCCTGGCGGGACGAGCCGCTCCGGGACCGGCTCGCCCAGACCATCGACGTGCCGGTGGTCATCGAGAACGACGCCAACGCCGCGGCGTGGGCCGAGCATCGTTTCGGCGCCGCCCGCGGCGAGCCGCATGTCGTGCTGGTGACGGCCGGCACCGGCATCGGCACCGGCATCGTCTTCGACGGAGCCCTCTACCGCGGTGGCCACGGGATGGCTGGCGAGGCGGGCCACATGACCGTCGTGCGTGACGGTCTACCCTGCCCCTGCGGGCAGCGGGGGTGCTGGGAGCAGTATGCGAGCGGCAACGCGCTGGTGCGCCTGGCGCGCGAACGTGCTGCCGCCGAGCCGTCCCGCGCCCGGGTCCTGCTCGAGCTCGGCGGCGGCGACCCGGTGAAGATCGAAGGCGCTCAGGTCACCGAGGCGGCAGAGGCCGGCGACCCCGTTGCGGTGGAGTGCTTCGCTGACGTCGGCCGCTGGCTGGGCGAAGGGCTGGCCGACCTCGCGGCCGTGCTCGACCCGTCCGTCTTCGTCGTGGGGGGCGGGGTCGCCGACGCGGGCGAGCTGCTGCTTGCGCCTGCGCGGTCGGCGTACGCCGCTCGGCTGACAGGCGGTGCGCATCGCACGCCGGCCGAGGTCCGGGTCGCCGAGCTGGGCAACGAGGCCGGTCTCGTCGGCGCCGCGGACCTCGCCCGCCGCCCCTGACCGTCCCGACGCTGTGCCAAGGAACGAGCTCCAGCGACCGCACAGCCACACAACTGAGTCTCGACTCGCCGCGGCCACCCACGACCGGCTGGCCCTGGGGTGCCTACTGGCCCAGTTGTGTGTCCCGCGGTCGGTGAGGCGGCGCCGTTGCGCGGGGCGCGCCCCATAGGGTCGCGACCATGAGGGTGGTGGTGGCGCTCGGCGGCAATGCGCTGTCCCCAGGTGGCGCGTCCGGCTCGGCCGAAGAGATGCGCACGGCGCTCGCCGCGACGTGCGAGCACCTCGCGGCCCTCGTCGCCGCCGACGTCAGCCTGGTGGTGACCCACGGCAACGGCCCGCAGATCGGGAGGATCCTGCTGCAGCAGGAGGCTGCGGCGCCGGAGATCCCGGCGATGCCGATGGACGTCTGCGGGGCGCAGAGCCAGGGTCAGATCGGCTACCTGCTCGCGCAGGCCCTCGACAACGCCCTGCGCGCCCGGGGGTTGCACGTCCCGGTGCTCTGCCTGGTGACTCAAGTGGTCGTCGACGGCCGTGACCCGGCGTTTCGACGGCCGACCAAGCCCGTCGGTCCGTCGTACGACCGCCCGACCGCGCAGCGGATCGCCCACGAGACCGGATCCGTCTTCCAGATCATGAGCGACAAGAGGTGGCGTCGCGTGGTGGCATCGCCGCAGCCGCAGCGGCTGGTCGAGGAAGAGCCGCTGCTCCAGGTGATCCAGGCCGGCCACGTCGTGATCGCCTCGGGCGGCGGGGGAGTGCC